>DATATJ010000288.1:0-6030 GCA_036268855.1 Vicinamibacterales bacterium
GTGCGGATCCACTCGAACACGATCAGCATCTTCTCGTCGCGGCCGATCATTTCGCGGAAGCGCTGCACCGACGGCGACTGGTCCTCGGTGGACACCGTGGCCCGGCGCTCGAGAAAGGTGTCGAGGAGATCGGCGAGCGCCTCCGGCTGGGGGCGCACGGCGACGTATCGCGGCGGGTTGCCGGGCACGACCCGGACGACGCTGAAGTCGGCGAGCTCCCGGACGCAGTTCTCGACGTCCAGCTTCAGCCGGCCAAACGTCTGCATGAGCGACTCGACGTCGTAGCTGTCGCCGGGGCTCGCGTTCATGTAGCGCAGGATGCCCGCGCGCAGGGGGGACTGCACCAGGCTGCGAAACCGCGTGTCGAGATCGGCGGGCTCGACCGCCTTGACCGCTGACGCGCTCGCCCGCCTGGCGCTGAAGGTCAAATCGTCCATCTTTGGCGTAGTCGTTATCGGCCGGTCGGGGCCGGTTCGACAGGGCGCCCGGTCCGGTAGTAGTCGGTCTGGTACCGCTCGATCAGGTTTTTCATCGCGATCGCGTCCCCCTTGCCGTGCCCATGGCACCGGATGGGGTCGGTACCGCCGCTGGTCTCGATCAGGACGTCCGAAAAGAGCATCCCGGTGTCGATTTTCACCGACGCGATGTGAGCCATGTGGATCGTCTCTTCCGCCTTCCCGACCCACCGCGGCGTGTACTGCACGATGCTGGTCGGCGTGACGAGCACCTGCGTCGGAAACAGGTGATTGCCACCGGTGAGGCGGCTCGCGCGAAAGACGTCGCCGCGCGCAAACGGCCGGCCTTTTCGCCAGATCCAGAAGCCGAGTACGACGACGACGGCGGCGCCCGCGGCGACCGCCCACCACAGCCAGTCGTATTCACCTGTCACAACCGTCGATGTTAAGCTAAACGGTCACCCGAGTGCGAGTTCCCGTGGTGGCACGCACGGAACTGACTACAAGGAGCAGACGTTGCCGCATCGCAGCCCCGGCGCGCCCGGGCATTCCCTGAAAAAGTCGCTGTCGGGTAAGCCCATCAACAATTACCGGCCTAAAGGCAGCCCCGAGATTCGCCATTTGATCGACAGTGGTTTCCAGGCCTTCAATGCGGGGCGCCTCTCCGAGGCGTGCCAGATCTTCTCGGAGAAGATGCTCGCCCCCGAAAACGAGACGACCATCGGCCTCACGATTGCGGGCGCGATGACGCCCGCCGGCCTCGGCGGCTCGATCATCGAGCTGATGGATCGCGGGTTGGCGGACTTCGTCATCTCGACCGGCGCGAATCTCTACCACGATCTGCACTACGCGTTGAACTTCACGCTGCACCGCGGTTCGCCGTTCGTCAACGACGTCGAGCTCTACGAAGATGGCGTCATCCGCATTTACGACGTCCTCTTTCCCGCGACGGTGCTGCTCGAAACCGATCAGTACATCCGCGACTTCATCGTCCGCTCCGGGCTCAACGGCCCGGTGGCGACGTCCGAGTTCCATTACCTGCTCGGCCGCGACCTGCTGGACCGGTTTCCCGGATGCGAGGAGCATTCGGTGGTGGCGCGCGCCGCCCTCGCGGGTGTGCCCGTCTACACCTCGTCGCCGGGCGACAGCTCGATCGGCATGAACATCGCCTACCACGAGCTGATGAACGGCAGCGGCTTCATGATCGATCCGAACAAGGACGTCAACGAAGTGTGCGCGATCGTGCTGGCAGGCAAGCAGAACGGCTGCGTGATTCTCGGCGGCGGATCGCCGAAGAACTTCTACCTGCAGGCACAGCCGACGCTGTGGGAGGTGTACGGCATCCCGAAAGGCGGCAACGACTACTTCATCCAGATCACCACCGATTCCGTCGTCTGGGGCGGCCTGTCGGGTGCGACCCCGGCCGAAGCGGTGAGCTGGGGCAAGATCAATCCCGGCGTGCTGCCCGACACCGTCGTCGCGTACTGCGATTCGACGATCGCGTTCCCGCTCTTCTGCGAGTACGCCGTCGGTTCGCCGAACGGCCGCCGCACACGCAAGGAGCTCGTCCACCAGCGGGCGGCGCTCGTGGCCGACCTGACGCGTCAGGCCAAGGCGGCTCATCAATCAAAGGCCGCCGATCATCAAAAGGTGTAGATCGCTTCCCCATGGGCACTCTGTCCTCCGAACTTGCGGCGCACGCCGAGCGTCTCTCGCCGTCGCCGCGCATTTACGTGGATGCGAACGTGCCGGCGCGCCTCGTCGCGCACATGCGGACTGTGCTCGGCTGGGACGTGCTCTGGGTGCTCGAAGACGACGAGCTGCGTCGTGCCTCCGATGTGAAGCACTACAAGCTGGCGAATCAGCTCCGCCGCACGCTGGTCACGATGGACCGGGATTATCTCGACGATCGCCGCTTTCCGCCCGCCGCCGGCTCCGGCGTGCTGGTGATTCACGCGCCGAACGAACGCGAGCTGTTCGGACTGGTCGACCGGATCGATCGCGTGCTCTTTCAGCGCACCGATGATTCGCGCGAGCCCACGTCCCTTCCGCTGGTCGGCCAGAAGCTGCACGTCCACACGGATTGGGAGCGGGAGGCGACACCATAAATTGCAAATTGCACATTGCAAATTGCATATTGAAAGCGCCAATTGATTCCACTTCAAACTCTGAAC
Source organism: Vicinamibacterales bacterium (assembly GCA_036268855.1). Lineage (GTDB taxonomy): Bacteria > Acidobacteriota > Vicinamibacteria > Vicinamibacterales > CAVVIG01 > DATATJ01. The sequence goes on from DATATJ010000288.1 coordinate 2,630, forward strand.
TCTGAAATCTGAAATCTGAAATGTTGGGCCTCGAACTCAGGGAACACGGCGTGATCGCGGTGATCGTCGGCGACGACGGTGAGGTCCGCGCGCGCGCTGAGGCGGACGGCTCGTCAGGCCTCGCGGAGGCGGCGATCGACGTGCTCGATCGTGTGGCGGGCTCCTGCCAGGGCGATTTGAGCCTTGGTGTGTCGTCCACGTCTCCGGAATCGGCGACGACCGCCGCCGTGCTCGCGGCGCTTCGTCCCCGGTACGCTGACGCGCTCAATTCGGGCGGCGTCATGGCATCGGGAACGGCCGCGGCGCTGGCCGAGGCCTGGTGCGGCGCCGCCCGGACCGTGCGCGACGTGGTGTACTTCGGCGTCGCCGAGCATGCGACCGCTGGCATCGTGCGCGGCGGCGTGGCGGTGACGGGCGCGCACGGCCGCGCGCCGGCGGTGGCGTGGCTGGCGCTGAATCCGGTCGAGCGCGAGGACTACCGCCGCACCGGATGCCTGCAGGCCGAGGCGGCCGCAGCCGGCATCGTTCGCCGCCTGGTCTGGCGCATCAAGGCGGGCGATCGATCCGGCATCGAGAACATGGTGAACGGCGACCTGACGAAGATCACCGTGGAGCACCTGCTCGAAGGCGCGCGACACGACGACGGCGTCGCGATCTCCGTCGTGCGCGACACCGCGAAGTATCTCGGGATGGCCGCCGCCAACCTGGTCGCCGTCACGGATCCGGAGGTGCTCGTCGTCGGCGGCCTGCTGGCGTCGGCGGCAGATCTTTTTCTGGAGCCGCTGCGCACGGAAATCACGCGCCGCCTGCCGGCCAACATGATGCACGCGCTGACGATTGTGCCGGCGGCGCTGGGCGCGGACGCGGCCGCCATCGGCGCGGCACGTCCGGCAGCGGCTGCCACGCGATGATCGTCCTGTCGGGCGCGGAACTGGTCCTGCCCGATCGCATCCTGTCGCCGGGCACGCTGGTGATCGAGGACGGCCGCATCGCGGAGATTCGCGCCGGTGCCGCCAGCGGCGGACACGCGGCCTTTGCCTTTCACGGCCACTACATCGTTCCCGGTTTCGTCGACGTCCATGTCCACGGTGTCGAAGGGACCGACGTGCTCGACGGCGAGGGATCGATTCAGGCGATCGCGCAGCGCCTGCCGCGTTACGGTGTCACGGCGTTCTGTCCGACGACGGTTGCGTGCGGACCAGAGGCGCTTCGCACGGCGCTCGACCAGGTGCGCCGCGCGCGTGCGTCGGCGCCGCGGGGCGCGCGGGTGCTGCCCATGCACCTGGAAAGCAATTTTATCAACCCGGCGTATCGCGGCGCCCAGCCGGCTGCGTGCCTGCGATTGCCCCGCACTGCCGCGTCAGCCGATCAGGACGGGGACCCGGATTTCGATGGCGCAGACATCCTGCGCGAGATCGAGCGTGCCACGCCCGACGTCGGCATCGTCACGCTCGCGCCGGAACTGGACGGCGGCCTCGAGCTCGTCGCGTCGCTCGTGTCGCGCGGGCACCGCGTCTCGCTCGGCCATTCCGGCGCCACCTATGAACAGGCGCTGGCGGGCATCGCCGCTGGCGCGCGTCACGCGACGCACTTGTTCAATCGGATGCCGCCGATCGGTCATCGCGCCCCCGGCCTGGCCGGAGCTGTCCTGCAGGCGGAGGAGGTCGCCGCGGAACTGATTTGTGACGGCGTCCACGTGCACCCGGCGATGCTGCGCATGGCGATCGCGGCGAAGCGCCCGTCGCGTGTCTTCGCAATCACCGACGGCACCGCGGCGGCCGGTCTGCCGCGGGGTGCACGAGCTTCGCTTGGGGGCCAGGCGCTCACGATCGGCGCGGACGCCGCGTACCTCGCCGACGGCACGCTCGCGGGCAGCGTGCTGACGATGGACGGCGCGTTCCGGACGTTGACGGCTCGCGTCGGTCTGTCGCCGGTAGACGCAGCGACGCTGTGTGCGACGACCGCCGCGCGCGAACTGGGGCTCGTCGGCTACGGCGTCCTCGCGGCGGGCGCGGTGGCCGATCTGGCTGTGCTGGACGCGCATTTCGGCGTGGTGCAGACGTATGTCGGCGGGCAGCTGGTGTATTCGCGCGAGCGCGGCCCAGTCCTCTGAACGTCCGCCCTCCAGTCGTCGTCTAAGGCGTCGGAGGATTCTTCATGGCCCGTTGGTCTCCTGTTCAGGCGTCGCTGGGGGTCGGCCTGGCCGCCCTGCTGTTCACCGGATCGGCTTGCGTGGACATCGTAGGCGCCGGCATGGGCCGGTTCGTCGATCGCCAGGAGAAATCCTTCACCACCACGGACAGGCCGGACATCGACCTCTCGACGTTCGACGGCTCCATCGAGATCCGGCCGTGGGACAAGTCCGAAGTGCTCGTGGTGATCGAGAAGCGCGCCCGCGACAAGGCCGACGCGGACACGATCGACGTCCACGCGGACCAGACCGGCAACCACGTCAGCGTCGAGGCCAAGGTACCCGATCGGCAGCACGGGTTGGGCTTCTCGTTCCACACCGGCTCGCGCAGCGCGCGGCTGATCGTGTCGGCGCCCGCCACAGCGAATGTCATCGCGAAGAGCGGCGACGGGTCGATTGACATCGAACGCATCACGGGGCGCGTCGAGCTCCGATCGGGTGATGGAAGCATTCGGGCCAGCGGTCTGCACGGCGATCTCCGCGCCCATTCTGGCGACGGCTCGATCAAGGTCGAAGGTGTGAATGGAGGGCTGGACGTCGATACGGGCGACGGCAGCATTTCCGCCAGTGGAACGTTCACGAGCCTGCGCGCGCGGTCAGGCGACGGCGCGGTCACGATCCATGCCGACAAAGGCAGCGCGCCCGCCTCCGACTGGGACATCGTCGCGGGTGATGGGTCGGTCACGCTGGAGGTGGCGGACGGCTTCAGCGGCCAGCTGGACGCGCACACGGGCGACGGCGGCATCCGCCTGCGTGATGTGACCGTCTCGAATGTCGTCGGCGAGCTGTCGAAGCACACGGTGCGCGGCACGATGGGGTCTGGCGGAAAAGCCGTACGCCTCCGCACCGGCGATGGATCGATTACGGTCCGGCGGTTCTGAGCGCGTCAGCGACGCAACGCATCCCGAGTAAACGCAAGGGCAATGGCGGTGCTCAGAACGACGAGATGCGCTTGCCGTCCGTGTCGTAGGTTTCGACCTCGCCGAGCTTTTTCAGCGGGTCCGCGATCTTGGCCGGGTCGCCGACCGCGATGATCTGCAGCCGGTCCGCCGCGAGGTAGTTACGGGCCGCCGCCTGAATCTGCTCCTTGGTCACCCCGTTCACCCGCTCGGGATATGTGTCGTAGTAGTCGGCTGGCAGCTTGTAGCGCCAGCGGGTCACGGCATAGCTGACCAGCTGCGCCGGCGATTCGAGCGACAGCGCGAACGAC
>DATATJ010000289.1:0-17389 GCA_036268855.1 Vicinamibacterales bacterium
AAACGTACGCAGAGCCGGCGATCATGCCGCCTTGCGCCGGCGCTGCTCGGGGACCGGCGCCTGCGCCCTGCGCGCCAGGTACGCGAGCATCACGATGGCGAGCGGCGCGAGGAGCACCGAGATGAACTGCGACGTCGAAAGGAACCCCACATTGCCGCGCTCGTCTCCGCGAAAGAACTCGATGATGAACCGCGAGATGGCGTACAGCAGCATGTACAGCCAGAATGTGCGCCCGGCGAACGGCTTTCCCTTGCGCTCCGTCGTGAGGAGCAGCACGAGGATGATGAACTCCGCGCCCGCTTCGTAGAGCTGCGTCGGGTGCAGCGGCACGCCAAGCGGCGTGCCGACGTTGGCGGCCGCAAACGGATTCGTGAACGTGATGCCCCACGGCTTGGTCGTCGGCTTGCCGTAGCAGCACCCCGCGAACAGACAGCCGAACCGGCCGATGACGTGGCCGAGCGCAATCCCGGGCGCAAACATGTCGCAGGTCGTCCAGAGCGGCAGCTTGGAGCGGCGGATGTACCAGAGCGCCACGATCACCGCGAGGATCAGCCCGCCATAGAACACGCCGCCCGAGCGCACCAGCGTCAGCAGCTCGCGCGGATCGCTCATGAACGTCCGGTAGTCGGTGACGAGCAGCAGCAGCTTCGCGCCGATGAGCGCGCTGATGATGATGTAGATGCCGAGGTCGAGCACCCGTGCCTCGTCGAGCCCGCGCGCCTTTGCGCGGACCATCGCGAGCTTCAGCCCGAGCAGATAAGCCGCGGCGAGCAGGACACCATAGGTGTAGACCGTGATGGGTCCCAGCTCAAGCAGTCTTGGATACATACGTTCCCACTCCGAGCATGTCGAGCATCATGATGGCGACGCCGACCGTGATCGCCGAATCCGCGACGTTGAACGCCCAGAAGTGATACGTGTGCCAGTAGACGTCCACGAAGTCGACGACGGAGCCGACCGCAATGCGATCCAACAGGTTGCCGGCCGCGCCGCCGATGATCAGCGCCAGGCCGACGCGCGCCACCAGCTGATGGTGCGCCAGGCTGGCGGCGTACAGCCCGACGCCGACGAGCGCGGCGGTCGCAATCAATGCGATCAGCACCGTCTTGAACGGGAAGTCGGCCCCGTTCAAGATCCCGAAAGCGGCGCCGGTGTTCCGGACGTACGTGAAGTCGAGCAGGCCGGGCACCACCGTGACGCTGTCGTGCAGCAGCAGCGTGGCCCGGATGGCGGCCTTCGTCAGCTGATCGACGATGACCACGGCGAGCGGCAGCCACAGTTCGAGGCGCCTCGCGGGCGCCGGCACGTGGTGTTCGCCGGAAGACTCGGGATCGATGACGGTCTCGGCCACGCTAGTGGCTCACGGTCTCGGCCAGCGCCGCCTGGCAGCGCTCGCACAACCCTTCCGTGGCCGGCTCACTGGAGACGACGGGCACGTAGCGCCAGCACCGTTCGCATTTCACGCCGCCGGCCCGTTCGATCGTCACGCGCGGTTTCGCCTCTTCGTGCGCCTCGACGTCGGTCGGCGCGGGCCGCAGCTCGACCTCCGACACGATGAACAGCATGGGCAGATCGCGCGCGTGCTGCTCGAGCAGCGCGAGCTCGGATTTGGCTGCCGTCAGGACTACCTTCGCCTGCAGCGAGCTGCCGATGGTCTTGTTCTTTCGGAGCGGTTCGATTTCCGCCAGCACCTGCTCGCGCACGGTCGCGAGCTGGTCCCAGCGGGCGGTCAGCTCCGCATCCACCCGCATCAGCAGATCGGCCGACGAAGGAAACACCGCCATGTGCACCGATTCCTCGCGGTGCCCGGGGATGAGCTGCCACAGCTCGTCGGCCGTGAACGACAGAATGGGTGCGGCCAGGCGCGTGAGACCGTCGAGCATCGTGTACATTGCGGTCTGCGCCGAACGGCGCTCGCGCGATTTCGCGGCGAACGTGTAGAGCCGATCCTTGGAGATGTCGTTGTAACGCGCGCTGAGATCGACGGTGGCGAACGTGTTCAGCGCCTGAAAAATCGCCCCGTAGTCGTACGCCTCGTACGACGCGAGGATGCGCTGGCCCATCTCGCCGTAGCGCGCGAGGATGTACCGATCGACCTCTTCCATCTGCGCGTGCGGCACGCGATCGGTGGCCGGGTCGAAGTCGTACAGGTTCGCGAGGAGGTACCTGAGCGTATTGCGGATCTTGCGGTACGCCTCGACGACGCGCGCGAGGATCTCCTTGCTGAGGCGCACTTCCTGCGTGTAGTCGCTCATCGACACCCACAAACGCAGGATGTCGGCGCCGCTCTGCTTGATGATGTCCTGCGGCTCGATCGAGTTGCCGAGCGACTTCGACATCTTGCGGCCGTCCTCGGCCACGATGAAGCCGTGCGTCAGGACCTGGCGGAAGGGCGCGTGGCCTCGCGTACCAAGGCCGACGAGCAACGAGCTCTGAAACCAGCCGCGGTGCTGGTCGCTCCCCTCGAGATAGATGTCGGCCGGCCACGTCAGCTCGGGCCGCACCGACAGCACGGCCTCGTGGCTCGATCCCGAGTCGAACCACACGTCCAGGATGTTCATCTCGCGGTCGAAATCCGAGCCGCCGCACGATGGGCAGGTCAGCCCCTCCGGAAGGAACTCCTCCGTCGGCCGCTCGTACCACGCATCGGCGCCGTACTGGTCGAAGACCGCGGCGGTCTTCTCGACGAGCGCAGGCGTCGTGATCGCTTCGCCGCAGGCGCGGCAGTCGACCGCCGGGATCGGCACGCCCCAGACGCGCTGCCGGGAAATGCACCAGTCGGGCCGCGTTGCCACCATGTTGCGCATGCGGTCGTGGCCCCATGAGGGAATCCAGCGGACGTGGTTGTCGATGGCGTCGAGCGCCGCCTCGCGCAGCGTGCGGGTTCCGAGCCCCGAGCCGCCAGCCTCCAGCCTCGGGTCTCCGTCCAGGCTGATGAACCACTGACTCGTGGCCAGAAAGATCACCGGGTTGTGGCACCGCCAGCAATGCGGATACTGGTGCTGGAACGCCTGTCGATGCCACAGGCGGCCGCGCGCCTTCAGCGCCTGCTCGACGTGCGGGTTCGCGTCGAACACGCGCTGTCCGCCGAACAGCTCGACCGTGTCGAAGAAGTGCCCTGCCGGTCCGATGGGCGCGTAGATCTCCAACCCGTATTTCATACCGGTGTTGAAGTCGTCGCTGCCATGTCCGGGCGCCGTGTGCACTGCGCCGGTGCCGGCGTCGAGCGTCACATAATCGGCCAGCACCCCCTCCGATGCGCGCGCGTAGAGCGGATGCTGAAACCGGATGTGCTCCAGCTCGGCGCCCTTCATGCGCGCGACCGGCGGCCCGAACGTGCGTCCGCCCGCCTCGGCGACCCTGGCCGCGAGCGCTTCGGCCACGATCACCGCGCGGCCATCGACGTCGTAGGCCGCATAGTCGAAGTCCGGATGAAACGCGATCGCCAGGTTCGATGGAATCGTCCACGGCGTCGTCGTCCAGATGATCACCGAGACGTCGCGTCCGGTGAGCGGCGGCACGCGCCTGGCGAGCTCCTCGCGGCTCTCCTCGGCGAGCGCGAACTCGACATAGATCGACGGCGACGTGTGATCCTCGTATTCGACTTCGGCTTCGGCGAGCGCGGTGCGGCAGTGAATGCACCAGTGCACCGGCTTCTTGCCCTTGTAGACCAGGCCCTGCTCGACGAACCGGCCGAACGCGCGCGCGATCGACGCCTGATACTTGAAGTTCATCGTCAGATACGGATCGTCCCAGGTGCCGAGGATGCCCAGACGCTGGAACTGTTCGCTCATCGTGCCGACGAACCGCTTCGCGTACGCGCGGCAGGCGCGGCAGAAGTCGGCGACCGCCATGTCGCGCTTCTTCGGGCCGAGCTCGCGGTCCACTTGCAGCTCGATCGGCAGGCCGTGGCAGTCGTAGCCGACCACGTACGGCGCGTCGAAACCGGCCATCGACCGCGATTTGACGACCAGCTCCTTCAGGATCTTGTTGAGCGCCGTCCCCATGTGGATATTGCCGTTGGCGTACGGCGGGCCGTCGTGCAGCACGAACTTCGGCGCCCCCTGCCGGCGGGCGCGAATCTTCCCGTACAGGTCCATCCCGGCCCACCGGGCGAGCGCCAGCGGCTCGGCGGTGGGGAGATTCGCCTTCATGGAGAAGTCGGTCCGGGGCAGGTTGACGGTGTCTTTCCACTCAGGCATGGGTATCTCACCGATTCTATAATGATCTGATGCGCGCAGCAGACAGGGCGATGACGGAGACGACCCTCGACAACGGGCTGAAAGTGCTCATCCGGGAAGAGCACGCGGCGCCGTTGGCGTCGGTCTGGTGCTGGTACAAAGTGGGATCGAAGGACGAAGGCCCCGGCCTCACCGGCGTGTCGCACTGGTGCGAGCACATGAACTTCAAGGGCACCGAACGCATCCCGCGCGATCAGGTGAAAGGCATCATCGAGCAGTTTGGCGGCAGCTGGAACGGCTACACGTGGATCGATCAGACCACGTATCTGGAGACAGCGACGCGCGACGCGCTCGACCGCATGCTGTTCATCGAATCCCAGCGGATGGCGAGCTGCCTGTATCACCCTGACGATTGCGAGTCGGAGCGCACGGTGATCATCTCCGAGCTGCAGGGCGGCGAGAACGATCCGGATCAGCTGCTCGATCAGGAGCTCACCGCGACGGCGTTCAAGGCGCATCCGTACCGGCACCCCACGATCGGCTGGCTGTCCGATCTCGAGACGATGACCCGCGACGATCTGTACGGGTACTACCGCCGCTACTACGTCCCCAACAACGCGACGCTGGTGATTGTGGGCGACGTCGAGACGGACGAGGCGCTGCGCAGGGTCACACATCACTTCGGCGGCATCGCACCCGGGCCGGCGATTGCGCGGCTCGCGACGGTCGAGCCGGAGCAGACCGGCGAGCGGCGCCTGACGCTGCGCAAGGAAGGCACAGCCGGCTATCTGAAGGTCGCGTACCACGCGCCCGGCGTCGCCCATCCGCAGTTCTTTCCGCTGCTGATTCTCGATGCCGTGCTGACGGGAGCAAAGGGCCTGAACCTCTGGGCGAGCTTCCGAGTGCCGCCGCCCCAGCGCAGCACGCGGCTGTATCGCGCGCTCGTCGAGCGCGGGCTCGCTTCGAACGTATCAGGATCGCTGCTGCCTACCAGCGATCCGTTCCTGTTCACGCTCTCGGCCACGGCGACCGAAGGCGAGAGCCTCGCCTCCGTGGAAGCCGTCCTGCTCGAAGAGCTCGACCGTGCACGCCGGGAGGGCGTTACGGCAGCAGAGCTCGCGAAGGCGAAGGCGCAGCTCAAGGCGCGCCTCGTGTTCGACGGCGACAGCGTGACGAACATCGCGCACCAGCTCGGATACTTCGAGACGATTGCGACTGCCACTCTCTTTCTGAACGCGCCGGCGGCCATCGCGGCGGTCACGCTCGACGAGGTCGCAGCCGCGGCACGCGCCGTCCTTACGGACGCGAACCGCACCATCGGCTGGTTCGACCCGCTGCCGGTACGCGAACAACGCCCGGCGGACGAGGTGGCGCAATGACCGTGGGAACCTCAGAATCGCGCGCGGGGCTGGCGCCCGTGCGGATCACGCTGGACAACGGCATCGTCTGCCTCAGCAAGCAGACGCGGACGACGCCGGCCGTCGCGATCAACCTGGCCGTCCGCGCCGGATCCATCTGCGATCCCGCGGCGACCCCTGGCGCCACCTGGCTCCTGTCACGGACGATCGATCGGGGAACGCTCACGCGATCGGCTGATGCGATTGCCGAGGACCTCGACGGCCGTGGCATCACGCTGACCGTCTCTGTCACGCGTCATCTGTTTTCGCTGGTCTGCACGTGCCTCGCGGAAGACTTCGATCCGGTGCTCGCGCTACTCGGCGACATCGTCATGTCGCCGGCGCTGAGCGAGACGGAGATCGCGATCCGCAAGGGCGAAGTGATCACGGCGATTCGGCAGGACGACGACAATCCAGCCGTCCGCGCGTCGGAGTCGCTGATGGCGCTGTTGTATCACGACGGTCACCCGTACGGGCGCCGCACGAAAGGCAGCATCGACGTCGTCGAGTCGCTGACGCGCGATCATCTCGCGCGACTGCACGCCGCGCGATTCGCTCCGAGCCAGCTGACGGCGGTGATCGTCGGCGACGTGGATCCGGCACGCGCTGGCGAAGTGGTGTCGACCGTGTTCGGCGAGTGGCGCCGGCCCGAGCCGCCAGCAGTCACGGTGGCCGCTCCGGTGCAGGCGGCGGATCGCCGCCGGCTCGTCATCCCGATGATGAACAAGGCGCAAGCCGACATCGCGTACGGTTTCACGACGATTCGCCGAACCGATCCGGCCTACTACGCATTCTGGCTGATGAACAACGCACTCGGGCAGTATTCGATCGGCGGCCGGCTGGGCGACAGCATCCGCGAGCGCCAGGGGATGGCGTACTACGTGTCGAGCGCGCTCGACGCGAATGTCGCCGAGGGTCCGCTGGCGATCCGCGCCGGCGTCAGTCCGGCGAACGTCGACCGCGCGGTCGCGTCGATCGACGAGGAGCTCCGCACGCTGCGCCACGACGGCCTCGCGGCGAAGGAGCTCGACGAGTCGCGGCAGTACCTGATCGGTTCGATGCCGCGGGCGCTCGAAACGAACGCCGGCATCGCGAACTTCCTTCAAGTCGCAGAATTGTTCGGCCTCGGGCTCGACTACGACGTGCGTCTGCCCGGCCTCCTGCGCGCCGTGACGCTCGACGATGCCAATGCCGCCGCCCGGCAGGCGGTCGATCCCGATCGTGCAACCGTGGTGATCGCGGGTCCCTACCAGGAGGGACCTCGGGATTGACCAATTCGTGACACCGAGAGCCGTCTTCTTCGACGTCGATTTCACGCTGATCTTTCCCGGACCGACGTTTCGCGGCGAAGGCTACCGCGACTTCTGCGCGCGCTACGGCATGGACGCCGATCCGGCGAAATTCGACGCGGCGGTCGTCAGCGCGGCGCCGCTCCTCGACGCTCCTGACGGTGACCTGCACGAGTACGACGCGGAGATCTTCGTGGCGTACACCCGCCGCATCATCGAACAGATGGGCGGCGCGGGTCCGCGGCTCGATGCCTGTGCCCGCGAGATCTTTGGCGAGTGGGCCGCCTGCCGCCACTTCGAGCTGTACGACGACGTGCCGGCGGTGCTGCGAGCGCTTTCCGAGGCGGGTCTTCGCCTGGGCCTGATTTCGAATTCGCACCGCTGCCTCGCGTCGTTTCAGTCGCACTTCGAGCTCGAGGGGCTGATAGCCGCCGCGGTGTCGTCGTCGGACCACGGCTTCATGAAGCCGCATCCGAGCATTTTCGCCGCGGCGCTCCAACTCGCCGGCGCAAGACCGGACGAGGCGGTGATGGTCGGCGACAGCCTCCGGCAGGACGTCGATGGCGCCCTGCGCTCTGGCATGCGTGCCGTGCTCCTGCATCGTGGATCGGCGCCGCACGAGGAGGCGGCGGCGCTCGCGGCCCGCGGCGTGCCCGTCGTCGATTCGCTGCGCGAGCTTCCGCGTCTGATCCTCGGGTCGCGAGCAGCGCTCGGCTGAAGCCTTCGCGCTACGTTGATTTTGGAAACGGCTATGACCGATGAGCGATAGCGTGACCTTTCGCGATCTTCAGACGCTCGACGACTTCGCGCAGGTCGTCGAGCTGGAGCGCCTGATTTGGGGCCCGGGTTACGACGAGGTCGTGCCGGTGCCGATTCTGGCCGTGTCGGTCCACCGCGGCGGCATCCTGATCGGCGCGTTCGACGGCGATCGGATGATCGGGTTCGTCTACTCGCTGCCCGGCATCAAGGACGGGCGGCCAACCCAGTGGTCGCACATGGCCGGCGTGGTCGCGTCGTATCGCGGCAGCGGCGTCGGGCATTCGCTGAAGGTGCAGCAGCGCGAGCGCGCCCTGGCCATGGGGCTCGACCTGATCGAGTGGACGTACGATCCGTTGCAGGCGATGAACGCGCACCTCAACTTCGCCAAGCTCGGCGTCGTCTGCCGGGAGTATGCGGTGAACCTGTATGGGGAATCGTCGAGCCCGCTGCACCGGGGGAATCCGACCGACCGCTTCGTCGCCGAATGGTGGATTCGGAAGCCGCACGTCGAACGCCGCCTGAAGCCGTCCGGCCCCTTCACGGTGCGCGCCCACGAGGTCGGTCATGCGTCACCCGTCAATCGCATGACGCCGGCTGGCGCGTGGATGGAGTGCACAGACGTGAATCTGGCGCACGATGCACGGCGCGTGATCGTGCAGATTCCGATGGGCTTCACCGAGATGCTGCCTGCCGCGCCCGATCTCGCGAGGCGATGGCGGATGGCGACGCGCGAGATCTTCACGACTTATTTCGCGCGCGGCTACAAGGCGGTGGAGTTCTTCCTCGATCGGGACGCCCGCACGGGCGCATATCTGCTGACCCGCGAACAGCCGTAGCGTTGTTCATTCCGATCGCAGCGCGACCATCGGATCGACGCGCATCGCGCGCCGGACGGGCACGATGCTCGCCGCGATCGTCAGAAGGCACACCGCGCCGGCCACGGCGGCGTACGTCGCGGGGTCTGTCGCGCTCGTGTCGAACAACAGGCCGCGGAGCATCGGTCCAGCCGTCATCGCGATGCCGCCGCCGATCGCCGCCCCGGCCATCGTCAACATCAGCGCACGCGCCAGAATCCGCAGGCAAATCGATCCCGGCGTCGCGCCGAGAGCGAGGCGGATGCCGATCTCAGGAAGGCGCCGCGACACCGAGTACCAGATCGAGCCGTAGATCGCCACGCCCGCGAGCATTGCCGCGAGCGCCGCCGTGACGAGCAGCAGCGCCGAGGTGGCGCGGCGCTCGGCAAAGGATCCGGCGATCCGCTGGTCCATCGTGCGCACGTCATAGACGGGAAGCGCCGCATCGATCTGCTGGACGCCTGCACGCGCCGTCGGCGCCGATGCCGACGGATCCCCGGCGGTTCGAAGGACGACGCTGAAATCCGCCGAGGGTGTTTGCGCGTAGGGCCGGTACATCTCCGCGACCGGGGGGCGCGACAGGCCCGTGTGCCTGACATCGCCGACGATGCCGACGATCCGCGACCAGCCGATGGCAGACTCCGGACCGGCCGTGACGCGAATCCGCCGGTCGAGCGCGCGCGCATCCGGGAAGAACTGCCGCGCCAGCGTGTGGTTGACGATGGCCACCGGTTCGCCGGATGCATCGTCGCGTGCCTCGAAGAGGCGACCGGCGAGCAGCGGAATTTTCAGCGCGGCAAAGTAATCGGACGAGACTTCACGCTGATCAGCGATCGGCCCTTGGCCGGTGACGTCGGGCTGCCCCTCGACCGTGAAGCCGTTGGCGCCGCGGCTTCCGCCCAGCGGCAGCCGGGAGTTCACGCCGACGGCCGCGACACCGGGCGCAGATCGCAGGCGTGCGACGAGATCGCCCACGAAGGCGCGCCGCTTGGCGTCGGAACCGTAGGCCGCGGCTGGCAGCGCGAGCCTGAACGTCAGGACGTGGTCAGCGACGAATCCAGGGTCGACGCGCTGCAGCCGGAGGAAGCTGCGCACCATGAGCCCGGCCGCCGCGAGCAGCACCACGGCGGAAGCGACCTGCACGAGGACGAGCGCGGACCGGGTGCGCGCGACGCCCGGTCCGCCAGGACCACGGGCGCCCGACTTCAGGGCCTGTCCGAGCGCCTCGGCGGGCCGCTGGAGCGCGACGATCAAGCCGAGGCCGACGCCGAGCGCCAGCGCGGCAACGACGGCGAAGAAGACCACGCGGCCGTCCAGATGAATCGCGCCGGCGCGCGGCAGCGATTCCTCGAACAGCGGCACCAGGACGCGCAGGACACCGTCGCCAAGCCCGAGGCCCGCGAGCGCACCGAAGGCAGCGAGCAAAAGGCTCTCGGTGATCGCGAGCGATGCCAGGCGTCCGCCAGTGGCGCCGAGCGCTGCGCGCACCGCCGCTTCGCGCTGGCGGTTCGACGCGCGCGCCAGCAACAGCGTCGATACGTTCGCCGCGGCAATCAGCAGCAGCAGGACGACGCCGCCCATCAAGACGAGAAGCGCCGGTCGGATCGACCGGACGGCGTCTTCGGCGACGGGGACGACGTGTGCGCCGAGCCCGGCATGCGTCGATGCGCGCTCGCGCGCGGCATGGGCCGCCCATGTCTGCATCTCGGCATCCGCCTCGCGCGCCGACACGCCGTCGGCGAGACGGCCGACGGCCGTGTAGTTGTGGCTGATCGTGTTGATCCGCTCGTCGGAGCTCATGCGCGCAGGCAGCCACAGGTCGTCGCTCCCGGCGAGCGGACCGGGCAATATCGCACTCGGCGGCATGACGCCAATCACCGTGTGCGGCCGGCCGTCCACATCGATCGATCGGCCGAGCACCGCCGGGTCGGCGCCGTATCGCCGCCGCCAGAGTCCGTCGCTCAGAATGACGGCCGGCGACGCGTCTGCGCGATCCTCGTTGGGGCTGAACGCGCGTCCGATTCGCGGCGCAATGCCCAGCACCGGGAGCAGCGATGCCGTGGCGCGGGCGCCGCGCACGCGCTCGGGGTCGCCGTTGCCGGTCAGCGTGAAGTTGCCCGTCGCGATCAGCGCCAGAGACTGGAAGCTGCGAAGGCTCTGCCATTCGGTGTAGTCCGCCGGCGTCGTCTCGAGCTCCAGCACGCCGTGATCGGGCAACGTCTGCCAGATGAACGCCAGTCGCTGGGGCCGCGGGTAGGGCAGGGGGCGGAGGAGGACGCCGTCGATCAGCGCGAAGACGGCGGTGTTCACGCCGATCCCGAGCGCAAGCGTAATCGCCACGAGAACGGCGAAGCCGGGCTGCCTGACGATGTTTCGCCAGGCGTAACGCAGATCGTTCCGCCACACCTCGAGCCGCATGGACGTTGGACGGCCGTGCGGAGCGACGGTTAGCGGATCCGCGGGGACGGATCAGCCAGGCGGCCAGTGCATCGGCCGGCCGCCGAGCAGGTGCAGGTGGATGTGAGCCACCGTCTGGCCGGCATCCGCATTCGTGTTGAACACCGTTCGGAAGCCGCCCGCTGCGATCCCCCGCTCGCGGGCGATCGCAGCCGCTCGCTTGACGAGCTCGCCGACGAGCGATTCATCACCCGGTCCGAGATCGAGCAGCGATGGCATATGACGCTTCGGGATCAGGAGCACGTGCGTCGGCGCCTTCGGGTCGATGTCGTTGAAGGCGAGCATCTGGTCGTCCTCGTAGACGATCGATGCCGGGATGTCGCGATTGATGATCTTGCAGAAGAGGCAGTCGGCCATCGCATCTCCGATTCAAGAACGCGTGAGGAACGCGGCGACCTCGCGAGTCACCGAAGCCGGGCAGGCCCCGCCGCGCTGGCGCGCCGGCATTCAGCGTCGGCGCGCGACGGCCGTCCGGGCGATGCCCTGCAGATCGCGCCGAAGGCCGACGAGCTCGAGATCGGGGCACTCGTCGATCAGCGCCTCGACCTCGACATCCTGTCCGCACCCAAACTCGAAGATCAGATACCCGCCCGGCCGCAGCCGCGAAGGGGCGGCCGCGACCGTCCGCGCGACGAGCGACAGCCCGTCGCGTCCGCCGTACAACGCCACCGAGGGCTCGTGATCGCGCACTTCGGGTTGGAGTCCGGGCCGCGACAGTTCGGCCACGTACGGTGGATTGCACGTGATCAGATCCACCGGCTCGGTCACTGGCTCGAGCAGATCGGCGCACACGAACCGCACGCGGCCGCCCACTCCGAGCTGCGCGGCGTTCCGCTGCGCGACGCCGATCGCGTCCGGCGAGATGTCGGTGGCGACAACCCGCGCGTTCGGCCGCTCGCGCGCCAGCGCGATGGCGATCACGCCGCTCCCGGTGCAGGCGTCGGCAAACATCAGCGGCGCGGTGACCGTCGGGAAGAGCTCCAACGCCGCCTCGACGATGAGCTCGGTTTCCGGACGCGGAATCAGCACCGCCGGCGAGACCTCGAATGTCAGATCCCAGAAGTCGCGGTGTCCTGTGATGTACGGCAGCGGCTCGCGCGACGCGCGCCGGGCGATGAGCGGCGCATAGTCGGCGGCGAAGCCGTCGGGCGCTTGCTCATGGCTCGACGTCAGGAAGCGCGCGGTCTCCCAGCCGAGCACGTGCTGCGCGAGCAGACGGGAGTCGAGGTCGGCCTCGGTCTGGGACAGTCCCGCTTCGCGCAGAAGATGGCGGGCGGCGGCGACGCTGGCGCTGATGGTCACGAGACCGCGGTCGCGTCCTTGAGCTTTTCGGACTGGTAGAACATCGACACGTTGTCGAGCAGCTCCGCCAGATCGCCGTTCAGCACCTCGGTCAGGCGATGGGTGGTGAAATTGATCCGGTGATCGGTGATCCGGTTCTGGGGAAAGTTGTACGTGCGAATCTTTTCCGAGCGCTCGCCGGTGCCGACCTGGCTGCGCCGATCCTTGGCGATGGCATCCTGCTGCTTCCGCATCTCCATCTCGTACAGGCGGGCGCGCAGCACTTTCATCGCCTTCGCGCGGTTCTTGATCTGCGATTTCTCGTCCTGCTGCGACACGACCGTGTTGGTGGGCAGGTGTGTGATCCGCACGGCCGAGTAGGTCGTGTTCACGCTCTGGCCGCCCGGGCCGCTCGAGCAGAACGTGTCGATGCGCAGATCCTTCGCGTCGATGTGCACGTCCACTTCTTCGGCTTCCGGCAGCACCGCGACCGTCGCGGTGGACGTGTGAATGCGCCCGCTCGCTTCGGTGGCCGGCACGCGCTGCACGCGGTGGACGCCGCTTTCGTACTTCAGCTTGCTGTAGACGCCTCGCCCCTCGATGGTCGCAATCACTTCCTTCAGCCCGCCGCCGTCGGTATCGCTGTTCGACATGACGTCGATACGCCAGCCGTGGCGCTCGGCGAACTTGCTGTACATCCGGAACAGCTCGGAGGCGAACAGCGCTGCTTCGTCGCCGCCAGTCCCGGCGCGAATCTCGAGCATGACGTTCTTCTGATCGTTCGGGTCTTTCGGAATCAGCAGGATCTTGATTTCGGCGAGCAGGGCGTCCCGCCGCGCGGAGAGCGCCTTCACTTCCTCCCGTGCCAGATCGCGCATGTCGGGATCGCCGCCGCCGGCGAGCTCCTCGGCTTGCGCAAGGTCGTCGACCACGATCTTGTACTCGCGGAACCGCTCGATGAGCGGTTCCACTTCGGCCAGCGCCTTGGCGTGCTTCCGGTACTCGGCCTGATCGTTCTGCACCTCGGACGTCCCGAGCAGATGCATCAGCTCCGTGTAGCGCTTTTCTTCCGCGGTAAGCTTGTCAAACATAACCACACTGTACGCTCGGCCAAAAACCTTCGCGCTACGTTCTTTGCGCGGCTACCGCGTCTGGAAACTGCTCTAGCCGCCCGACACCGGCGGCAGGAACGCGATCTCGTCACCGTCGGCGACGGCGCGATCCATCCGCGCGTAATCGAGATTCACGGCGCTCGAAACCGACCGCTCGTACGGGGCGAGCTCTGGGAAATCGCCCGCGAGCTGGCGCCACACGCTGCCGATCGTGGCGCCCGGCGCGACGTCGCGTGTCAGCTCGGTGGACCCCGCGATGTCGCGCAACCGGGCGAATAGCCGGACGGTTATGCGCATGCGGCCCGCTCGGCCGCCGTCCGGGCGCCCTCGTCTTCCGGATCCGCCGTCGCGCCTTCGATCCAGAGGTCGCCGCCCTCGAAATATTCGCGCTTCCAGATCGGCGCGATCTGCTTGACGCGCTCGATGGCGTAGCGGCACGCGGCGTATGCGTCGGCGCGGTGCGGCGATGCCGATGCGATGGCCACGCTGGCCTCGCCAATTTCCAGGCGACCGACCCGGTGGTGCAGTGCGAGCCGCGCGCGCGGCCACCGGTCGCGTGCCTCGTCGGCGATGCATGCGAACGTCCTGAGCGCGAGCGGTTCGTACGCCTCGTACTCGAGATATAGGACGCGCCGGCCGACGTTATGATTCCGGACCAGGCCGAGAAACGTGACCACCGCCCCATCCGTGCCGCCGCGATCGTCCGCCGTCAGCGCCCGCGTCAGTGCCTCGAGCGTCAGCGGCGCAGGGCCGATGGCCAGGAGCGGCGTGTTCACGCTTCAATTATACGGGTGTCAGCGGTTCCCCGGCTTTAGTCCTGGCCTTCGTGGCCGATCGTCGCGTCCCGGTCGAAGCGGAACCTCCAGAAGTGGTCCAGTGCGCCATGTCCCTTGCCGACCGCGAATCCGTGCCGGATTGCCCCCGCCACGTACTGCTGCGCTGCAAAAGCCGCGTCCTTGAGCGATCGCCCCAGCGCGAGGTTCGCAGCCACAGCGGACGCGAACGTGCACCCCGTGCCGTGCGTGTTCTTTGTGGCAATGCGCGGGGTGCGCCATTCGACGAATGCTTCTCCATCGAACAGCAGGTCCACGACCTCGTCTCCAGCGGCGTGCCCCCCCTTGACGATCACAGCCGAGGGACCCATGTCCTGAATCCGCCGTGCCGCTTCCCGCGCGTCGGCCAGCGAGCGGATCGTCCGCCCGCACAGCGCCTCCGCTTCGGGAATGTTGGGCGTCACCACCAGCGCCCGTGGAAGCAGCTCGGCGACCAGCACCTGCACCCCGTCGGCATCGAGCAGCCGGTCGCCGCTCGTGGCCACCATCACGGGATCGACCACGACCAGCGGCAGCTCCAGCTCCTCGATGGCGGCCGCGACCGCCTCGACGATGGCGGCGGAGGCGAGCATGCCGGTTTTGACGGCATGGATCGCGATGTCGCCGGCGACCGCTTCAATCTGTGCCGTGACGAAATCAGCGTCGAGCGCCACGGCGCCCGTGACGCCAATCGTGCTCTGCGCGGTCACCGCGGTGATGACGCTGGTGCCGTAGACGCGATGTGCGGCGAACGTCTTGAGGTCGGCCTGGATGCCGGCGCCGCCGCTGGAGTCGCTACCCGCAATTGTCAGCGCTGTATGCATACGTTAAGATCCGCTCCATGCAGCCGACGCTCCTCACGCTTTTCACCGCCCGCGCGGATTCACGGTCGCTCCGGACCGCCGAGCGCGCCGGCGCGGTGGCGTTCGTGACGGTGCTGACCGCGATCGCCGCGCAGGTCAGCATCCCACTGCCGTTCACGCCCGTGCCGTTCACCTTCCAGCCGATGGTGGTGCTGCTCGGCGCGGCGGTGCTCGGCTCGCGTCTGGGCGCGGCGAGCCAGGTGCTGTATCTCGCCCTCGGCGTCGCGGGCCTGCCGGTGTTCGCTGCGTCGCCGGGTCTGCCACAGGGCGCCGCACGCTTGCTCGGACCGACCGCCGGCTATTTGCTGAGCTATCCGCTGGCGGCGTTTGCGGCCGGCTGGCTCGCCGAGCGCGGATTCGATCGCCGCTACCTCACCTCGGTCCTTGCGATGGCTTGCGGACTCGCCGTCGTCTTCACCGGCGGCGTCGCGTGGCTGTCGCTCGCGTTGCCGCGCGGGCTCGCCGGCGCCGTCGCAGTCGGCTTCACGCCGTTCATCGTCGCCGATCTGCTGAAGCTGCTGGTCGCGGCGGGCTGCATGCCCGCGCTCTGGTGGCTGGTCGATCGGCCGAACACCAGCAGAAACTGAAACGGCGGCACCGGCTCGTGCGTCAGCAGCTGCAGCCCGGCGGCTTCTGCGGCGCTGATCATCGCCTGCGGATCCACGCGCTCGTCCGGCGCCGGCCCCGGTCCGCCTCCACCAGGATTGAAGCCGACGATGCCCAGCCGCCCGAGCGGCTTGAGGGATCGCGCCACGTTCCGCAGCACCGCGATCGGATCGTCCATCTCGTGGTACACGTCGACGATCAACACGGCGTCGATGCCCGCCGGCAGCCGCGGGTTGTTCGCCATGCCGAGCACCGCGCGCACGTTCTGCAGCCCTTCGCGCTGCACGCGGCGGCCGATCGCTTCGATCATCTCCGGCTGAATGTCTTCGGCGTACACCAACCCGTTCGGTCCGACACGGCGCGCCAGATGAATCGTGAACCACCCGCCGCCGGCGCCAAGATCCGCGACGACCGACCCTTCCGCGATCAGCAGTGAGTCCATGATCTGATCGGGCTTCTGCCAGAGCTCGCGATCGGGGGCTTCGAGCAGGCCGAGATCGAGCGGCTCGAACAGATGCGACTTCGGCTTCTTCGGTGCCGAAGCCTGAGCCGATTGGCCGGGCATCGCCGGCGCGGCAGGAACGACGATGCCGGATGCCAGGAGGCAGGCGGCGAGCGTCAAAATGGTGCGGCGGATTCGCTCGGCGAGTTTCATGCCGTCCCTACCCGCCCTTGACATCTTTGCCGACGATGCCCCCGCGCGTCATCGCCTCGACCGACAGAACGGCGTCGAGCCGTGCCGCGTCGAGGAGGCCGCGCTCGAGCACGATCTCGCGGATCGTCCGGCCGGATTCCACCGACACCTTGGCGATCTCGGCGGTCGCCGCGTACCCGATATAGGGACTCAACGCCGTCGCCGCCGCGGTGCTGCGCTCCAGCAGCTCGAGCGCGCGCGCCGCGTTGGCGGTGATGCCGTCCACGCAGCGCAGTCGCAGCACCTTCATCGACTCGCGCAGAATCGTCGAGGCGTGCAGCGCATTCCACGCGATGACGGGCATCATCACGTTGAGCTCCAGCTGACCGGCGTCGCACGCCATCGCAATGGTGGTGTCGCACCCGATCACCTGGAAGCACACCTGGTTCACCATCTCGGGCACCGACGGGTTCACCTTGCCAGGCATGATCGACGAGCCGGGCTGGACCGGCGGCAGCGCGATCTCGGACAGTCCCGCGCGCGGTCCCATGCTGAGCAGCCGAAGATCGCTCGCCACCTTGCCGAGCTCGACGGCCAGGCGCCGCATGGCGCCGGAGTAGGCGAGGACGTCGCCCATGCTCTGCGTCACGCGGAAAAGATTCGCCGCTGGTTTCAACGGCAGATTCGTGTAGTGCGCCAAGCGCTCCACGACGAGACGCCGGAATTCGTCGCCGGCGTTCAGGCCCGTCCCCACCGCCGTCGCGCCGATGTTCAGTTCAGTGAGCTGTTCCGATGCGCCGGCGACATCGTCCGTGCCCCGGCGAATGCACGCAGCGTAGCCGCCGAACTCCTGTCCGAGCGTGATCGGCACCGCGTCCTGCAAATGCGTGCGGCCGGTCTTCACGATGTCCGCGAAGGCGGCGGCTTTGTTCGCGAGCGCGTCGGCCAGCGCGCGGCCGGCGGCGCCGAGGGGCGCCGCGCCCAGCAGCAGCGCCAGCCGCGCCGACGTCGGGTACACGTCATTGGTGGACTGCCCCATGTTGACGTGATCGTTCGGGTGCACGCGCGCGTACGTTCCACGGGCCTGGCCGAGCATTTCCCCCGCTCGATTGGCGAGCACCTCGTTCGCGTTCATATTGTGCGA
>DATATJ010000290.1:0-13475 GCA_036268855.1 Vicinamibacterales bacterium
CGAGGCTGTCGAAGCGGCGATCGCGCTCTCGGCGGCTCCAGCAGAACTGGCGGGTTCAAAGGCACCAGCCGCGCACGGACAGCTGGAGAACGAGGTGCCGCGATGAAGATTATCGGCACGCCGCGGCGTCGAGTAGACGGCCGCGCCAAGGTGACAGGCCAGACGCGCTTTGCCGACGACCTGATGCTCCCGCGCATGCTCCACTGCAAGCTCCTGCGATCGACGATGCCGCATGCGCGCATCCGGCGGGTGGACGCCACGCGCGCGCGCGCTGCCGAGGGCGTCCATCTCGTGCTCACCGGCACCGACTTCCCCGTCACGTACGGCATCCTGCCCGTGAGCCAGGACGAGCACGCGCTCGCGTCGGACCGCGTCCGCTTCGTCGGCGATCCGATCGCCGCCATCGTCGCGCGCGACGAGCTCACGGCCGCCGAGGCGCTCGATCTGATCGAGGTCGATTACGAGCCGCTGCGCACGTTCAGCGGCCCGGAGGACAGCCTCGCCTTCCCCGAGCCACGCATCCACGAGTATGGCGACTCGGGAAACATCCACAAGGCGGTGTCGCTCGGATTCGGCGACGTCGATCGCGCATTCGCGGACGCCGACGAAATCTTCGAGGACACGTTCTTCTACCAGGGCAACACGCATCTGCCGATCGAGCAGCACGCGGCGCTGGCGGCACTCGATCCCGACGGCAAGCTCGTCCTCTGGTCGAGCACCCAGACGCCGCACTACGTGCACCGCGCGCTCGCGAAGGCGCTCGCCCGTCCAGCCGCGCACATTCGCGTGATCGCCACACCCAACGGCGGGGGGTTCGGCGGCAAGAGCGACCCCTTCAATCACGAGATCGTCGTCTGCAAAGCGGCGCTGATGCTCGATCGGCCGGTGAAGATCTGCCTCACGCGCGAGGAGGTGTTCTACTGCCATCGCGGCCGCCACCCGGTGCTCATGCACTTCAAGACAGGCGTGAAGCGCGACGGCACGATCACAGGTGTCCGCCTGAAGACCGTGCTCGATGGCGGCGCCTACGGCTCGTACGGCGTGGCGAGCACGTTTTACACCGGCGCACTGCAGACCGTGACGTATCACATTCCGACGTACCACTTTCAGGGCTGCCGCGTCTTCACCAACAAGCCGCCGTGCGGCCCCAAGCGCGGACACGGAACACCGCAGAGCCGGTTCGGCCAGGAGATTCAGATCGATCGCATCGCCGAGAAGCTCGCCCTCGACCCCGCCGACTACCGCCTGCGCATCGTCGAGCAGCCCGACACGCTCACGGCGAATTACCTGCGCGTCGGCACGATCGGGTTGAGCGAGTGCATCAATCGCGTCGTCGCTTCGTCGAACTGGAAGAAGACCTTTCGCCAGTTGCCGCACGGCCACGGCGTCGGCCTCGCCTGCTCGTCCTACTTGTCGGGCGCGGGTCTGCCCATCTACTGGAACGACATGCCCCACTCCGGCGTGCAGCTCAAGCTCGATCGCAGCGGCGGCGTCACCGCATTTTGCGGCGCCACCGAAATCGGCCAGGGGTCGGACGACGTGCTGGTCGCGTGCGTCGCAGAGGTGTTGGGCATCGAGCCAATCGATATTCGCGCCGTCACCGGCGACACCGATCTGACGCCCGTCGATCTCGGATCGTACTCGAGCCGCGTCACGCTGATGATGGGTAACGCCGCAATTCAGGCGGCCGGGCGCGCTCGCGACCTGCTCGCGGAGGCGGTGGCGAAGAAGCTCGAGTTGCCGAAAGCGCGCCTGGTGTTTGCCGACCGCCGGGTCTTCGACACCGAGGATTCGAGCGTCGGCGTCAGCTTCAGCGAAGCCGTCTGCCTGGCCGAGACGCTCTTCGGCACCATCGGCACCGTTGGATCGTATACGCCGCCGACATCAGCGGCGCGATTCAGGGGCGGCGGCGTCGGGCCGTCCCCGACCTACTCGTACTCCGCTGCCGTTGTCGAGGTGCACGTCGATCCGTCGACCGGGTGGATCGTTGTGCCGCGAGTCTGGATCGCCCACGACATCGGCCGCGCGCTGAACCCGACGCTCGTCCGCGGTCAGGTGGAAGGCAGCGTCTACATGGCGCTCGGCGAAGCGCTCATGGAAGAGCAGGCATTCCGCCGGCTTCCGCCGCGCCTGTCCCATGCTCTCGTGCACAAGTTTCCGTCGATGCTCGAATACAAGAGCCCGACGACGATGGACATGCCGGAGGTGGTCACCGAGCTGGTCGAGCATCCCGATCCGCGAGGGCCGTTCGGCGCCAAGGAGGTCGGCCAGGGGCCACTGCTGCCAGTGATGCCAGCGCTCGCCAACGCCGTCTACGACGCGATCGGCGTCCGCATCGACGAGGTCCCGGTGACGCCGGAAAAGATCGTGAAAGCGCTGGCGGCGAAAGCGGCCGGCAAGACGGCGCGATATGGTCCCACGCATTTTCCCGATGTGCCGTGGCCCGAGACATTGCAGGTGCCGCCGCCATGGGAAGGCGGAGATGGCCGGGCCATCGCGAAGGGCTCAGGGCTCAGGGCTGAGGGCTCAGGGGACGCGACACCGAGCCAGCCGACGATCGCGGGCGTGCGGCGATGATGCGCCTGCCGTATTTCGCGTATCACGCAGCGCGCAGCGTGCAGGAAGCCGCCGACCTCCTTGCCGCAGCGCCAGGCGAAGCGATGCTCATCGCCGGCGGCACCGACGTCCTGCCGAACATGAAGCGCCGGCAGCAGGTGCCAACCTCGTTGATCGGTCTTCGCCACGTGTCTGCGCTGCAGTCGGTGGCCAATGGGGACGGCCTCACCATCGGATCGGGCGTGACGCTCACGCGACTGGTCAACGATGCTCGCGTGCGTGCTGCTTACACGGGACTCTGGCAGGCCGCCGCGCAAGTCGCCACGCCGCACCTGCGCAACATGGGCACGATCGGCGGCAACCTCTGCCTCGACACGCGCTGCAACTACTACGACCAGAACTACGAATGGCGGAAGGCGATCGATTTCTGCATGAAGAAGGACGGTCAGACGTGTTGGGTCGCGACGTCGAGCCCGAAGTGCCTCGCGGTGTCGTCCACGGACACCGCACCGGCGCTGCTCGCGCTCGGCGCGACGATCTCGCTCGTCGGCTCCGGGGGCACGCGCGAGATCGCACTCACGGATCTGTACCGCAACGATGGCATCCACTACCTGACGCGCTCGCCGGACGAGGTGCTGACTACCGTGCGCCTGCCTCGCCTGGACGGCTGGCGCAGCACGTACTGGAAGCTGCGCCGCCGCGGCGCGTTCGACTTCCCCGTGCTCTCCGTCGCGGCAGCCGCACAGATCGGCGCGGACCGCACAGTGACCGCGGCGCGCATTGTTCTGGGCGCTGTGGCGTCACGCCCGGTCGAAGCAGCGGCGGCGGGCGCCCTGCTCGTCGGCGGTCCGCTCACAGACGACGCGATTGCTCGCGCGGCCGATGCGGCCGCTCATCCGTCGCGACCGATGGACAATACCGACTTTTCGCTCGTCTGGCGCAAACGCGTCACGCGCGACTTCGTCACCTACGCGCTTCGCGAACTGCGCGGGGACGACATGTGCGAAACCCGCCGCCGGCTTGCGCGCCAGGAGCTTCTGGGCATCGTCGGCTGATCGACGGTCACTTGTCCTTCGACTTGCGCCGTTCGGCCCAGTATTTCTTCATCCGTTCCGACACGGCTTTACGCGCTGCCGCGCTCATGGTGGACCGGTCTCCGCCCCTGGGCGGGCGGCCCGGCATCTCGCTGCCGCCGGCTTGCCGGCCGCGTGCGAGGCCGGGGAACGCCTTCCGAATGGCCGCTTCTTCGCGTCGCAGCTCTTCGAGCCGTGCGGCGGCGCCCAGACGCGCCAGCCGCTGGATTTGTTCACGAGTGAGATCGGCCACGCACCCTCCTGAGGTCGTTGGATTCCATCAGCGCCCAGACGGCGCCGCGGCGGTGGTCTCGCCGCGCGCCTGCTGGACAATCTTCACGCCCGCGCTCGCACCGACGCGCGAGGCGCCCGCGGCCACCATCGCCTTCACGCTCTCGAGATCGCGGACGCCGCCGGCGGCTTTCACGCCCATCTCGGCGCCGACCACGCGCCGCATCAGCGCGACGTCCTCGGCGGTCGCCCCGCCCGGCCCGAAACCGGTGGACGTCTTCACGTAATCGGCGCTCGCCGTCCTGGCCAGCGTGCACGCCGTCACCTTCTCGTCGTCGGTCAGCAGTGCCGCCTCGATAATCACCTTGCTCAGCACACCGCACTCGCGGCACGGCGTCGTCACGGCTTCGATGTCGCGCTCGACGACGCGGAGGTCTCCCGACTTGAGCGCGCCTACGTTGATCACCATATCGATCTCGCGCGCGCCGTCGAAAATCGCGCGCCGCGTCTCGTACTCCTTCACGTCGGGGGGCGTCGCGCCAAGCGGAAACCCGACGACGGAGCAGACGCCAACGCCGCTTCCCGCCAGCAGCCGCGCCGACAGCGCGACCCACACGGGGTTGACGCACACCGTTGCGAAGCGGAACTGTGCAGCCTCCCGGCAGAGCTCTTCGATGTTCCGCCGCGTCGCGTCGGGTTTGAGCAGCGTGTGGTCGATCATCGCCGCGATATCCGCCGGCGCGCCGCCGGCCGCGTAGAGGCCCACGCGCGTGGCGCCCGCATCGAGCATCGGACGGAGGCGATCGGGACAACAGTCGGCCAGCACCGAGTGGCAGGAACAGCGGCCTCCCGGCCCACCGATCCGCGGCCCGGCCGCGGCCAGTTCCTCGACGATGACATCGATCAGACGCTGCAGTTCGGCCCGTGTCATCGCGTTTCCAGGTCCCGAATCTTCGCCAGCCGTCTCACGTAGCGCAACTCGCGCATGGGGGTCGTCAGCCAGGTGACCACGATCGCCCGCGCCTCGTCCACACTGACGAGCGTGGCACCGAGCGTGAGGACGTTGGCGCCGTTGTGCTCGCGCGAGTACCGGGCGATCGTTTCGGTCGTCGCCATCACGGCGCGAACGCCGGCGATCTTGTTTGCTGCGATCGCGGATCCGATGCCGGCGCCGTCGATGACGATGCCGGCGTCCGCCTCGCCGCGCGCCACAAGCCTCGCAACGGATGCCGCGATGTCGGGGTAATCCACCGGGTCGGAGCCGTCGGTTCCAAGATCGTGCACGGCCAGCCCGCGGCCACGCAGGAATGCCGTGAGCGCCCGCCGCAGGGCCACGCCGGCATGATCGCTGGCCATGGCGACGGACCGGATGTCGGCGACCGGCATCAGCGCGGCCTCATCGGCGGACGCACGGCCCTCGGGCACGACCCTGATGCGCCGCGCCGACAGTGTGTCCTGGGCGAGCGGGGTGATGTGGCCGCCCTTCGCCAGCATCACCGCGTCGCCCGGCGTCAGCACGCGCGCGTCGGCCTCGGTGATGATCTCGAAACGTTTCATTAGGTTATGATTGCCGCCCGGCCGACCGGAGCCTTCTGCCCCAACATGAGCGAACTTCGCCCGACTGAAATCCTACTATCAGCCGCGCAGATCGAAAAGCGCATCGGCGAACTGGCGGCCGACATCCGGCGCGACGCATCGGACGATTTGCACGTTGTCGCCGTCCTGAAGGGCGCCTTCATCTTTCTGTCGGATCTCGTGCGCCGCATGGACGGGAACGTCTCGCTCGATTTCATGGCGTTGTCCAGTTACGCCAAGGGGACCACCACGTCCGGCGAGGTCCGCCTCCTCAAGGACCTCGACACCACCCTCGACGGCAAGCACGTGCTCATCGTCGAGGACATCGTGGACACGGGGCTGACGCTCGCCTACCTGCAGGAGATCCTGCGGGCCCGCAACCCGAAGTCGCTCCGCACGGCGTGTCTTCTCAGCAAGCCGTCGCGGCGGCTCACCGACGTGAAGGTGGACTACATCGGCTTCACCATCGAAGACCGGTTCGTCGTGGGCTACGGACTCGACTACGCCGAGCGATACCGCAATCTGCCCTATATCGCCGTGATGCAGTAAGGCGGCCGGCCCTTCGACCTGGCGCGTTGCTACCGCGGCTGCACCGCCGCGCGAACCTTGACGGCCAGCACGTTCGCGTCGGCAATCACCGATGCGCGGTCGAGCGTGCGCAGCTGCCGGTCCTTCATCAGCACTTTTCCGTTGACGATGGTCGTCCGCACATCGTCTCCCCGCGTCACGTAGACCAGGTGTGACACCGCGTTGTAAAGGGGCGTCTGACGTGCGCTGGCCATCGACACCGCAATGACATCCGCGCGCTTCCCCGCCTCGAGTGAGCCGATCGTCCGCTCCATTCCCAGCGCCTTCGCGCCGCCGATCGTAGCGAGATCGACCGCCGTCTGCGCCGGGACGGCCGTCGGATCGTGCGTGGCGTGCTTGGCCAGAAACGACGCCTGCCGCATCGCCTCGAACATGTCGAGATCGTTGTTGCTGGCGGCGCCGTCGGTGCCGAGACCGAGCGCCACCCCGGCCGCCAGGTATTTCGTGACGGGGGCAGTGCCGCTGGCCAGTTTCATGTTGCTCTCCGGGTTGTGCGACACGCCGACGCCATGGCGCTTGAGCACCGCCACGTCGTCGTCGGTCACCCAGACACCGTGAGCCGCCAGCGTCCGCGGTCCCCAGAAGCCGATGGACTCGAGGTACTGCGTCGGAGTCGCCTGGTGCTGATCGCGGGCGATCTTCACCTCGTCTTCCGTCTCGGCGAGGTGAATGATGACCGGCACCTGGTACTTCCGCCCGAGCGCCGCGCATGCGACCAGCGTCGCGCGGTCGTTGGTGTACAGCGCATGCGGCGCGACCGCCGGCGTGATCAGGCTGTCGTTCTTGAACGCCTCAATAAACCGCTCGGCGCGCGCCAGGCCCTCGGCCGGTGTCTTCGCGTCGGGCGCGGGGAACTGGATGATCGTCTGCCCGAGGACGCCGCGGAGGCCGGCCTCGCGCGTTGCCTTCGCAATCTCCTCCTCGAAGTAGTACATGTCCGCATATGTCGTGGTGCCCGACTCGATCATCTCGAGCGCGGCCAGCCGCGTGCCCGTTCGAACGAACGCGGGCGACACCGTCTTCGCCTCTGCGGGAAAGATGTACTTCTGCAGCCAGTCCATCAGCGCGAGATCGTCGGCCAGGCCGCGGAACATTACCATCGGCGCGTGCGTGTGCGTGTTGATCAACCCAGGCATGACGACATCGTCGCGCGCGTCGATCGTCTCGGCTGCCGCGTATTTGGTCGCGATCGCGTCCGGAGCGCCGACCGCGACGATGTCCGTGCCGTCGATGGCGATCGCGCCAGGGCGCAGGATGTCGTGGGCGGCGTTCTGCGTGAGGACGGTTCCGCCGATGACGATCAACGAAATGCCGCGGCGCGATTGTGCCGCTATAGAGAGTGTGACGACGCATACGGCACAGAGGCTTGCCGCGACCGCGACCGCGTATGCACGCATGAAGCAGAAATTGTATAGTGATGGCCCGTGCCGGTCCACATCGTCGATCATCCGCTCGTGCACGACGCGCTGGTGACGCTGCGCGGCAGGGAGACACCGCCGGACCAGTTTCGCCAGGCGTCGCGGCGCATCAGTCTGCTGCTCGTCGCCGAGGCGCTTCGCGACCTGCCAACCGAAGACGTCCGCGTGCAGACGCCACTGTATCCGCCGGCGGCCGACGGCCGCCGCATTGGCTGCGGCGTGGTCGTCGTGCCCGTGCTGCGCGCCGGTCTTGGCATGCTCGACGCCGTACTGGAGCTCGTGCCGGGCGCGCGCGTCGGGCACATCGGGCTCCAGCGGGACGAGCTGACCGCGATCGCCTCGCAGTACTACTCGAAGCTGCCGACGCAGCTCGATCGCAGTTACGTGCTGATGATCGATCCGATGCTGGCCACCGGCGGGAGCGCCGTCGCCGCACTCGATCTGCTCCAGCGGGCGGGTGCGCGCACCATCCGTCTGATCTGCATCGTCGCGGCGCCGGAAGGCGTCGCGCTGGTCGACCAGCGACATCCCGACGTGATCATTTACACGCCGGTCGTCGATCACGAGCTCAACGCGCAGAAGTACATCGTTCCCGGTCTGGGCGATTTCGGCGATCGTCTCTACGGAACGCTCTAAGCCATTCAACAGGGGCCGTACCCCTCTTCGGCGACTGTGGGAGGAAAAGGGGTACGGCCCCTTTTGGTGAGTGATGGCACCACGCACGACCGCCCGCGCCGATCGCCGCACGCAGGACCGCACGCAGTCGACGCGGTGGCAGACGGCGCTGACCGCGATCGCGCCGAACAAGATCCTGATTCGCGGCTACCCCGTCGACGAAATGATGGGCCGGCTGTCGTTCGCCGACGCCGTCTATTTACTGCTGATGGGCGAGCTGCCCACGCCGGCGATTGGCCGGATGCTGAACGCCATCCTGGTGTCGTCGCTCGATCACGGTGTCACGCCGCCGTCCACGCTCGCCGCCCGCAACGTCGCGACGTCGGGCGCGCCGCTGAAAGATTCCGTCGCGGCCGGCATCCTGGCGTTCGGTCCGCATCATGGCGGCGACATCGAGTCGTGCATGCGGGTTCTCGACCGGGGTCTGTCGCTCGTGCGCGAAGGATCCTCGATGCAGACGGCCGCGGCGGCGCTCGCGGACGAGTGCGTACGGGACTCCATCGTGCCGCCGGGCTTCGGCCACCGCTTCCATACGCGCGACCCGCGTGCGGCCCGGCTGTTTCAGATGGCGCTCGAGCTCGAGCTCGAGGGCGAGCACGTCCGTATGCTCCGCGCGCTCGAGATCGCGCTCGAGGCGCGAAAGGACGAGACGAGCCGGCCGCTGCCGGTGAACGTGGACGGCGCGATCGCCGCCATCAGCGCCGACCTCGGCTTCGCCTACGATCTCGGGAACGCCGTGTTCCTCATCTCGCGGCTGCCGGGTCTCATCGCGCACGCACACGAAGAGCGCACGCGTCAGGCGCCGATGCGTCAGATCGATCCGAAAGATCACGTCTACGACGGGTCCGCCGAACGGCGCTTGCCACAAGGGCGCAAGTAGCCACACCATAGGATCATGTCGATCAGGCCAATCAAGCGCGTACTGCAGGCGAAAGACACCGTCGAAGGCGCGGGTGTCAAGTTGAAGCGCGCTTTTGGCTTCGGCGACACGGACGAATTCGACCCGTTCCTCCTGTTCGACGATTTCCGCAACGAACGCCCGGAGGACTTCCTCAAAGGCTTTCCGTGGCACCCGCACCGCGGCATCGAGACGATCACGTACGTGCTCGCCGGCACGGTCGAGCATGGCGACAGCCTCGGCAACCGCGGCAGCCTGCGCGCCGGCGACGTGCAGTGGATGACGGCCGGCAGCGGCATCATGCACCAGGAGATGCCAAAGGGCGATCCGCGCGGGCGCATGCACGGCTTCCAGCTCTGGGCCAACCTCCCAGCGTCGCTGAAGATGACCGCGCCGCGCTACCAGGATGTCGTGTCCGA
Source organism: Vicinamibacterales bacterium (assembly GCA_036268855.1). Classification (GTDB taxonomy): domain Bacteria; phylum Acidobacteriota; class Vicinamibacteria; order Vicinamibacterales; family CAVVIG01; genus DATATJ01. The sequence continues at coordinate 9,434 of DATATJ010000290.1, forward strand.
CGCGATTCCGGAAATCGCCGACGATGATGGGACGCACGTGCGCGTAGTGTGCGGCGAATTCCACGGCCGCAGGGGGCCGGTCGAAGGCGTCGCAGCCGATCCGCGGTACCTGGACGTGTCAGTGCCGTCCGGAAAGCGGAAGGTGCTGAAAGTCGAAACCGAGCGACACGCGTTCGCCTACGTTTTCGAGGGCTCTGGTACGTTTCGGGATGCGTCGGCGCCGCGGCAGGTGCTGACTGAAGGGGTCGGCGACGGGAGCGACGCGGCGTACGCCCCCGCCGTCGATCGCTCCCTTGTCGTGTTCGATCGGGGCGACGAAGTGGTGGTCCAGGCAGGCGACGCCGGGATTCGCTTCCTGCTCGTCTCGGGCAAGCCGATCGAAGAGCCGGTCGCCTGGTACGGGCCGATCGTGATGAACACACGGGACGAGCTGCGTCAGGCGTGGACCGAGCTGCGCGACGGGACGTTCATCAAACCGCGCTGACGCTGGCCGCTCCAGAACTCAGACGGCGCCGTTTCCAGCGCGGGCCGCTCAGCGACCCGCGATTGTAAAATCAATCTCCACGGTATCTTTCACCGACACGACACCGCCGACGCTGACCGGCTTGACGCCGTAGTCCGTCTGCTTCAGGGAGAAGTGCCCGGTTGCCGTGAGCTCGTCCTGCGAGAGTCGAACGTTGACGGGGACGCTGACCGGCCGCGTCTGATTGTGTAAGGTCAGACGGCCGTTGACGATCACGTCAAGCGTAGCCGCCCCCGGCTTCTTCACGGAAATGCTGGTACTCTCGAACTCGATCGTGGGAAAACGCCGGACGTCCAACACCTGATCGCTCGCCATCGTCGCCTGGACTTTCGGCACGTCCTCGGCGGACTCTCCTTTCCCCGTGACTTTCAATGCCGACGCATCGATCGTCACGTGCACGGTCGCGTGCTCCACGTCCGCGGGATCGACAGTCAGGCGTCCAGAGATCGATGGCGCGACGACTTCGTGCGCGTGTCCCGCGGCGAAGCTGAAGAGACCCGACTTACCGACAGCGACCGTCGCACGGCTGCGGCCCGCGTCGATGGCATACGTCCGCGGGCCGGCGCGGCGGCCGGCCGCGGCCGCGGCGACTCCAGCGATCAGCAGAAGCGACAGAAACGCTCGTGTCACGATGAACCAGTACTGACTCGATGCATTCCGCTAGTACGGTGATGATGACGAACCGGAGACCGTCACCGTCCCGACCATGTTCGCGTTCGAGGCGTCGTGATAGGTAAACGTGCCGGCCGCCGGAAACATGTAGCTGTACTGGCCACCAGGTGCGATGTTGCCTGAGCTGAATGCATCCGCAACGATGACATGCGCGGCGGTGTCGTTGTTCATCCAGGTGACCGTCGATCCAACCGAGATGTTGATCGGATTCGGCGCGAATCCGCCGCTGCTGATCGTCGCGGTCACGGTCGTGGGTGTCGGTGATGTCGAGCTCTGTCCGCACGCCGCCGCAGCCAACAGCAGCAGCGCGACGCACGTCGCCTTCATTCGAACGGACATTGTCCACTCCTTTCGATGGCGTCAGTGCAAGTGGACTGCCCATCGCGAAACGCGGAACGCGCCGTGGATTGGCGGCCATGCGTCTAACGGCTGGCTTACGAAAACTCGCCTCTGGGGACGGACGGCGTAAGCGGCCCAGGCGAGCCGCGCATCAACGGATGGGGTCCTGCAGGCGCAGGCAGCGGGCAGCGGGCAGGAGGCAAGAAAGGCCAAAGCTGATAGAATCGTGACCTTGTCGGGCGCTTAGCTCAGTTGGTTAGAGCGCGTGCTTCACACGCACGAGGTCGCAGGTTCGAGTCCTGCAGCGCCCACCACTTAAGTCACAGAAATCAAAAACACCAGCGCCGGCCTCCAAAGGCCACGAGATCGCCGACTAACCGCTGCGGGACGGTTTGGGGACGGTTTGTTGGCGCTTTTCGTAACGGCCGTGTCGCTGGCATGACGTCGTGCCGAGATGCTGTAGTGTCCACGCCCGTTGCTGAGCATGCGCAACAGGCGGTTCGATTGTGTGGGAGGAGTGGACAAGCACGGAGCGACGTCAGCGCCAGCCGAGCGCCGGTGCGACGTACTTCAGGATGCTCTCGATCACGTGCGCGTTGTAGTCCACACCGAGCGTGTTCGGCACGGTCAGCAGCAGCGTGTCCGTCGCAGCAATCGCTTCGTCGGCTGCCAGTTCCTTGACGAGCACGTCGGGTTCGGCCGCGTACGAGCGGCCGAAGACGGCGCGCATGCTGTCGATGTAGCCGACGTGATCGCGATCGCGCGTGTCACGTCCAAAATACGTCCGGTCGCGGTCGTCGACGAGCGGGAAGATGCTGCGCGAGACCGACACGCGCGGCTCGCGCCGGTGGCCCGCTGCCTTCCACGCCTCGCGGTACGCCTCGATTTGCCGCCGCTGCTGGACGTGCAGCGGTTCGCCGCTTTCATCCTCCTTCAGCGTCGAGCTCTGGAGATTCATGCCGAGCTTCGCCGCCCACAGCGATGTCGCGTTCGAGGCGGAGCCCCACCAGATGCGATCGCGCAACCCTGCCGAATGCGGCTCGACGCGAAGCAGCCCGGGCGGGTTGGGGAACATCGGCTGCGGATTGGGCTTCGCGAACCCGTCTCCTCTCAGCACGTCGAAGAACTTCTCCGCGTGGCGGCGCGCCATGTCGGCATCGCTCTCGCCTGATGCGGGCGCGTAGTCGAAGTAGCGCCATCCGTCAGTCACCTGCTCCGGCGAGCCCCGGCTGATCCCGAGCTGGAGCCGGCCGCCCGCAATGAGGTCGGCCGCGCCCGCGTCCTCCGCCATGTACAGCGGATTCTCGTAGCGCATGTCGATCACGGCCGTCCCGATCTCAATCGTACGCGTCCGCGCGCCGATGGCGGCAAGCAGCGGAAAGGGCGAGCCGAGCTGGCGCGCGAAATGGTGGACGCGGAAGTACGCGCCGTCAGCGCCCAACGCCTCGGCGGCGACGGCCAGCTCGATGGACTGGAGCAGCGAATCGGCCGCGGACCGTACCTGCGAGCCGTACGAGTCGGTCCAATGCCCGAACGACAAGAATCCGATCTTCTTCAACGGCGCCTGCTCTCAGGTGATTGTAAATCCGACCGGTCGTGGAAGGCAGGTGTTCATACGCTCGCTCCTTTGCCTGGCGGTTGACGCACCAGCACCTAGCTGTCCCACCCGAGCGACACGAGTGCCCGCATGCGTTGCGTTATAAGAGCGAACACGCTTCGTTGAACGGCAGACGAGGAAGTCGAGGGAACAACGTACTTGGGTCACCGTGCCCTAGATTGCAGAGGAAATTCGACTTGACGTGCCCTTCAGGAAAGAATTCTTGATCGCAGCCGAAACATGGCTTCCCGGCGGCAAAGAACTCCTCATCGACCTTCGCGTTATCGAAGCCGGACATCGGCCCGCAATCCAGGCCGAGCGCCCGTGCGGCGAGGATCAGGTAAGCGCCCTGCAAGGTGGAATTCCGCTGAGCGGTCACCTCGACCAACTGAGGATTATTCTCAAACATCTGCTTCACTCCTGGCCTTTGAGGGAACAGCTTGGGCAGCTGGTCGTAGAACTTCATGTCGTACCCGACGATCACGGTAACGGGAGCCGTCATCGTCTTCTCGAGGTTGCCCGGGGCCAGCGCCGGACGGAGTCGTTCCTTGGCCTCCTTCGACCGAAGAAACGCAAACCGCGCCGGGGCGGCGTTCGCGCTGGTCGGCGCCCATTTCAGGAGCTCGTAGAGATCCCGCAGCGTCTGATCGGTCACGGGCCGTGGCTGCCACGTAGTGTACGTGCGCGCATTACGAAAGAGTGAGTCCAACGCCGCGTCGTCGATTATTTGACCCATACCGCTTCCTCCCGCCAAAGGGGCAAGACGCCGGCCTTTCAGGCTTGGCTGCATCCCTCCACGTTGGAGGGAGAACAACCAGCGACGCCCAACAATCAAAAGGCCAGCGGATCGTCAAAGACCGAGCGGCCTATTTCCTTTTCGTGCGAATCTACTGTTCAAACGCTGTGAGCCG
>DATATJ010000291.1:0-8857 GCA_036268855.1 Vicinamibacterales bacterium
CGTGATCTTCGTGGCTACGCGCCCACCGCTTCGACGCGTGGCGCGCGCGCGCGGCGCGGCTTCGTGATCGCCGCCATGAACGTGTAGACCACCGGCGTCAGATACAGCGTGATGAGCTGCGACACCATCAGCCCGCCCACGACCGCGAGGCCGAGCGGCCGCCGCGCTTCGCCGCCGGCGCCGTAGCCGAGCGCGATCGGCACCGACCCGAGCAGCGCCGCCATCGTCGTCATCATGATCGGGCGGAAGCGGATGACGCAGCCTTCGTAGATCGCTTCGGCCGGCGTCTTACCGTGCTTGCGCTCCGCCTCGAGCGCGAAGTCGATCTGCATGATGGCGTTCTTCTTGACGATGCCGATGAGCATCACGAGGCCGACGAACGAGTAGATGTTCAGCTCGTTGCCGAAGAGATACAGCGTGATCAGCGCGCCGAGGCCGGCCGACGGCAGGCCGGAAAGAATCGTAATCGGGTGCACGTAGCTCTCGTATAAGGCGCCAAGCACGATATAGACGACGCCGATCGCCACGAAGAGCAGCAGCGCCAGATTGCTCATCGACTGCTGGAATACCTTGGCCTGACCCTCGAAGCTGGTGGTGATCGTCGGCGGCAGGATGCGATCCGCCACCGCCTTCACCTTCTCGGTGGCAGCGCCGAGCGAGACGCCCGGCCGGAGGCCGAACGAGACCGACACCGATGGCAGCTGGCCGGAGTGATTGATCGACTGCGGCCCGACGGTCTCCCGGAAATCCACGACCGATTCGAGCGGCACGAGCGCGCCGCTCGGCGCCCGGAACGCCACCTTCTGGAGCGATTCGGCTGCGCCCTGGTACTTCGGGTCGAGCTCGATCAGCACCCGGTACTGGGCGGTGTTGCCGTAAATCGTCGACGACCATTTCGGCCCGAGGGCATCGTAGAGCGCGTTCTGAATCGTGGTCGCGTTGAGGCCGACCATGGCCGACTTGTCGCGGTTGATGACGAGATCGATGCGCGGGCTCTTCATCTCCATATCGGTGGAGACGTCCTGCACCTCGGACACCTCGCGCGTGACCGCCTGTTCGAGCTGTGGCCCCCAGGCGTACAGCTCGTCGGTGTTCATCGCCTGCATCATGATGCTGAAGTTCTGGTTGCCCTGGCGCCCGCCGATCTGCAGCGACGGCGGCAGGCCGACGAAGCCGCGGAAGCCGGGATACCGGAGCAGCAGCGGCCGCAGCTGCTGGGCGATCTGCTGGGCGGTGGCGTCGCGGTCGGCCCGCGGCACGAGCTGCACGTTGATGCGGCCGTTGTTCGCGCTGCCGCCGCTGCCGCCCGGCCCGCCGCCGACGCTCGCCATGAACGAGTCGACGTACTTGTTCCGGATCACGACGTCGGCGACCTGCTGGGTCCATTTGGACATGTCGTAGAACGACGTGCCCTGCGCCGCCTGGAGGTTGACGAACATCGAGTCGTTGTCCTGATCCGGAATGAACCCGGTCGGGATGATCTTGAACATGTGCACCGTCGCCGCGAGCACGGCGAAGAAGGTGATGATCATCGCGAGGCGGTGCCGCAGCACGACCGCGAGGCTGCGCTCGTACCCGCCGAGCAGCACGTCGAACGCGCGGTCCATCAGGCCCGCGAAGCCCTTCTTCGTGTGCACGACGCGCAGGAAGCGGCTGCACAGCATCGGCGTGAGCGTGACCGAGACGATGCCCGAGATCAGGATCGCCGTCGTGATCGTCACGGCGAACTCGCGGAACAGGCGGCCGAGAATGCCGCTCATGAACAGAATCGGGATGAACACCGCCGCCAGCGACGTCGTCATCGTGAGAATGGTGAAGCCGATCTCCTGCGAGCCCTTCAGTGCCGCCTCGAGCGGCTTCTCGCCGGCCTCCATGTGGCGCACGATGTTCTCCAGCATCACGATCGCATCGTCCACGACGAAGCCGATCGAGAGGATGAGCGCCATCATCGACAGGTTGTTCAGGCTGAAGTGCAGCACCTGCATCACGGCGAAGGTGCCGAGGATCGAGAAGGGCAGCGCCAGAGCCGGAATCAGCGTGGCCGACGCGTTGTGCAGGAACAGGAAGATGACGCCGACCACGAGCAGCAGCGTGACGAGCATCGTCACCTGGATGTCGGCGAAGGCCTGGCGGATCGTGCGCGAATGATCCTGGCGCGGCGTCAGGTGCGCCGCCGGCGGCAGCTGCGACACGAAGCTGGGCAGCAGCCGGCGCACCGAGTCGGTGACCTCAATGGTGTTGGTCCCGGGCTGCCGCATCACCTGCAGCATGATCGACTTCTGGATGTCGACCTTGCCTGCCGCGTCCTTGGTGTAGAACCAGTTGCCGTTGTAGACGTTCTCGACGCTGTCGATCACGTTGGCGACCTGCTCGAGACGCACCGGCGCGCCGTTGCGATAGCTGACGACCACCGGCCGGAACGCTTCGGCGTTCATCAGCTGGCCCGCCGCCTTGATGTTGAACGTCGAGTGCGGGCCGAACAGCTGGCCCGTCGGCAGATTGACGTTCCAGTTCTGCACCGCCTGATCCACTTCGTTGATGCCGATCCTCTGCGAGTGGAGCTTGTCGGGATCGAGCTGGACGCGGACGGCGTACTTCTGCGCGCCCTGCACCTGCACCTGCGACACGCCGCTGACCATCGAGATGCGCGGCGCGATCATGTTCTCCGCGAAGTCGTCGAGCGTGGACATCGGCAGCGTGGCCGACGTCAGGTTCAGCGTGATGATCGGCTGATCGTTCGGGTTGTTCTTGCGGAACGACGGCGGCGACGGCATGCCGGCCGGCAGCAGCGGCATCACCGCGGAGATCGCCGTCTGCACGTCCACGGTGGCGCTGTCGATGTCGCGATTCAGGTCGAACTGCAGCGTGATGTTCGTGCCGCCCGAGCTGCTGCGCGACACCATCGAGTCGAGGCCCGCAATCGTCGTGAACTGCCGTTCCAGCGGGCTCGCCACCGACGAGGCCATCGTGCTCGGATCGCCGCCCGGCAGGCTGGCGTTGACGTTCAGCGTCGGGTAGTCGACCTGCGGCAGGTCGCTGACCGGGAGCGCACGATAAGCGACGACGCCGAACAGCGCGATCGCCGCCATCAAAAGGCTGGTGGCGATCGGCCGGCGGATGAAGACTTCGGAAAGGTTCACAGGCGCACGCGCTACTGTCCGGCGCGAGTGCGCCCCTGCCCTTGAGCCTGACCCTGTCCCTTTTCTTGTCCTTGCCCTGATCCCTGACCGGCGCCGCGTCCGCTGCGGCGGCCGCCGCCGCCCGCCGGATCGGTGGTGACCCGGGCGCCCGGCTCGAGGCGGAGCTGGCCTTCGGTGACGACCGTCTCACCCGGCGTCAGCCCCTTCTGCACGACCACGTCCTGCGCGACGGCCTGCCCGGTGGTGATCGGGCGCTGCTCGACGGTCGAGTCCTGCTTGACGACGAAGACGTACTGGCCATCCTGGCCGGTCTGCACGGCCTGCGACGGGACGACGATCGCGTTCGGCAGCGTCGTGAGACGCAGCGAGATGCGCGCGAACTGTCCCGGCCAGAGGCGATGGTCGGCGTTGTCGAACGTGGCCTTCAGCTTGATGGTGTCGGTCGTCATGTCGACGGCGTTGTCGATGAAGCTCAGCGCGCCGGTGGCGGCCTGCGCGTCGGCATCCTGCGGGATGGCGGTGACGGCGAGCTTGCCGCCGGTCATGTGCGTCTTGATGGTCGACAGGTGTGTCGCCGGCACGGCGAACGTGACGTAGACCGGCTGGATGCGCGAGATGGTAATCATCTCGAGCTGGTTCGCGGTGATGAGGCTGCCAACCTTCACGCTCAGGTTGCCGGTGCGGCCGTCGATCGGCGACTTGATGACGCAGTAATCGAGCTGCACGCGCGCGGTCTGGACGGCCGCTTCCTGCGCGGCGAGCTCCGCCTTGGTGCTTTCGACGTTCGCCTTGTCCGCTTTGACGAGTGCGGCGGTCGCGTCGGCCTGCGACTGCGCCAGCTGCGAGGCGTCTTTCGACAGGATGCCGCGCTGCGTCAACTGGCTCTGACGCTCGGCGGTGACCTGCTGATACTCGGCGTTGGCCGCGTCGCGATTGAGCTGGGCTTCAGCCTGCGCTTCGAGCGCCTTGTCGCGCGAGAGGTTCGCTTCGGCCTGCGCGAGCGCTGCTTCGAACGGACGGCGGTCCAGGGTGAACAGCAGCTGGCCGGTCTTGACCAGGTCGCCCTCCTGAAAGGAGATCTCCTGCAGCTGACCGGTGACCTGCGAGCGGACCGAGATGGTGGCGTACGCCTCGACGTTGCCGATCGCGGCGATGTCGACCGGCACGTCCCGTTGAGACACCTTGGCGGTGACCACCGGTGCATCGCCGCCGCCGCCGCGACCTCCGCGGCCGCCTCGTCCGCCGGAGCCCGCGCTGGCGGCCGACGTGCCGCTCGTGCAGCCCGCAAGGCCAATCGCGGCCGCGCCGCACGCAAAAAAGGAGAGCAAACGAAAACGGTTCAGCACCAAAGGGCTCCAGCGAATTGGGACGCGGAAAGTGTTGTAACTAGGATACGGGGAGCGTCGGGCGGCTATTTACGGCGCGATGTCATTTGATGTCTCTTTACCCGATTATTTCTAAGGGCGAAGCGGACGGTCGGCAGCGCCGTAAGGAAACGATACACAATCGGCCGGCAGGCCTTCCGGGTTTCGCACCGGATGCCAGCTCTAGTGAGCCCGTAGCAGGAGGACCGGCACCTTCACGAGATGCCGGACGCGATCGGCGGTCGTGCCGTGGAGCACGTCGGCGAGGAAGCGGTGGCCGTGCGTGGACATCGCGATGAGATCCACCTGTTCTTCACCGGCCACGCGGATCAGCTCGCTGGCCGGGTCGCCCATCGCCAGGCGGGTCTCGGTGGTGAGTCCCTGGGCGGCCAGCTCGGCGGCGACCCGCTCGAGATAGTCGCGATCACCCTTCATCTCTTCCGACTCACGCAGCTTCAGCTCGTCGAAGTGGCGCGCCGCCCAGCCGTCCGCGACGTGGACGAGCAGCAGCGTGGCGCCGGTGATCCGCGCAAGCTCGGCGACGTGCGCGAGGATCGTGCGGTCGGCCGCTGAATTCTCCACCGCCACGAGAATGCGTCGATACATGTGTGCGGCCCGACGCCTGCGTTCAGATGACTATAGCCCGACCACTGTCTGATAGAGCAGCCATCCGTTGAGGATGGCGATGACGACCGCCACCGTCCACGCCAGCACTTTCAGCCAGCGGGGATTGACGAATTCCCCCATCTTGTGGGGATCGCTGGTGAACATCACGAGCGGAAACACCGCGAAGGGCAGCTGCAGGCTGAGGATCACCTGGCTGAAGATGATCAGCGGACCGGTGCCACGCTCGCCGTACAGCAGCACCACGACAACCGCGGGGATGATGGCGACAACGCGCGTGATCAACCGGCGGAGCCACGGACGGATGCGCAGGTTGATGAAGCCTTCCATCACGATCTGGCCCGCCAGCGTGCCGGTGAGCGTGGCGTTCTGTCCGGAGCAGAGCAGCGCGATGGCGAAGAGCGCGCTGGCCATCGCCGTGCCGAGCAGCGGCGAGAGGAGCTGATACGCGTCGCCGATGTCGGCGACGTCCTGGTGACCGGTGCCGTGGAAGGTCGCCGCGGCCATAACGAGGATCGCCGCGTTGATGAAGAGCGCGAACATCAACGCAACCGCCGAGTCGATCGACGCGAAATGGATCGCTTCGCCGCGGCTCTCCGGCGTGTCGCGGTACTTGCGCGTCTGCACGATCGAGGAGTGCAGATAGAGGTTGTGCGGCATCACCGTCGCGCCGAGGATGCTGATCGCGATGTACAGCATCTGGTGATCGCGCAGGATCTCCAGGCGCGGGACGAAGCCGGCGGCGACAGCCGGCAGTGCCGGATGCGACAGCCACAGCTCGACGGCGAACGACGTCGCAATCAGGACGATGAGCGCGACGACGAGCGCTTCGACGTAGCGGAAGCCGCGATGCTGCAGGAAGAGCACGATCAGGACGTCGAGCGCCGTGAGCACCACGCCCCAGATGAGCGGCAGGCCGAACAGCAGGTTGAGCGCGATCGCCGCGCCGATCACCTCGGCGAGATCGCAGGCGGCAATGGCGATCTCGCACAACACCCACAGCACGATCGTCGTCGGGCGCGAGTAGCTGTCGCGGCAGGCCTGGGCGAGGTCGCGGCCGCTGGCGATGCCGAGGCGCGCGGCGAGCGCCTGGAGCAGAATCGCCATCAGGTTGGAGAGCATGATGACGCTGAGCAGCGTGTAGCCGTACTGCGCGCCGCCGGCGAGATCGGTGGCCCAGTTGCCGGGGTCCATGTAGCCGACGGCGACGAGATAGCCGGGGCCGGCGAACGCGAACAGCTTGCGCCAATAGCCGGCGCCGGCAGGAATCGCGACCGAGCCGTGGACTTCGGGCAGGCTCAACGCGCTCGCGGGGAGGCGCCAGCCACGGGCGGAGTCCGGCGGTGTTTTTGGCAACATGTCGATTTATTTTTGAGCACTCAAAGTTTACCACGGCTGAGCGGCCACCCAAAGAGATTTCGTGACAAAGGGGTCGACGACATTCTTTGGCGCGAATCGCCCAGTGGGTAGAGGCTACTCATCCGGGAATGCTCTTCCCGAGGCATCGGTCCATGGCGTAATGAAAATCTAAATATTTCGCGAGTTTCATGTGTGACTTCTGTGGCGCCCGTCGTGCTGTTAATGCCGCACACCATTCCCGGGGGAGCAGATGGGCGCACCGGCGAGTCTCCTGATTCTTCAAGCGGCGGAACTTCTCGGCTTGTCGCGGCGGACGGTCTACTATCGAATTCGCGAGGGGCGGCTCCGGACGATCCGCACGCGCTGCGGTTCGCAGCGGGTGCTGATCGAGTCGCTGGAGGCGCTGCTGCGGGAGGAGCAGAGGAACAAAGCGTTGGCGCCCGCGCCCGGCAGCACCGGGGGAGCGTGAGGCGCGGCGGAACGCCGAATCAGCCCGCTGGCCCGCCGCCACCGCGCGCGGGGGGCACTCTGTCTGGCCGTCTGGCGCGAATCGTGGTCAGCCCGGTCCCAGCTGGCTGCAGTGAATGAAGCCGACGCGCGGACCCCAGCGCCGATCCTGAAATCGCGTCAAGAACCAGTCGCCGGAACGGTCGGTGATGTCGAGCGCCTCCCCTTGGTGAAAGGTTTCCACCGGCACCTGAAGCACCTTCGGCTCTACATACGCGGGGGCGGTGTCGGCCGTCACGATCGCGGCGTCGGGCCACAACCCGGATGGCGTGCCGCAGAGTGTTTCCTTCGCCGGCATCGTCGGTGCGGACGCCGGAGGCGGGGAAGGCGGCCGCGGTTTGCGTCGGCCCGCCTGCGGCGCTGACGCTGGCGCTACTGGCGCGATCGATTGCGCGGGCGGCGGCGGCGGAGGCACGGACGAATTGCAGCCAGATATCGCGACGAGGGCGATGGCCGCAAGTGTTGCCAGGCGAAGGCCGGCGGTCCGAACGCGCAAGCGCATAGAGCAGTGGCCAGATACTGGCCGAACGCGGACGGCGCGTCAACGGCGGACGCGCGAAATCAGACAGCCGGACAGCCGCCACAGTCTATTGCATGTGCATCGCGCGGTGCGTGCGCCGCACTAGCGGTGTCGGCCTGACGTCCGTTTCAGAGGCCGAGGCGTTGCCGTTTGAGGTAGAGCCCCTTGCGGGAGATGCCGAGCGCGCGTGCGGCGGCGTCCACTTTGCCGCCGTGATCGTGAAGGGCGAGCTTGATCATCTCGCACTCGATGCGGGTGAGCGTCGGCGCGAGCCGCTGGTTGAGCGGGACGGCGATCTGGCGCCCGTCGGGGCTGGACGGGAACACCGGCAGGGCGGCGCGGATCTCGGCGGCGATGTCGCCCGGCGCGATCACCGTATTCGGCTCGGCGAGCGCGACGATGCGGCGCAGCTCGTTCTGCAGCTGGCGAATGTTGCCGGGCCATGCGTACACGAGGAGGTGCTCGATGGTCTCCTCGGCGACGCGGATGTGGCCTTTCTGGAATTCGAGCGCGGCGCGCCGGACGAATTCGTTGACGAGCGAGGGAATCTCGTCGCGTCGCTTGCGCAGCGGCGGAATCGAGAGGCGGAAGACGTTGAGGCGGTAGAAGAGGTCTTCGCGGAAGCGGCCGTCGCGGACGAGGTCCTCGAGGTTGGCGTTGGTGGCGGCGACGATCCGGACGTTGACGGTGATCGACTCGGGCTCGCCGAGCGGGGAGATTTCGCCGGACTCGAGGAAGCGGAGGATCTTGGGCTGGAGGGTGAGGCCCATCTCGCCGATTTCGTCGAGAATGAGGGTGCCGTCGCGTGCGGCGCGGATGACGCCGAGGTGGTCACGGTCGGCGCCGGTGAAGGCGCCGCGGCGGTGGCCGAACATCTGGCTTTCGAGGAGGTCGCGCGGGATGGCGGTGCAGTTCATCGCGACGAAGGGCTTGGCGGCGCGGGCGGAGAAGGCGTGGACGGCGCGGGCGAGGATTTCCTTGCCGGTGCCGCTTTCGCCGGTGATGAGGACGCTGACGTTGGTGGAGGCGATGCGGCGCGCGAGGTCCATGAGCTTGCGCATTTCGCCGACGGCGACGGCCTGGCCGTTGTCGAGGGGTAGCTCGTCGATGGGCCAGAGGGTGGCGCGCTCCTCAGTTTCGAGGCGTGCGCGTTCGAGGTCGTGGATGGTCTGGACGAGGACCCTGACCGCGTTGATCGTTGCCACCGACTCGATGTCAGCCCGGCATTCCATCCTTACTTCAATTCCGTCCGGTCCTAGACCGATTCTGAGTGTTCGGCCAACAGTCTCGACATTGCAGGATCGTGGCGTGCTGGCAACCTCGACGATGTCCGCGATCGCAGC
>DATATJ010000292.1:0-7185 GCA_036268855.1 Vicinamibacterales bacterium
TCAGTCCGCGCTAGGCGATCGCCCCGATCGCCCCGTGAGCTGATCCACGAGCCGGCCCAGCTCCTCGATATCCACCGGCTTCACCAGGTGCGCGTCGAACCCCGCCGCCGCCGACCGCCGCCGGTCGTGCTCCTGGCCGTACCCGGTGATCGCGATGAGCCGCGTCCGCCGGAGCTCCGGCAAGAGACGGAGCTGCGCGGCGAGCTCGAAGCCGTCCATCACGGGTAGACCGATATCCAGCAGCGCAACGTGCGGTTTGAACGCGACGGCGGCGCGCAGCGCCGTCGGGCCGTCGTGCGCGGTCTCGGTGGTGTGCCCCGTCGCCGCGAGCGCCTCCGCCAGCAACAGCGCGGCGTCCTGATTGTCGTCCACGACCAGCACACGCAGCCCGTCGGCGCGCCCGCCGCCCGCGTACGCACCCAACAGTTTCGCCGGCTGTCTGGGCTCGCTGGCCTGAGTGCGCCGCAGGCGGATGACGAATTCGCTCCCCCGCCCGCGACCGTCGCTGCGAGCCGTGACCGAGCCGTCATGGAGGGTCATCAAGCTCCGCACGATCGCCAGCCCAAGGCCGAGCCCGCCCTGCGCGCGATCGATCGCCTGTCGCTCCTGCGCGAACAGATCGAAAATGCGCGGCAGCATTTCGGGTGCGATCCCGATACCGGTGTCGCGGACCGACAGCACGACATCGTCGCCCTCGGCGCCAGCCGTCACCTTGATTTGTCCGCCCGCAGGCGTGTATTTGGCGGCGTTCGTCAAGAGGTTGCTGATCACCTGCGCCAGCCGCGCCGGATCGGCCATCACGGAGAGACCGTGCCGCGGCACGTCGGTCTGGAGCACGTGCTGGTGCTGCTCCAGCAGCGGGCTGGCCAGTTCGACCGCCTTGGCGACGACGACATTCAGCTCGACAGGTTCGGGATTCAGCCTGACCTTCCCGCGCGTGATTCGAGAGATGTCCAGCAGATCGTCCACGAGCCCGACCAGATGCCCGACCTGCCGCTCGATAATCGTCCGCTCCCGCTCGCCGCCGGGCACACCTCGCAGACGCAGGAGTTGTAGCGCGGTGAGGATGGGCGCCAACGGGTTGCGCAGTTCGTGGCCGAGCATCGCAAGGAATTCGTCCTTCGTCCGGTTCGCCGACTCGGCATTCTCGCGTGCGTGCGCCAGTTCCGTCACGTCGTACGCGACCGCAGCGATGCCGTCGATCGAGCCATCGGCGGCCTGCAGCGGCGAGCAGACGACGTCGAACACGCGCGGACCGGCGGCGCCAAACGTGATCGCGACGGGTATCGACCGACCGACGAACGGCACGCCGGTGGCATAGACGCGATCGAGGAGCTCGATCACGCCGCGCCCGGCCACTTCCGGCAGCGCGTCGATCACCCGTCGTCCAACAACGGGGCGGTTGACGAGCGCCACGTACGATTCGTTGGCCACCTCGAACACATGATCCGGCCCGCGGAGAATCGCGATCGGGACGGGCGCCTGCGCGAAGACGGCGGCCACCTGACGCGCGCTGCGCTCCTCCATCCGCCGGATGCTCGCCCGAAGCAGCTGTGCCTCCACTTTGGCGATAAGTTCGCGCGCGGTGAACGGCTTGACGAGGTACTCGTCCGCGCCCGCCTGAAAGCCCTCGAGTCGCGCTTCCTCGCCCGCGCGCGCCGATAGCATCATCACCGGCACGTGCCGGGTGCGCTCGTCCGATCGGAGCGCCCGGAGCAAACCGAAGCCGTCGAGCCGCGGCATCATGACGTCCGTGATCACCAGGTCGGGCAACTGGTCGCGAATCAGCGCCATCGCCTCGTGACCGTCGGCCGCCGACCTCACGCGCCATCGCTCCGCGAGCAGATGCGTCAAATACCCACGCATGTCCGCGTTGTCGTCGGCGAGCACGATGCGGCCGGCGTGCGCCGCGATGGCCGCTCGCCCGCCCTCCGACTGATTGTCGTCGCTCGAAGACTCCGCGCGAGGCGCCCACTGCGCCGCTTCGTCGAGAATCGTTGCCGTCGCGACGCGGGCCGGCACCGGTTTCGTTCGCGTGATCTGCTGCGCGGGCAGGTGCGCCGCGCCCACAGGCATGGAGACGGTGAACGTCGTGCCGACGCCCGGCATGCTCTCGACGTCGATGGAGCCGCCGTGGAGCTTGACCAGCTCGTGAACCAGCGACAGGCCGATCCCGGTCCCCTCGTGCGTCCGTCCGATGGCTCCCTCCACGCGATGAAATCGTTCGAAAATGCGTGGCAGCTCCTCGCGCGCGATGCCGATACCGGTGTCGCGAACCTGCAGCCGCATGCGGTCGCCGGCGCGTCCGACCGAAACGGCGATTTCGCCCTCGAAGGTGAACTTGAAGGCGTTCGACACCAGATTGAGGACGACCTTTTCCCACATGTCGCGATCGATGTAGGTCTGTGGGCCGTCTTCCGCACAATCGATCACGAGCCGGAGACCTGCCTCCTCGATGGCCGACCGGAACGCGCTCGCCACGTCGGCGGTGCACGCGCCGAGGTCGGACGGTTCGAAGTGGGCATCTGCGCGCCCGGCCTCGATCCGCGAGAAGTCCAGGAGCGTGTTCACCAGCTTCCGGAGCCGCAGACCGTTGCGGAATACGAGATCGAGCGCGTCGCCTTTCAGCGCGCGATCCGCGGCGGCCTGCGCTTCGGCAAGCGGGCCGAGAATCAGCGTCAGCGGCGTTCTCAGCTCGTGGCTCACGTTCGAAAAGAACGTCGTCTTCGCGCGGTCGATCTGCGCAAGCGCCTCCGCGCGGCGCCGCTCAGCGTCGTACGCCTGCGCGTTGGCGAGCCCGGCGGCAATCTGGCCGACGTAAAGCAGGATGAAGCTCTCGTAGGCCGCGTCAATCGGCCTGTACGGGTTCAGGCCGGCGATGAACACGCCTGCGGGCCGCGTCTGGCCCTGCCGCGCGATCGGTACGACCATCGCGCGGGTCGGCGGTTTCGGCCAGGGACCGCACGGCCAGGCGCGATCAGCCGGAAGATCGACGACCACCGGCTGGGACGTCGTACCTTCCAGCACCGGCGCGATCGGCCAGAAACCGCGCGCGGCGTCGAGCGAGAGTGGGGCGATCTCGTCCTCCGGCTCGATATCGGTGGCCGCAAAGCGCGTGGCGGTGGTGTCGGAGTCGCCAAACAAGTACGTGAGCGTGAACGGGAGATCGCGGGCGCCAGCGATCAGCGACCCTTCCACCGCCGACCGGACGTCGTCGACCGTCTGACTCGATGCGAGCTGCGAACCGAGCGCCCGCAGCAGCGCCAGCTGGCGCTCGCCGATGATCCGCGTCGTCTCTTCGGTAACGACGCAGAACATACCGGCAATCCGCCCCGCGTCGTCATGCAGCGGGCTGTAGGAGAACGTGTGATACGTCTCCTCGGAGAAACCGCTGCGCTCGAGGAACAGCATCAGCCCTTCGTCCCAGGTGGCTTCGCCGGTGTCCAGCACGTGCGCGATCCGGGGGCCGATATCCGGCCAGATTTCGGCCCACACCGCATGGGCCGGCTTCCCGAGCGCCCAGGGATGCTTCGCGCCCAGCGACATGCGCGCGTACGCGTCGTTGTAGAAAAACGTGAGATCGGGCCCCCATCCCATCCACATCGCGTAGCGGGACGTCAGCATCATGCGGACGATGGCGCGAACGCCGGAGGGCCACTGAGCGACCGCGCCGGCACCGGTGTCGTCCCAGTGGAGGCCGCGCATCAGCGCCGCGAGCTCGCTGGACCCGACGAACAACGTGTCGGCGGAGCTCATTGCCACGGTACGATTCCGCGTCGGGCGCGCCGTTGCGCGGGGGCACTACAGACGGCCGTTGAACCGAAGGCCGCAATCGCGAAGACGAGATGATCGACCAACGTGGCGATCTCCAACGTCACCGGCTATCGCAAGGGCCGTACCGCCGAGATGGAGCGCGGCGTACGCTGTCCTGCGCCCGTGGTCGTCAGATCGATATGTATTGATGAGATGGCGTAAGCAAGCCCGACAGTAGATGACCCACAATCACATCGCCTGCGGAGCGGGGGACGGGTCTCCGTACCGAGACCCGTCCCCCGTACAAACGTCAGCTGAAATCGAGGTTCTCGGTGATTCGCGTCCCGTCGCGCTCGAATGCCTGTCGCAGCCGCTCAATCCGCCGTCCCGCCTCCGCCAGATCGTGCTTCCCGAGCGTGACGTTCAGCAGGTCGACGTACCACGGCAACTTCACCAGATCGTTGACGTAGGTCTCTGCAATTTCCCGTGCGATTGGAAGGGTGGTGTCCTTCGACGAATCATGCACGTCGCGGTTGGACGCGTGCCGCAGCTTCTCGTACTCTTCCGCGAGGAGGCGCGCGAACAAGCTCGGCGTCATGCGGTCTCCTGCCTTGACGCCGCTGCCGTCGGCCTCCGTGAAGGTCGCGCCCTTGTGCAGCCATTCCCACAGGATGCTCAGGCGGATCTCCCCCGTGGCCATGTCTTCCATCAGATACAGGATGTCGTCGTTGCCGAAGAAATCGGCCGGCTTCAGCGCGGCCGCCTGCATCCCCTGGCCAAACGCATTGCCGTACTGCAGCGCCACGCTCAACAGGTCGCGCGCCCCGCGGACCGTGCGCGGCGCCGGCTCGAACACCGTCAGCGCGTCGGCGTCGGCTGGCGTGTACGTCAGCCGCGGAAACGCGCGGCCCAGCTGATTGTCCTCTCCTACGCGCTCCCAGACGGGACGCACGATGTGCACCATCTTCCAGTGCGCCACCCATTTGCCGCTCGCGCCCTCGCGCTGCTCACGCTCGGCGCCGCCAACCGCGCGCTTCATGCCGGCCGCCACGCCGGCGGCGGTGCCGACCGGGATGTTCGGCTCCATCCCGCCCTGCCAGAGGGCGCTCTGACCCTGGCGATCCGGCGTATTCACCGCTCGACGCACGCGATCCTCGTAGTGCCGCATGTACCCGTACGTCATCGTGATCGCGTCGATGTTCGGGTGCACGATGCCCGGATCCCACGCCATCGCATCGGCGACGCTGTTGATGTAGTCCCACCGGCCGGTGTTGAACCCGACGAAGTGCGTCCCGAGCGCTGCGCGGATCTCCATCAGCTGAAAGCAGGCTTCGAGCTGTTCGACGAGGACGTACACCTTGATCGTCCCCTGGGGAAGGCCGAGGTGCGCCTCCAGCGCGTCCAGGATGTCGCTCCACAGCGCCGCCTCCTCCGCGGTCTGGATCTTCGGCAGGTACAACGCCACCGATGCGCCACGTTCGCGAAGCCGCCGCTGGTTGTGGACGACGTATAGGACCAGATCCACGATCGACGCGGAGAAGCCCGACGCGTCCTGCCGCCGGATCTGCCGATCGTCCAGGTGCAGCCCGCGCGCGCGAAACATCACCGTCGTGAAGTCGAGTTGCTTCCGCCAGTTCTCGATCGTGGGATGACCGAAGAACCCGGTCGCCCACTGGTTCATTTCGCCCGCGACCTGCTCCGCCGCTTGCAGGAACACCGGATCGCGATCGAGCGCCAGGCGGAGGTTGCGCTGGTTGTCGAGCGACATGGCGGACAGCTGTCCGAGCGCGTCCTCGCCGTCGAACATCCAGCCATCGGCACCCGAGAGCAGCGCATGGGCGATGTTACGGATGCTGGAGCCTGTTGATCCGTGGGGCTTTGCCGCCGGTCCCGTGCCCTGGATCCACTGGCGCTGAAGGTCGCGCGGGATTGCGCTGCCGGCGAACTGTCCGTCGCGCGCATCCTGCACCCGAATCTGGGTCCGCGCAATCAGCGAATCGGGATCGAGAAACGTGATCCGCTGCCCATCGCGAGCGCGGGCGCTGCGGCGGGCGATGCGGCCCGCCATGACCGCGCGGCGGTCATCGTCGAAATGCGCGAGGGCGGCGAGCGCCGCCATGGCGTCGGGGGTCAGGACGTCGGCGTACGTGGTCAGGAGGTCGGCGCGAACGACCAGAGGCAGCAGAGATGAGGCCGATGGCATCCAGATAGCATACAACTGCCGCAAGGATGCCGACGCGCGGCCCGGACCCCTCGCGGTCAAGCGGCAGGTTCGACTCCGCCAGAACGGTCGCGGCGCAGCGGCACCGCCGTGGTTTCCTCACGCCGGCTGGCCGTCGTAGCGCACCAGGACGATCGTCACATCGTCGCTCTGCGTCGCGTCGCCGCAGAAGGCGCGGACGTCCGCGAAGAGCGCGTCGAGGATCTGCACCGGCGGCTTCGTCCGGTGCATCTCGATACATGCGAGGAGGCGATCGTCGCCGAACTCGTCGGACTCCATGTTCATCGCCTCGGTGACGCCGTCGGTGAACAGCAGAATGAAGTCACCCGTCGACAGCGAGAGTGTCTCTTCTTCGAATGCCGCGTGCTCGAAAAGCCCCAGGACGACGCCGCCCGTCTCGAGACGCCGGACGCCGGAGGCCGACACGAGGATCGGCGCGTTATGCCCGGCGTTGGTGTACATGAACGATCCGTCCGGACCGAGCATGCCGTAGAACGACGTGAGGAACCGCGCCTCGATCGCGCGGCGAAAGAGGTCGTGATTCAGGCGCGTCATCAGCTCTGCGCTGCTCGCCGTCTGGTATGTGGCTTCGGCGCTGAACATGCCGAGCACGGCTGCCGCCAGCAGCGCTGCCGGCGAGCCCTTCCCCGCCACGTCGCCGAGAATGAAGCCGAAGGATCCGGTCGGCAGGTCCACGTAATCGAAGAAGTCGCCGCCGACCGCGCGGCATGGCACCGACGCCGCCGCCGTCGAAAAGAAGCGACCCGTACGGTTGGACGCCGGCAGCAGCGACTGCTGAATCACCGCGGCGACCTTGAGCTCCTGCTCGAGCTTGGCCCTGTCGAGCGCTTCGCGGTACAGGCGGGCGTTCTCGATCGCGAGCGCCGCTTCCGCGCTGAGCGTCTCGAGCGCCGCGCGCGCCGACGCCGATGTCAACGCGCCGCGCTCGCGGCTGTCCAGGTAGAGCACCCCGATGATCTCGTCGTTGCCGCGCTGCTCGGCAGTGTCCACGTACCGCACGAGCCGCAGCGGCGTGCACAACACGTGTCGGATCCCGAGCGCCACGGTGCCCGTGTGCAGCTGCGCGAGATCGCCGTCCAGCAAATCGTTGACGATCGTCTGCTGACCGGTCGCGAACACGGCCTCGGGAATCTTGCGGCTGGTATCGAACGTCCGGCCTGGAAGCGTCAGCTTGCCGCGGGCGCGCGACA
>DATATJ010000293.1:0-6327 GCA_036268855.1 Vicinamibacterales bacterium
AGGCATTTAGTGCCCACGTGCCAGGTTTAATCCCACCGCCTTTCAGGCGGTAAGCTTTCAGCCTCCGACTCGGGTCGAGAGGGGGCTGTCGTGAGTGAGTATCAGCATAGCGGGCACGCGGTGTGGGACATCAAGTATCACCTGGTTTGGATCACGAAGTATCGGTACAAGGTGCTGCGGGGCGAAGTCGCGGAGCGTGCCCGCGATCTGCTGCGGGAGATTTGCGCGGCGCGGGAGGTTCGCATTGTTCGAGGGGCGGTGTCACCGGACCACATCCACATGTTGGTGATCGCGCCGCCGCAGTTGGCGCCCGCGAAGCTCGTGCAGTTTCTGAAGGGGCGGTCGTCTCGGATGTTGCAGCGGGACTTCCAACATCTGCGGAAGCGATACTGGGGTCAACACTTGTGGGCACGCGGGTATTTTTGTGCGACGGTGGGCGCGGTCGACGAGCAGACGGTGATGCAATACATCGAATCGCAGAAATGGGATCAGGACGATGAAGGTTTCAAAGTCACAGCGCCCACCGAGCCTTGAGCCGGCTCTCAGCCGGAGCCGCTTCAGGCGGCTTCAGCCGCAAGCCGACTTTCAGTCGGAATCAGAGTCTACCGGCTTTAGCCGGTAGTCGTTCAACCGAGCGTTTCTGGCGCCGCGCGGCGCTCGGCTAAAGCCGTCGCGCTACATCGAATCGAAAACCGCGCTAAAGCCTTCGCGCTACGGTGAAGCCTCGCGCCAGCGAATCACACCAGCGTTACCGCGGCGTTTCGTTGTAGAAGAACGTCACGGTGAAGAACGCCTTCTCCGTCGGGTACTCCGGCGGCAGCGGCTGCGTCGGGTTCGATCCGGCCAGCGCTCCGAACGCCGCGTTGTTGAAGGCATCCACCGGGCACGGACCCACCACGGTCAGGTCGGTGATCGACCCGTCCTTGTGGACGTTGAACGTGATGACGACGTGCCCCTTCATCGACATCGCGGCGTACGGAATGAACCAGTTCCGTTTCACCTGCGCGATGAAGCGGCGGATCCACGGCCCGAATTCGACGCCTTTGGTGTCGAACTGAATCTCCGGCCCGAACTCGCCGCCGCCTCCCTGCGGGTTGTCGAACCCATCGCGCTGGACGTACCGCTGGAGATTGCGGAGCGCATCGCCGAGCTGACCGCCCGCGGTACCGGAGCGGCCATTCGCACCATTCGGCGTGGACGAACGCGAGGCATCGGGCAGCGTGAGCGCCGATGGAGAATCGAGCGGTTTCGGCAGCTGCGAATCGGCCGGCGGATCGGCATGCGCCTGCTGAGGCTGACCTGCTGCGGGGTTGGGGGCCGGTCCCTGCCCGCGCGACGTCTGGCTCTGGTTCCGTTCAACGCGTTCTGGCGTGTTGCCGCGCATCATCGGCATCGGATTCTGCGGCTTCGGCGCGCGCGCCGGCGCGCGGGCGATCCGATCCTGATCCGACGCTTCGCCCCGAAGCGGCGGTCTCGGCGCCTTCAAATCGTTGCGCGGCTGAACGAACACGAACGTCGGCTGCT
The DNA here is from genome assembly GCA_036268855.1 of Vicinamibacterales bacterium. Lineage (GTDB taxonomy): Bacteria > Acidobacteriota > Vicinamibacteria > Vicinamibacterales > CAVVIG01 > DATATJ01. The sequence goes on from DATATJ010000293.1 coordinate 1,525, forward strand.
GCTGGGGCTGCTGCAGGGCGAGCACCTGCGGCGGCGGCGCAAACAGCCGGGGAAACCATTTCGGCGAGACGAGGATCACGATCACCATCACGAGGTGAAAGATGATGGTCAGCAGGACGACTTCGAGCCGGGTCAGGGCACGGCCGACCGGCGCGATGTCCGGGTGATAATCCTCGAAATCGAAATACATCAGGAGGTTACAGCCAGTATAACAGTCAGGGTCTAGAGGCTGGGGGCTAGAGGCTCGAGCGAGGCCAGAAAAAGGTTATAAGGATGCGCTCCAGCCTCCAGTCCCGAGCCTCTAGCTCCTCGAGGCCGTATAGAGAAAGACGATCCCGAGCGTCAAAGGGCTCGCCGAAATGTCGGTGAAGCCGGCGTGTCGCAGGATTGTCACAAACTCATCCGGAGAGGCAAACGCCCCGACCGAGGCGGGAAGGTAACCGTAGGCAGCATTGTGACGGGAGACGAGGCGCCCGATCCGCGGCAGGACGTGATTGAAATACGCGAGATACGCCGCCTTCACGACGGGCTGGGTCGGGATCGCAAATTCGAGAATCGCCACGCGTCCGGCCGGCTTGAGCACGCGGTGTATTTCCGCGCAGGCTGCCGCTGCGTCCTGCACGTTGCGGATGCCGAAGCCGATGGTGACGGCGTCCACCGACCCGGTCGCGAGCGGGATGCGTGACGCATCGGCGCGCAGCAGCGCGATCGCGTCGGCCATCGCCGCGTGCCGCAGCTTCTCGAGCCCCACGCGCAGCATCGCCGCGGCAAAATCGATCCCGACCACCCGCGCGGCCGGCGGCGCCGCGACGCGTGCGGCGATCGCGAGATCGCCGGTACCCGTGCAGAGATCGAGCACGCATTCGCGGCCGGTCAGCGCCAGCGAGCGAATGGCGCGCCGCCGCCATCGCGTATCGATGCCGGCGCTGAGCAGATGGTTCAGGAGATCGTAGTGCCCGGCAATCGCGTCGAACATCGCGGCGATCCGGGTCGGCGATTTGGAAACGTCGGTCACGTACGGGCGCTTTTCATCACGGAACCACCAAGGGCACGCAGGCGCGAAGACGCCTCCGTTCTTCGTGAAAAGGAACTACGAGCCGACGCGGCCGGTCCACGGCGGATACAGCTCGTGATCGAAGCCGAGCCCGTTCAGGACTTTTCCGGCCATGAAATCAGCCAGGTCGTCGAGGCTCCGCGGCTGCTGATAGAACGCCGGCATCGCGGGCAGGATCATCGCGCCGGCTTCGGCGCACAACACCATGTTCTTCAACTGCGGCAGGCTCATCGGCGTCTCGCGCGGCACGATGACGAGGCGGCGCCGCTCCTTGAGCATGACGTCCGCCGCGCGCTCCACGAGGTTGCGCGACAACCCGTGCGCGACGCCGGCCAGTGTTTTCATCGAACAGGGCACGATCGCCATGCCGGCACACCCGTGGCTGCCGCTGGCGATCGCCGCGCCAAGATCGCGGTTGCTGTACAGCGTGATCGCGCCGGCGCCGACGCCCTCGCCATACTTCGCCGCCAGATACGGCATCAGGCGATCCGCGCCCGCCTCAGCGCCGAGCTCATCGTGCAGCAGCCGGCGTCCGTAGTCGGAGATCACCAGCTCGACATGGACACCGTGGGTCAGCAGCGCCGCGAGCGTCCGCGCCGCGTACAGCGCGCCGCTTGCGCCGGTGATGGCGATCGCAATCGACGGCCGTCGCGCTTCAGCGGCCATGGCTATCGTCCATAGATCGACACCGCCAGCACGATGAGGTACAGGATGCCCACGTAGCCGTTCAGGTCGAACGCGCGCTTCACCTGGGAGAGATCGTCGGCGCTCACCAGCGACTGCTCGTACACGAGCAGCGCGGCCACGGCGGCGACCCCGGCGAGATACGTGCGCCCGAGCGGCGCGACGAACGCGAGGCCGACCAGGCAGGCGACCGCAATCACGTGCATCGCGCGGGAAATGGCCAGCGAGGCCGGCACGCCGAACCGCACGGGAATCGACCGCAGGCCGTGCGCACGATCGAACTCGAGGTCCTGACACGCGTACAGCACATCGAAGCCGCCCACCCAGGTGCCGATGGCCACCGCCAGCAGCCACGGCTCCCAGCCGCCGCGGCCGCCGACCGCGAGCCAGCCGCCGACGGGCGCCACCGCCATCGCCAGCCCGAGAAAGAGCTGCGTCCATGTCGTGTAGCGCTTGGCCAGCGAGTACCAGAAGACGATGGCGAGCGCGACGGGCGACAGCAGAAAGCAGATGGCGTTGATCTCCCAGGTCGTGAAGACGAACGCCACCGACGACGCGGCGACGAACAGCGCCGCTTCCCGTGTGGTCATCGCGCCGCGCGGGAGCTCGCGGTTGGCCGTCCGCGGATTGAGCGCGTCGTGCCGCGCGTCGGCGAGGCGGTTGAAGCCCATCGCCGCGCTCCGGGCGGCCACCATCGCCGCGACAATCCAGAACAGGGACCGCAGCCCTCTGGTGAAAAAGGGAGACGGACCGGCCTCGTGCTGCACGGCGAGCAGCGCGCCCGCCAGCGCGAACGGGAGCGCGAAGACCGAGTGGCTGATGCGCACGAACGACGCGTAGGTGCGAAGGCGCGACAACATGTCAGCTCTCCAGCCAGCGCAGCTGCGCGGGGTCGATGCCGCTCACGAGGTATTCTTCCACATCGAGCGCGTCGTGCGACATCTGCACGGCCAGGAGCCGCGCGCGCTTGCCGGGCTCGATCGTCCCGTAGTCGGCGTCGAAGCCGAGCGCACGGGCCCCCTGGTGCGTGGCGCTGTCGAGCAGCAGCGACGCCGGCACGCTCGGCGCCAGCGCGCGCATCGTCGCCAGCTCCGCGAAGACGTTCAGATCCGGCGCGCTCGCCAGGCTGTCGGTGCCCACCGCGACGTGGACGCCGGACACATAGAACTCCGTGATCGGCGGCGCACCAGCGCCGGTGTGGCCGTTGCTCCTCGGGCACGTGACGAGCGTGGCGCCGCGGGCGGCGAGGCGCGCCAGATCGTCCGCGGTCATCTGCACGCCGTGCACCGCCAAGGTTCCGGAATCCAGAAAGCCGCTGTTGTCGAGGAACTGCACGGGCGACACGCCTGGCGGCACCCATGCCGGATCCCACGCGCCAATCTCCTCGAGCAGCGTTCGCCACGGGCCGCCGCCGGTGAGAATGAATTCCACTTCCTCCCGCGATTCGGACAGGTGGACGCTGCCCGGCACGAACGGATCGCCGTCGATCGCCGTCCGCAGCGCGCGCAGCACCAGTGGCGCCACCGAATACGGGGCGTGCGCGGCGAGGCTGGCGCGCACGCGCTCGGTCCGCACGAGCGCGTCGATCTGCCGCCGGGCCGCATCGACGAAGCCCCGCGGGTCGGGCGCGTTGAATCGAATCAGCTCGTAGAACACGACCGCGGCCAGCGTGCTCCGGGTGAGCGGCCCGAAGGTGACGAGCGTGTTGCTGATGTCCCCCAGCAGCGCCGTGCCGGCCGCCTCGGACTCCTCGATCGCGGCGTCGATTGCGCCGAGGATTTCTGGCGCTGACGGATCGGGCCACCGGCGCCGGGCCGCCATCACACCGCGGATCCACGTCACGAATTCCGAGGCGGGCGCGACCTCGTCGCGCAGGTAGGAGAGCTCCAGGTGCGTGTGCGCGTTGACGAGCCCCGGCATCAGCACGACGCGGCCGAGATCGACGTCGGTGTCGCCGATGCCCGACGGCGCCCGCCGTCCAACCGCCGCGACGCGGCCGCGATCGATCGCGACCCATCCGTCGCGAATCGGCGGCTCGCTGATCGGCAGTACCCAGGCAGCGTGGTAGCGAATCAATGCGGGATGACGCGGAGTTGTTTGCCGGCGCGGCTGCGCGCCGGATAGTTCGCCAGTTCGTCGGGCACGCTGGTGTCGCCGTCGGCCCGTGCGGTCGCGAGCTCGAGCATGCGCGGCACGGCGCGCTCGCGAAAGACCGGGCCCCCGAGGATCTCGTAGTGCATGTTGCGCCGCCGCGCCGCGAACCCGGCGTCCTCGATGTTGCGGACGATCTCCGCTTCGTCCATGCAGTAGCTGGCGCCAGCAGCGCGCACGACGTTCTCTTCGATCATCACGCTGCCCATGTCGTTGGCACCATAGGCCAGGCTCAGCTGGCCGACCTTGCCGCCTTGCGTGACCCACGACGCCTGCAGGTTGTCGAAGTTGTCGAGGACGATCCGCGCGAGCGCGAGCGTACGCAGGTAGTCGAGACCCGTTGCCTCGCGGCCCGCCAGCTCGGTGTGATCGGGCTGGTAGCTCCAGGTGATGAACGCCGTGAAGCCGCCCGTCTCGTCCTGCAGCGCGCGCAGACGAAGCAGGTGCTCCAGCCGCTCCTCGTCGGTCTCGACCGTGCCGTACATCATCGTGGCCGTCGTGCGGAGGCCAGCACGGTGCGCGTGGCGCATGACGTCCAGCCACTCGTCGGCCGTCGCCTTGCCGTAACAGTTGAGGATGCGCCGCACGCGGTCGACGAGGATCTCCGCGCCGCCGCCGGGAATGCTGTCGAGCCCCGCGTCCACGAGGCGGCGGACGACATCGGGCACGGAAAGTCCCGAGAGCCTGGAGATGTGAATCACTTCCGGCGGCGACAGCGCGTGCAGCCGGAATTCCGGGTAGCGCGTCTTCACCTGACGGAACAAGTCCTCGTACCAGCGCAACGGAATGTCGGGGTTGTGGCCGCCCTGCAGCAGCAATTGCACCCCGCCGAGCCGGATCGTTTCTTCGATCTTCTGGAAGATCTCGTCGAACCCGAGCGTGTAGCCCTCGGCCGAGCCGACCGGACGGTAAAA
>DATATJ010000294.1:0-3251 GCA_036268855.1 Vicinamibacterales bacterium
ATCGCCGCGTACAGCACCGTTGGCGTGCGGCGATTGATCACGAGGTCGATCGCGCCGACGCCGTCGTTCACGTACAACACTTTCTTCCAGCTCTTGCCGCCGTCCAGCGTCCGGAAGACGCCTCGTTCCTCGTTATGCGAAAACAGGTGTCCGATCGCCGCGACGTACACGATGTCGGGGTCCGTCGGGTGAATCACGATGCGCGCGATGTGGTGGGAATCCGGGAGGCCCATGAACTGCCAGGTCTGTCCGGCGTCAGTGGACTTGAACACGCCTTTGCCCGAATAGGATGAGCGCGTGTTCGCTTGATCGCCTGTGCCCATCCACACCACCTGGGAATTCGACGGCGCGATCGCAACGGCGCCAACCGCGGCCACGCCGACGCTGTCGGAGACGACCGTCCAGGTCGTGCCGGCGTTGGTCGTCTTCCACAGACCGCCGCTCCTGGTCGCGGCGTACATCGTGTAGAGGTGATCGCGCGCCGGGGTTTCCGGCACTGCGACTTCGGTCACCCACGCGGCGGTTCGGAACGGTCCGATGTTCCGGAACGTCAGGCCGCCCAGGAGCGCATCGAGCATCGACGGCGGTTGGGCGCGTGCGGCGCTGAGCGCGCACACGATGAATGCAAGAACGGCAGCCGCGCGGGGTCGTGGCATCGGGGTCTCTTTGTGCGCGATTATTCCCGCAATCGGTTCGCGGGACAATGGCACGTCTGGCGTCAGCGTTTGTGGCCCGGTGTTGTGAGAGGTGAGGAGGCGGGCGTGAGGATGGCCGGCGGGGTCAAGCGCGCCACTCGGGCGGAAGCGTGGTCCACCGTTCGCGACCGCGATAGAACGTCGGCTTCGTGCCGGGGTTCGCGGCCTTGAACGCGCGATACCGTCGGCGCAGCCGATTGACGCGCGCATCAGAAGAGGCGACGGAGCGGTGGGGAAAAGCGAGCAGCATCCGCTCGACCTTCCAGACGTTGGTGTCCGAGAAGCGCCAGTCGTAGCGGTCCATCTCCTTGGCGAGGTCGACGACCGCGTAGCCGGTGATGCGGCCGGTGAGGTCCACGTAGGGATCGAAGTAGCTGAGGGCCAGCGCGCGCGGCGTGGCGAAGACCGGCTTGCGTCCATGAAGGCCGGGGTCGCGCGAACGGGCGATCGATCCCCAGCGTCCGCTCCTCTGGTAGACGAACAGCACGTGATCGAGCTGGTCGATCGATTCGAAGCTGAGGACGAGGGGTCGATACCCGTGCTGCTCGAGGACGACGGCGGCGAACAGGGCCGCTTCGAGGCAGTGGGCGCATCCGTGGCGGACGACGCCGCGAAAGGTGCGGAGCGTGGCGCGTCCGCCCGGTTCGTCGTTGTAGGGCAGGCGGTTGAGGTAGCCCTGAACGGCAGCGGGCGTCCTGAGCGCCGCGATGAGCCGCTTATAGGGGACGGGTCTCAGGTCAGTCGTGCGCATTTTCGCGGCGTTATCGTCTGCAAACAACTGGAAGATAAGAACATAGTGGAGGTGGAGAGGGGACGGGTCTCCGGAAGGTAAGGAGACCCGTCCCCCTTCTACAGACCCTTCAGGTCGGCCAGGAGTTGATCCGGCGTCCACTCGTTCCCGGTATAGACCTTGACCAGCTTGCCGTCCGCGCCCAGCAGCGCCGTGCGCAGATTGTGCGTGATGTCGCGCGGATCGCTCTCGGCGCGCGTGACCTGGACCCCGAAACGGGACGCGAATTGATCGATCGCGTCGCGATCGCCGGTGAGGAACGTCCAGACGCGACGATCTGCGCCCAGCGTCTGGGCGTGCTTCTTCAACACCGCCGGCGTATCCGTCACCGGATCGAAGCTGACGCTGACCAGCTGCACGCGCCCCTTCAGCGCCGTCAACGACGGATCCGTCTCCAGCTTGTTCTGCACCGCCGCGAAGTTCCGATCCAGCAGCGGACAGAAGGTCGGCATCGGGCACTTCGTATAAATGAACGTGATCACCGTCGGCTGACCCTTGAACGACGCGAAATCGCGCGGGCGCCCATCCTGATCCACGAAATGCGCCTCGGGCGCCGCCTCGCCTGGCTTGAGCAGCTCGAAGCCCGCCGACGCCGTCGGCGCCTCCTCCGCCACCGCAGGCGCCTGCTCCAGCGGCGCTGTGCCCACCTTCTTGATCGCGCGCAGGTACGCGGTGTTCGATTCGACCACGAGCTCCGCGGTGACGAGATCGCCTGGCGCGAGGCCACTGAGCAGCGCCGCGTCCCTCACCTCGTACGGCATCGTCATCGCCGGCATGAAGCCCTTGACCTCGCCGTGTTTGAGCTCGACCGACTTGCGCTCGGGCTGGAGCGCCAGCACCTGGCCCTGTAACGTGAAGACCCTCTGATCGGCCTTTGTCGTGCACGCCCCGGCCGCGAGCGCCAAGACAATCAAAAAAACGATATGAGTGCGCATGAATCCTAGTTTACAGTCAACCCAATGATTTGGATTGGGACGTCCGGCTACAACTATCCTGAGTGGAAGGGGACCTTTTATCCCGCGACGCTCTCGGCTGCCAAGATGCTGCCGTACTATGCGGAGCGCTTCCCGACGGTCGAGATCAACTACACGTTCTACCGGATGCCGACCGAAAAGCTCGTCGCCGGGTGGGCCGCGCAGACGCCGTCGCCGTACAAGCTCACACTGAAAGCGCCGCGCCGCATCACGCACGACAGCCGCCTCAAGAACTGCGGCGACCTCGTGCGAAGCTTCTGCGCCGTCGCCGACACGCTCCACGACAAGCTGGGCGCCCTCCTGTTCCAGCTGCCGCCGAGCACCAAGAAGGATCTCGCCGTCTTCGACGCGTTCCTCGATGAGCTGCCGCCGAAGGTCTGCGCCGCTTTCGAGTTTCGCCACGCCTCGTGGTTCGATGATGATGTCTTCGAGCGCCTGCAGAAGCGGAATCTGGCGCTGTGCGTCGCGGATGCCGGGAACACATCGCCGCACGAAACGAAGAAGGCCGCGCCGTTGCAGGTTCCCTTGCGCGTCACCGCGGACTACGCGTACTTCCGCCTGCGGGACGAAGGCTATACGCCAGACGATATCGCGCGGTGGGCCGACGCGATCGCGCGCGAGACCGCGTCGTGCCGCGACGTGTTCGTGTACTTCAAACACGAAGAGGAAGGAAAGGGACCCGAGTTCGCCGCGTTGTTGCGCCAGCGGCTGGGCGTCTGACCTTATGATGGACTGATGACCGGGCCCTTTGTCCTCGCGAAAACCGCGGCGGGAGAGTCGATTGGGTTTGCG
>DATATJ010000295.1:0-21728 GCA_036268855.1 Vicinamibacterales bacterium
CCACACGTGGTGGCGGTTCAGGATGAAACGCGGACGGAACCGCCGCTTTCTGATGGCCGAGGATTTCCCGAACGAGCGGGAGAGCCGGCCGCTCGATGACGGGTGGTGGGCGCAGAAGCGTCCAGACCTGGAAGCCATCACCGTGCCGGCTCTTGTCTGCGCCAGTTGGTCCGATCACGGGTTGCATACCCGCGGCTCGCTCGAAGGCTTCGAGCGCATCGGCTCGCAGGAGAAATGGCTCTTCACACACGGGCGTCGCAAATGGGAGACGTTCTACAGCCCGGAGGCTCGCGAGCTTCAGCGGCGATTCTTCGATCGGTATCTGAAGGGCGAGCCCAACGATTGGACCAGCACACCTCGCGTGCGCCTGGAGGTTCGGAAATCGCGGGACGAATATGACGTCCGTGCGGAGCCGGAATGGCCTCTCCGTTCGGTCTCTTATCAACCCTTATACCTCGATGCGAGCACCCGACGCCTGGGTCCGGCGCCGTCGCTCGTGTGCGCCTCCGTGAGCTATCGCGCGACACGCACACGCGGAAACGATCGAGCGACCTTCATGCATCGCTTCGCTTGTGATGCCGAGCTGACGGGCACCATGACGCTCAAGCTCTGGGTCTCGACGTCCGCGGGCGACGACCTCGACCTGTTCGTGCTGCTTCGCAAGTTCGATCGGGCCGGGCGCGAAGTGTTTTTCTACGGGTATAACGGCTTCAGCAAGGACGGCGTAGCCAAGGGCTGGCTCCGCGTCTCGCACCGGCAGATTGATCGCAGGCGCAGTCGGCCCGGCCGGCCGTGGCACACACATCAGCAGCGCCAGCCACTCACGCCTGGACAGATCGAGCCGGTCGAGATCGAGGTGCTGGCGTCCAGCACCGTGTTCGAGGCAGAGTCGAGCCTCCGTGTCGATGTGCTCGGGCACGATGCGGCGCACTACCCGGCCTTCCGCCATCGGCGAACGGTCAATCGCGAACGCCACACGATCCACACGGGTGGACGCTTCGATTCGCATCTGCTGGCCCCCTTCGTGCTGTTCGATCGGTAAGCGTTACGCCCGACACAGGTTGAGCGACGCGCCGAGTCGCGTCAACCTGGCCTTTTTCCGAAGTCGACACGAGCATCACCGAATGACGCTCTCAGGTGCTTGACCATGACGATGTGAGAGTGGCCGACGGGTTGATCCTCGACGGTGCCCACCTCTGGAATAAATAGCGGTCCTGAGGTGATTACTACTCGCATGCGGCCTCTACTGCATGTCTTGGGGGACGGCTCCTGGACTAAGCTCGGGGGACGAACTCAACTCATGCATCCCGCCTGCGACGCTCGACCATGACCGAGGAACACGATCGCGGCGGCAGCTGGTCCACGTTCGAAGCCGAGGTGTTGCCGCACGTCGATCGGCTGTTCCGGCTGGCGATGTGGTTCGAGCGCGATCGAACGGAGGCCGAGGATCTCGTCCAGGAGACGCTGAAGCACGCGCTCGAATCGTTCCATCGCTATACGCCCGGAACGAAGTGTCGCGCCTGGTTGATCTCGATCCTGCAGCACCTGCGCAGCAACCGCCGGCGCGCCCGCAGCCGATCGCCGATCGTGAGCGATCCTGACGACCGGCTCGCCGGCACGGTGGCGTTCGTTCCGCCGGTGCCGGTCGGCCTCACGGACGAGGACCTGCTGGCCGCACTCGGACAGATCCCGATTCAGTACCAGGAAGTCATTCTGCTCAGCGATGTCGAAGAGTTGACCTACAAGGAGATCGCTGCGAACTTGTCGATTCCCATTGGCACTGTGATGTCGCGGCTCCATCGTGGGCGGACGCTGCTCCGGCAGGAGCTGGTCTCAGCACAGCGCGTGAGCAGTGCGCCCCATGCGAGTGAACCCCCACGAGCGACCCGAGGTTGATCATGCAATGTCGTGAGGTTCGCGACCTGCTCGATTCGTTTCTCGGCCAGGAGCTGCTGGTCGAAACGAACCTTGAACTGATGCGTCACGTCGAGGCGTGCCCTGCATGCCGCGCCGAGCTCGAAGCCCGGCGACAGCTTCGGGCGGGTCTGCAACGCGCGTTCACCGGTGCGGATTTCCTGCAACCTCGAGCGGGATTCTCAACCGAGGTTTTGAGCCAGGTGCGCTCTGGCACAACTCATCGATCCAGGTGGACGTCGCTCTGGACCTGGGGAGCACTCGCGGCATCGTTGGTACTGGTCACCGCCGCGGGACTGTTCCTGGTCCGCCACAACGTCAGCGCAATCGTGCGCGATGCGGTCGGGGACCATCTCAATTGCGCCGTCCAGTTTCGCCTCGCCGAGCGGCCGATTTCGCTGACTGATCCGTCGCTTCGCTACGATCCGGTGTTTGCGACGCTCGAAGCCACGCCGTCCGCCGAAATCGCGACGGCCGTCGGGCCGGTGCGGGTGATCGAGCGGCACGCGTGCGTCTTCGCGGGCAGACGGTTCGCTCACGTGGTGCTCCGGTTCGAAGGGCAACTCCTCTCGCTGCTGGTCACCGCCGACCCGAGTGCCGCCGCGAGCGGAAAAGTCCCTTCTCTGTCGTGGTTCACCGACGTGGAAGGCCAACGGGTCGCATCATTCAAGACGGCCGGCCATGCCGCGTTCGTCGTCAGCGCGGTACAGGACAAGCAGTTCCGCGCCATTGCGCAGGCACTCGCAGAGCCTGTGTCACATGGCCTGACCGTGCCTGGGCCGCGAGCGGCGAACAGTTCCATCCGCACCGACGCCGGCTCGCGAGCATCAACGGCGCCCCCAGCGCCGACCCTGAGCGAAGGATTCGAGCTTCGCGATCAACCGCAGGATCGCCACCAACTCTGACCGAATGCCGGGGCGAGGGCCACGACCGCTTCGACTACTGCGGGAGTTTCGCGGCCAGCAAATCGACCTTTTCGATCGCCGGCGGCTCGGCCAGCAGGTCGGAGGCCTGCGCCATCAATGCGGCCGCAATCGGACCGTTCAGATGCGCCTGACGTCCAGACTCATCAGGAAAGGCATCGAAAATCCCGAACGTCGACGGCCCCATCCGCAGTGCGAACCAGGCCGTGGTCGCAGGCTCTCCCTGGGCCAGGGCCAGACCGCTCCGCAAAAACGCTTCCACCGCCGTTTCTTTTCCCGGTTTTGCCTTCAATCGCACGAACAATGCCACGGTCACCATATGTCACCCGCCTCCGTTGAAATCGCCGCGATCGGTTAGACGCCCATACCCAACGATTGGTCACGCCGGCCAACGACGCCTGATTACCACTCCGGCCCATCCGCCCGACGGTCCCGCGGGTCGCGGGAATAAATCGATCGCTCACCGACATTGTGTCTGACGTGCATCGTGCCGTCGATCGCGAGCCGGCCCGAACGTTCGGCACGTCATCTCAGTGGATCGCGAATGTGCAGAAGGAGAACAGTATGTCCAAGTTAGTGACGGCGTGCACCGCCGGGGCGCTTTTGATGGTCGCCGGAAGCTCCGCCCAGGCTCGAGCCGAGCGGCGCGGGCTGACGCTCGTGGTGACGATGACCAACGATGCGACGGCCAATCAGATCAAGGTCTACGATTCGAGAACCAGGACCTTGCTGCAGACGGTCTCGACACACGGCAAGGGCGGAGCCGCAGGAAACGCGAGAGGTGTGAAGCAGTTCAACGGCGAGCTGTTCGCGGCGGTGAACAACGGGTCCAATACTGTGTCGCTATTCCGGCGCGACGGAGACGCGCTGAAATTCGACAAGCTGGTGACGACCACCAGCGCGCCGGTGAGCATCGATTTCGGCAACGACCATATGTACGTGGCGGGCGCCACGACCGTGGATTCGTTCGCGATGGATCGGAACGAGGTGGAGTGGAAAGACGGCACGACCTCTCTCGAGCTCGCGGGAGGCGGCGTACCGCCGGCCGGAAGCACGGCGCAGGTCGGCGTGGTCAGCGGGCGACAACTGCTCATCACCCTCAAGACCGATCCCGATCCCGGTACCGTCGACATCATCACGCTCCACGATGGCGCCGTGACCAGCGCCGCGCCCAAGGCGGTGTCAGCTCCCGACGGAACGCTCACGCCGTTTGGGTTCGTCGTGAATCGCGATGGGACCGCCGTGATCACCCTGGCGCATTCCAGCCAGGTCGGCCTCTTCCGCGACGGTGCGTTTACCGCCGTGATCGGCGCAAGCCAGACGGCCGATTGCTGGGCCACTCGGGTCGGGAAGTACGTGTTTACGGCGAACACCGGCAGCGGAACATTGAGCCGCTTCGTGGCCACCGGCAACAACGTCTTCGTCGACAGTTCGATCGCCGCGCCCGTCGTGACCGGCGGGTCGCCCGTGGACATCGATGCGAACCAAGGCGTGCTGGGCGTCATCGATCACACCGCGGGACAGTCTCACCTGTCGCTGTGGACGGTCAATGAATTCGGCGAGCTTGCCGTCAGCGGCAGCCCGATTGACGTCGGCGTCGCCAACGCCAACGGCGTGTCGATCATGCCGCCGGCAGACAACGATCGACGCTAAGCGCCTTTCGCCAAGCGGACAGGGAGCTCCGGCTCCCTGTCTCGCCAGCGGAACGCCCGTCCTGCTGCAATGAAACTCTGACTACGGGCCAGCCTGCCGGTGCCTCCAGCGCTCTCCGTCCCACGCACCAGGCGGGAGATAGTGAAACCGGATCAGATACACGTTGCGTCCAGGTCCGTGCTTCGCGACCTCGAGCAGATCGCTGACGCTGTCGAGTCCTGACTCCCGCGCCAGATCCGGCCGCGGCGGATGCCTTCGCGAAGCCGCTTGGCGAACACCATAGGCGGGGGTTCTAGTTCAGGCTCGACTCCACTGCGCTTCGTCGAACACATACCGGGCGTAGCGATAGTCCCTGATGAATTGAATCCGCTCTCCGCGGAAGCGCACGAACAGGCAGTACACGGGGCGGCTGTCCGGTTGCTCGCGCACGAGGAGTGCCGGCCGCCCATCCACCGCGCCAGCCTCGACTCGCATGCCGGCGAGCCGCGCGTAGTTGGTGAAGTAGTGGCCGACGTCCGCCGCGCCGCTCTTCTCTGTCATCCCGACCAGTTCGAGCCGGACGTCCTCTGCGAGCATGGCGCGCAGCGCGTCGAAATCGCGCGCGTTGAAGAGCGTGACGTACCGCGCGAGCAGTGCGGCCTCGTCGTGCGGCAGGCGTGACGCGGACCCGGCGTCCGGCGCGACGGCCTGGCGCCGCAGGCTGGCGCGCCCCCGGTGCAGCGCGCCCTTGATGGACGGCACGCTGACGTCGAGGATTTCTGAAATCTCCTCGAGGCTGTACGACAGCACGTCCTTCAGGATCACGCAACTGCGCTGCAGCGCGGTCAGCCGCACGAAGTGGGACAGCCCCCACTCGGCCATGACGGCGGCGTCGAGCGGCAGATCCTCCACCGGCGCCGGCAGTTCGCCCTCGAGCGTCTCGCCAAAGCGGACGTCGTAGCGGCGCAGGTAATCGAGCGCCTTATTGTGGGCCACCCGAAACAACCACGCGCGCAGGTTCTCCACGTGCCCGAGCTGCGGCAGCTGGAAGTACACCTTCGCCAGCGCGTCCTGGACGATGTCTTCGCCGTCGACGGCGGAGCCCGTCATGCGGGCGCAATACCGCAACAACTGAGGCCGCACGTCGGCCACGAGGCGATCGAAGTCTGCCCGCGCCTTTCCCAGTACCTCGAAATCCACGTCTATTCCTTCCAGCAGCCGCACCTTCGGCTCGTGCACCGTTGTCCAACGCTACCTCGATGACGATTCAGGGGCGCGAAAAGATCCGGTCTCCTGGCCGCATCCTTTTCACCCGGCCGTTCGTCGTGCTTGTAACGACCCAATAAGGAGGATTCGCATGGACGCCCGTGTACAACCCATCATCGCTCTGCATACCGTCTCGAACGGCATCTTGGCCGCCGGCATCCGGGATCTAACCGACCAGGATGCCAAGGCCAGGTCGCGCAGCGGCACCGGCCCCTCAATCGCCTGGACAATCGGACACCTGTGCCACTACAAGATCACGGTTCTGGAGTTGCTCGGCCACCCGCGGAAGAATGACTTCGCGGCCCGGTTCGAACACACACCCGCCAGCGATGGCTCCGATTACCCGCCGCTGGCAGATCTGGCGGCGAGCTTTGCCGCCCTGGACCGCGACCTGTGCGCCGTGCTCACCTCGTCGGCCGATCGGCTGGAAGCGCCGATGCCAGGAGGCGGCCCGCACGACGAGAAGCGCATTCTGGACACCGTGCTGTTCCTCACCTGGCACGAGGCGTATCACATCGGGGCCATCGGCGCGATTCGGCGCGAGCAAGGCCGCAAGGGTATCGCCGAGCTCGTGAGGTCACAGGGCACAGGGATCGGAATCGCTCAGTAAGGATTGGTGCCAAACGGGCCGCCGGAACCTCCACGCCGCTTGCTTCGTCAAGGTGCGTGAGGACAACTGTGGCCACCCTTCTGCAGGATTTGCGCTTCGGTATCCGTACGCTGGCGAAGGCGCCCGGCGTCACCGGTATCGCGATCGTCGCCCTCGCGCTGGGGATCGGCGCGAACACGGCGATGTTCAGCATCGTGAGCGCGGTGCTCTTGAAGCCGCTGCCGTATGCCGATCCCGGACGCCTCGTCCAGCTTTTCACGAGCACGCCGCAGTTTCGCGAGTCGTCGGTGTCGTATCCGAATTTCCTGGACTGGCAGCAGCAGACCCGCTCATTGGACGCGATCGCGGCGTACCGTTCCGACAACTTCAATCTCACGGGCGACGCGGCACCCGAGCGCCTGCGCGGTCAAATGGCGTCGGCCGCCATCTTCGGCACGCTCGGCGTGCAGCCGATTCTGGGGCGCGCGTTCACCGCCGACGAGGACCGCCGGGGCGGCGCCCCCGTCGTCGTCCTGACGTCGAACTTCTGGCAGACGCGTTTCGGCGGCGACCCGCACGTGCTGGGGCGCGGGCTGACGTTGAACGATCGCCTCTACACGATCGTCGGCGTCGTCCCCAGCGACGATGTGCTGTGGCGGCGGGCGTCGATCATCGTGCCGATCGGTCAATGGGCGGAGCCGCTGTTCTGGAACCGCGGCGTCGCCATGGGCATGCGCGTGGTCGGACGGCTGTCGCGCGACCGGAGCGTGCCGGGGGCGCAGTCCGAGCTCGACGGCATCGCCGCGGGACTGGCCAAGGCGTACCCGACGGAGAACAAGGACCACGGCATCTACGCGGTGTCACTCGCCGACAACCTGACGGGCGACGTCCGCACGCCACTGCTGGTGCTCCTCGGCGCCGTCGGGTTCGTGCTGGTGATGGCGTGCGCCAACGTCGCCAACCTCCTGCTGGCGCGAGCCACGGGCCGCCGCCGCGAGTTCGCGATCCGGACCGCGCTCGGCGCGTCGCGCGTCCGCGTCGTCCGGCAGCTGCTCACAGAATGTCTGCTGCTCGCCTCGGCCGGCGGCCTCCTCGGGCTGCTCGTCGCGAAGGCGTTCAACGCGATCGTCGTCGCGAAAATCGCGAGCGAGCTGCCGCGCGCCGCTCAGGGTCAGCTCGATGGATCGGTCCTCGCCTTCACGGCGGCCGTCGCGCTCGGCGCCAGCTTCTTCTTCGGTCTCGCGCCGGCGCTGCGTGCGGCGCGCCCCGACCTCACCGATGCGCTCAAGGAGGGCGATCGCGGCAACACCAGCCGTCCGCGTCTGCTCGCCGCACTCGTCGTCGTCGAAGTCGCGCTCGGCCTGGTGCTGACGACATCCGCCGGCTTGATGGTGCGCACGATGTCGCAGTTGTGGAGCGTGAATCCCGGCTTCGATCCGCAGCACGTCCTGACGTTCGGCATCGCCGGTTCGCCGGCCGTGCACGGGACGCCGGCGGCGATCCGCAACGGCTTCATGCAAACCGTCGATCGGCTGCGCAGCGCCCCCGGTATCGCGGCGGCCAGCGTGCTCGTCGGCGGTCTGCCGATGAACGGCGACTCCGAGCTGCCGTACTGGGTCGAGGGACGGCCGAAGCCGGCCGAGCAAAGCCTGATGGATCAGGCGCTTTTCTACGGCGTCGACCCCGACTATCTCAGCGTGATGAGGATTTCGCTGCGGCGCGGCCGTTTTCTCGCGCCGCAGGACACGGAACACACTCCCTGCGTGGTGGCGATCGACGAGGACTTCGTCGCGAAGGCGTTCCCGAATCAGGAGCCGCTCGGCCAGCACATCAACCTCGATCTGCTGGACATGAAGTGCGAGGTGGTCGGCATCGTGGGCCACGTGAAGCACTGGGGGCTGGACGCCGACGCCACCGCAAAGATCCATTCGCAGCTCTATATTGCGTTCCGCCAACTTCCCGACAGTGTGATGGACCTCGCCTCGACAGGTTCCGACTACGTCGTCCGCGCGAACGGCGATCCGTATGCCGTGGTTCCATCGGTCAAGCAGTCGGTTCAGCAGACCAGCGCCAATATGGTGACGTTCGGCGAACAGAGCAGGGAGGATGTAATTGGCGACTCGCTCTCGGCGCGTCGCTTCACGCGGCTGCTGCTCGGGACGTTCGCAGCGCTCGCGCTGGTGCTCGCCGGCGTCGGGATTTACGGCGTCGTGTCCTACACGGTGACACAGACGACCCACGACATCGGGGTCCGCATGGCGCTCGGCGCGCCGCGCGGCCTTGTGCTTCGCGCCGTTCTGGGAGGCGCGATGCGGATGGCCGGCGCAGGCATCGCGGTTGGCGCGGTCGCGGCGTTCGCCGTGACGCGCGTGATGAAAGATCTCCTCTTCGGAATCAGCGCAGCCGATCCGCTGACGTTCGGCGTTGTCGCGCTCGTGCTGGCGGCGCTGACCCTCCTGGCGAGCTACATTCCGGCGCTGCGCGCGACGAAAGTGGATCCAATCGTGGCGCTCCGCTGCGAATAGCGTTCAGCGCGGCCGCCTCACGCGAAACGCCAGGCTGATGCGCTCGCGTCCTTGTCGGATTCCGCTCGGAATGACACTCACCGCACGACATGGTAGACGTGGAGCGCAGCACCGGTACGGTAGGTCTCCGCTTCGACAAGCTCGAACCGGATCGGCACCACGAGGTCCTTGAACAGAGGCAGGCCCCGGCCCAACGCGATCGGCTGCAGGACAAGGCGATATTCATCGACGAGCCCCAGCCTGGTCAACGATTGTGCGAACGCCGCGCCACCCAACGCGATCCGATTGCTCGCCGTGGACATGCCAGCCACGACCAACCGGCTGGCCCAGGAAGCGAACGCGAGTCCTCCGCCCGCCCCGAGCGCGGCCATGAGCAGGCTCTCGATCACGAGCGGGCGCGCGAGACGCCATCGCGATGCGCCGAGGGCGCGACGAAGACTCCATTCATGTCCACGCGCCGCGGCCCGTGCCAACTGCAGATTCGCGATGTTCGCGCACGCGAGCAGGAGGACCAGACCCACGACGAACAGAACGGCGAGGAGCGGACGCCGGTAGGTGGCTCGAAGGCCGGACGTGCCCGTGCCGATGCGCGTCAGCGCGAACGGTTCGGTCAGAAATTCCAGCGCACGTCCCTGGACCTGGGGCTGCGCCGCCTGCCGGATCTGAGGCTGCATCCCACGGAGAAGAGCCACCGCCGCGTCCACGCTTTGCTCCGGCCGGAGCCGGATGGCGACCGTCACCCAGTAGGCGGACCGATCCGCCGGCGGCTGCAGCCAGGATTCGTTCCCCCCGGATCAAGGGCTCCGTACCGATGGGAATCGCCACGTCCAGCGACCGCCCGATGTCGGTGCCGAGGAACTCTGGCGGGAGTACGCCAACAATCGTAAAGGGCGTCGAGTCGATCGTGAGCGGCGTGCCGAGCTCGCCTGCGGACAAGGTCGCTAATCGGCCGGGATCCACGACACCCGGCAACGGCCGCAGGATGAGACCGTCGATGAGTGAAAAGACGGCGGAGTTTGCGCCGATGCCGAGCGCGAGGGAAACGATCGCCACGGCGGTCACGATGGGCGTCCGACGCAGTGCGCGCACCGCGAAACGCAGATCCTGTGCGAGCATACGTCCACCGGCCCCCTTCACTCGTGCCGCAGCGCGACGATCGGATCGACGCGCGTCGCACGTCGCGCAGGCACGTGGGACGCGATCAGCGCGACGCCGATGAGTGCGACGATTGCGCCTGCGATCGTCACCGGGTCGTGCGGCGACACCTCCACGAGCTGAGACTGAAGGATCCGGTTCACCGCCAGCGAGCCCGCGAGTCCCACCGCGATGCCGATCGCCGCCGGCGTCAGCCCTTCGCGCTGTACCAGCCTCCGGATGTCCGACGCCGTCGCACCGATCGCGACACGAATGCCGATCTCCTGCGTTCGCTGACCGACCGAATGCGCGATCACGGAATAGAGTCCGACCGCGGCGAGCAGCAGCGCAACCGCCGCGAAGACCGGGGCGATCGCGGCATTCTTGCCGAGCTCCATGTGCTGCAGGTCCATGTAGTCGCCGTCGAACGCGAAGCTCGCCGTCAGCGTCTGAAAACCCTCGAGCGTCGCGTCGCGATCGATTTGTTCGACAGCCGCTCGAAACGGCCGGGCCGACTGACTGGGCGGCACGATCGTGCGTGCCAGCACGACCGGGCGCGGCGTCGGCTCCTGATCGAGCGGCGCGTACAGCACCGGCTTGAACTCCTGGCGGATCGCGTCTCCTTCCATGATGTTCGGCGCGACGCCGACGATCGTCCGCCACTCGCTCGACATGCCCGTGCCTGCGAAGCGGATCCGGAGTCCGATCGGTTCCCTGCCCGGCAGATATTTCGCGACGAAGCTCTCGTTCACCATCGCGACCAGCGGCGACGACATGCGGTCGTCCGCGGAAAACGCCCGCCCGGCCACCGTCGTCACGCCGATCACCTTGAAATAGGCCGGGCTGATCGCGATGAGTTGCGCGTAGTCTCTGCCGTCCGATCGCGACGGCATGCCTTCGACGTCGATTCCCGTCATCCGTCCGCCCGAGGCCGGCAGCGCGGTTGCCACGGCGACATCCTGCACGCCGGGAATCGAGATGCCCTCGAGCCGCTTGATGTACGCGGTCCGCTTCCCGGGCGTCGGGTACGTGATCGACGGCAGCCTGACGGTTCCGACGAGAATCCGCTCCGGCGCCCGCACGCCCGTTTCGGCGCCGACGATGTTCAGGAGGCTGCGGACCAGGACGCCGGCGCCCGAGAGCAGGACGATCGCGAGCGCCATTTGTCCCGCGACGAGCCCCGCCGAGAGCCGGCGACTGCGCATCGGCTGCGTGACGCCGCGCGTGTGACCGACGATCGCACCGCCATCCGTCAACTGCGTGAGGCGGACGATCGGCGCAATCGAGTACAGCAGCGCCGAGACGACGCACACCGCGGCCAGACAGGCGATCGTCGTGGCGTCGATCGAGTAGTCGAGAATCTGGTACGGCGACGTGGTCGATGCCGCCCAGGCACCGATGCCCCAGGTCGTCGCACGCCACGCCAGCGCGCCAGCCACGGCGACGATGATCGCGTGTTCGACCAGCATCTGACGCGCGAGCCGCCAGCGACCGCCTCCGAGGGCGATGCGCGTCGAGAATTCGCGCCATCGTCCGATCGTCCGCACCAGCGAGAGGTTCGAGACGTTGGCGCACGCGATCAGCAGCACGAAGCATGCGCCAGCCCACAGCGACAGATAGATCACCGGGGCGTTCGGTCCGGCGTGCGAGTGCGCGTTGTCGACGACGTCGATGAGCTTCCGGCGATTCGTTTCGGGATACGCGTCCTGCAGACGACGGTGAACGAGCTCCAGCTCCGTGCGCGCCTTCTGAACCGTCGCGCCGGGACGCAGTCGTCCCAGCGCGATATAGCCCCCGGTGTCGGCGTTGCGCTGCCGCAGCGAAGGAATTGTTCCCGCCGGCATCCAGAAATCCGCGCGAGACGGAAACTCGAAGCGCTCCGGCATGACGCCGACGATCGTGGCGGGCGCGCCCCCCACGTGAACCGTCTTTCCCACGACGTCGGCGCGCTTCTCGAAGCGGCCCGCCCAGAAACGATAGTTGAGAATGACGACCAGCGGAGCACCAGCGGCGTCGTCGGCGGCCACGAAGTCGCGGCCGAGAAGCGGGTGCACGCCCAGCAGGCCGAACGCGCCGGCGGTGACCTTGAACGGTGAAAGATCCGCCGGCCTGCCGACGTCGTCGATGAACTGCATGCGCGTTGATCCGGCGACGAACAACATGCCGTCGAACGAGCGGACCTGCGCGGCCCATTCTTCGAAATCCGGGTACGACACGCCGCGACGTCCGTCCGGCGAGACCTCCTGGATCATCACGAGTCGCAGCGGTTCCTGCACGAGCGGCAGTCCGCGGAACAGCATGGCCTGCGTCAGCGTGAACGTCATCACATTCAAGCTGATGGCCAGCGTCAGCATCGTCACGGCCGTCAGCGCGAACGACCGATCCCGGCCGAGGAACAGGCGACACGCGTGACGGACGTCCAGGAGGAGTTCGTCGCGGAACTCGCAGCGCACGAAGCGGTCTCGCACACGCAGAGCCTACGCGATTCCCGGCAGGACGCTGGTCATCTATTGTCTTCGCGCGGCGCGGAATTCATCGGTGGTGCGAAGCGGTCAGGCGGGCGTTTCCCCCGCCCGGCGCTCGGCTGAATCCCTCGCGCCACATCGGATCGAAAGTGGCCGGCGGCCAGGAGCACATCAGCGTAGAGGGCTAGCGAGAAGGCCTCAGCCGAGCGTTTCCGGCGCCGGGCCGCGGTGCACGTCGGCGGAGTCGACCTGAGTCAGGCGACGATTCTGCGCACGGCCAATGAGAGCATCAGGCGGGAAATGCCGCTGAGGACGAACTCGAGTACACCTTCGATAAAGAGATAGATCGCCAGGGCCGGGGTCAACGACGCGAGCCCGAGGAGCGGGTGCGCCAGCAGGTAGAAACCGATCGCGCCGTAGGCGAACGCCAGCAGGACTTCCCAGATCGCGTGACCGGCGGTGCCGGAGCGCCACGCGAACATCAGGTGAAGCGCGCCGCTGCGATCGCCCAGCAACTGGTGCGGCTGCCGGCCCGACCAGCTGATTTTAGCCTTTCGCCTCGCGTGACGGTCCTAAGGTCTGTATCAAAACATCCTTTGCCGGCGACGCGGCGTCGAGCGACGCATGAATGAAGCTGATCGCCATGGCGCCCTCGCCGACCGCCGATGCGCAGCGTTTGACCGACCCGCTCCGCACGTCTCCCGCAGCGAACACTCCGGGGAGGCTCGTCTCCAGAAAAAACGGCGTCCGGCCCAGCGCACGCCAGAGATCCCCTCGCGCCGTCTCGAGAGGCACACTGGCACCGGTCAGGACAAAACCCTTCTTGTCGAGCTGCACGCAGCCGCTCAGCCAGTCCGTGTGCGGGTCGGCCCCGATGAAGAGGAACAGCGCCGGTGTGGTGATCCGCGTCTCGACGCCGGCCTCGTCGCGGAGGCGGATCGCCTGCAGATGACCGTCCCCTTCCAACGCGGTCACCACGGCGCCACGGTGAATCTGGACGTTGTCGATATGCTCGACGCGATCCACGAGATATCGCGACATGCTCTTGCCCAGATCGCGCGCGCGGGCGACGACGTGCACACGGCGTGCGTATCGCGAGAGCGCCACGATGGCCTGCCCGGCCGAATTGCCGGCGCCCACCACGACTATCTCTTCATTGCGACACAGCTTCGTTTCCGTGTCGGTCGCGGCGTAGTAGACGCCAGCGCCCTCGAACTCGCTCAGACGTGGCACATCGAGCCGCCGATACTCGACGCCGGTCGCGACGAGGATGCGCTTGGCGCGAATCTTCGTCCCATCGGCCAGCGTGATGACGCGAACGCCGGCGTCGATCCCGAGACGCTGGACCGTCCCGGGCAGGGTGATGCGCGCGCCGAACTTCTGCGCCTGAAGCACCGCGTTGCGCATGAGTTCCGAGCCGGAAATGCCCATGGGGAAGCCGAGATAGTTCTCGATGCGCGAGCTCGTGCCAGCCTGGCCGCCAGTGGCAATGCGTTCGACGACGAGCACGTCGAGACCTTCCGACGCCGCATACACCGCCGCCGCGAGACCCGCGGGGCCCGCGCCGACAACGATCAGATCGTGCAGCTCGGACGGATCGATCGTCGCTTCGAGACCGGCGCAGTGCCCCAACTGGGCAACCGTCGGATTGGCGAGATAACGGCCTTCGCGGCCGATTACGACGGGCGTCGCCGAGGGCGGCACGCCGAATTGCCGAAGCAGCGTCTCGGCCTGTTCGTCGGACTCCAGATCGATCCAGGTGAACGGGATCGCGTTGCGGGTCGCAAAATCTCTGAGGCGATGTGCGTCGGGCGAGAACCGTGATCCGACGATTTTGATGCCCTCGAATCCGTCGCTCAAAAGCAGCGCGCGGCGCGTGAGAAACGCCTTCAGGACGATCTCTCCGAACTCCGGCAGCGCGTCCACCGCCTGACGTAGTTCGGCGGCCGTCAGCTCCAGCACTTCGCCAGGGGCGATGGCGCGCGCGGTGACGAGCGCGGCGCGGCCGGACAGCGTATCCACGTCGCCCGTGAACTCGCCCGGTTCGTGAACCGTCACCTGGTGGGTCGTGCCCCGAGACTGCTCGACGATCTCGACCGCGCCTTCCAGGACAACGTAGAACGAAAACCCGCGGTCCCCTTCCTCGAACAGCACGTCGCCAGCAGCAATCGGTCGCACCCGCGCCCACCGGCGCAGTGCGTCTATCTGGTCTCGGCTCAAGCGTGGGAAAGCGACGTCGTGTTCGGATGGCATCTCCTAC
The DNA here is from genome assembly GCA_036268855.1 of Vicinamibacterales bacterium. Classification (GTDB taxonomy): domain Bacteria; phylum Acidobacteriota; class Vicinamibacteria; order Vicinamibacterales; family CAVVIG01; genus DATATJ01. The sequence continues at coordinate 14,709 of DATATJ010000295.1, forward strand.
TCATATCAAACGTGTCAAGGACGTGTTGCCGCCTTGGGGTCGCGGAATCGACGCCGAATCTCGATCAGAATCCGAAGTTGATGCCGACGTCGATTTTGCGCATCCCGCTGACCGCCGTCGGCCTGCCGAAGAAGGGGGAGGTCAGCGTGCCGCTGTACCCGAGATAGTTCGATTCGTTCGTCAGATTCTGCGCCTGGACGAAGAGTTGGAGACGGTAGCGGGCGGGCCCGAGATCGACGGTTCTCACCTGTGCGGACGCCCCAGAGCCGAATACGCCGATACCTGGCGGCAGCGGCGCCGACGAATGGCCGAACGCGAAGTTGTAGCCGGCGAACATATTCACGTTCATCTGCGCGCTCGCACGCAGTGTGTTGCGTCCGACACCGAGAGGGCGATCGTTGAAGATGCCGTCGCCGTTATTGTCCTCGCCGGTGAGGAGCATGTAGGGCGGCGCACTGCTCGCGTTGACGGCGAGCGACAGCACGAAGTTCCGCACCACCTGGTTGTTCAGACTCAGATTCACGCGGTGCCGCACGTCCACGGTCGTCGGCGCGCCGCCGAAGGCGATCAGCCCGGGGATGTTCGTCCCCGAAGAGGCACTCCCGCCGTTCGCCGGTCCCCACTCGGTCGCGAGCGTGTCCGTCGGCGGCGGGCTGAACGGGCCGTCGGTGTTGTTCTGCAGCGACGACAAGGTGTAGTTTGCAAACACCGTCGTGCGTTTCCAGCTGATGCGCGGCGCAGATGCGGGCAACGGCAGCATCGCGCCCGGGTTGATGCTGGCGTCGAAGCGCAGCTCGTGCTGGCGGGAAGCGGCGTCGGAGGCGACATCGATCACGTTCGCGAAGCGCGGATCCTCCCGCACGCCGTCGATCAGCGGGTTGGTGTTCAGCCCGCGTGCGAGCCGCGACCCGCGCAGGTAACTGTAGGTCGCCGAGACGCGGCTCACCTTTCGAATCGTCTGATCGATCCCTGTGCTGAAGCGTGTGATCCGCGGGGCGTCGTAATTCGGACCGAGCGCATACCGGTTGACCGGCGGCGTGCTCGCCGCGCCCGCGTCGATCGGGAACGACGGGTCGACGACGTTAATTTCCTGCTGGTGAAAGCCGTCGAGGCGGACGACCTGATCGTAGGTGCTCGTCGGCAACCAGTCGTAAAAGATCCCCGCGCTGCCGCGGACCGTCGTCTGGCCGCCGGCAGTCGGCGCCCACGTGAGGCCGAACCGTGGGCCGACATTGGCACGATCCCGGACGTGGCTCTGCACTTCGTAGCGGAGCCCCGGCGTGATGGACAGATTCTTGCGCAGCCGGATGTCGTCCTGCAGGTAGAGGCCCGTCTGGACGTTGGCGTATCCGATCGACGGATCGCCGATGCGCCGGCTGTAGTTGCTCGGCTGGTCCTCCTCGTAGGCGGCCAGGCTGTCGAAGGCGTAGGTGCCGAGATAGTTCGACGTCGCGTCGGAGCGATACCGGATCGCGTCAAACACGAATCCCGTGCGGAGCGAATGCCGGCCAACCACGTAATCGAAGTCTGACGCCGCGTCGAGCGTCGTCGCGTGATTGCCGCCCGCCTGTTGTGCGCCGCCGCTGGTGAACGCGTCGAGCACTTGAACGGTCGGCGCATCGACCGCCGACTGCGAACTGGAATCCGACTGAATCACCTGGATGCGTGAACGTGAGAACGCGCGCCGCCCCACAGGTCCAAAATGCTGCACGCGGAAAGTGTTGACCGCCGTGGCGGTGGAGTACGCGCGATCGGGACCGCTGTAGCCGCCGACGCCAAGGTTGTCGTTCGCGACGTGCGTGAGGTTGTAGCCGACGCGGATGGTCTGATCGAGCGTCACGGCGTAGTCGAGGATGCCGTTGACGAACACGTTGTCACGCGGCGCCTTGAGGTTCACGGCGCGCGACACGGTGCCCGCCGGCGTCACCGCATTGAGGTTCGGCGTGTCGTACGCGTCGATGCCGAAGACGTTCACGAAAAACGAGCTCTTGTTCTTCACGATCGTGCCGCCAAGGCCGAAGCCGTAGTTGCGGTTCTGTTCGGGGCCTCGCACCGGGACAAACGGACTGGTGCCCGAGAGCGCGCTGCCGCGCATCAAGGCGGTCGAAAAGTACCGCATCGGCCCGATGCCGGGCTGCGTGATGATCTCGATGGAGACGCCGCCAGCGCTGTGGAACTCGGCCGCGAACTGATCGCGCGCGATGCGAATCGATCGGATCATCGCCTTGGGCGGGAGAGCGCCGCCCTCGTACCCGTCGATTCTGATGACGGCACCGGGGCCGGCCATGTCCTGGAGCTGCTGCTGGAGGATGGCCGGATCGTCCGACAGCGCGTCGATTTGATCGCGCGTCAACACGGTGCCGAACGACGGCCCGTTGCGGTCCGACGCGGCCTGCTGTTTGTCCTGCTCCACTGTGACCGCGGCTTCCATTTTCCCGATCGCGAGCACCGCGACCTGGCGGTTGTCACCGGCGCGGATGCGGACGTCAGGCAATGTCCGCTTCTCGAAGCCTGGAAACTCGACGTCGATCGTGTACCGGCCGGGCGCCAGTCCAGGGATGGTCGCGACGCCGGCATCGACGGTCCGCGCCGGCGCAATGCTCGTCCGCCTGGTCGCCTCGTCCACGCCCGTGACCGTCACGGTCGCGCCGACGACCACCGCGTTGGTCTGGTCGACGACGGTGATGCGCAGCGTGCCACCGGATGCCGTTTGTGCGACGAGGAGCAGCCCGAGAAAAGCGTTCACTTCAGCGCCTCGAACTTCTTCGGATCGATCGTCGCGTTGATGGTGACGCGATCGAACGTCGTTTCCTCGATGGTCGCGCCGGCCACCGCGTGACGGATTCTGAACGGCCATTTCACGCCACCGCTTACGGCGCGGTAGTCGGCGTAATAGAGGCGGTGTTCCGCCGGCGGCCCCCCTGTGCCGCGACCGGGTCCGCCAGGGAGCGCTCCGGGAACGCCGCCGCGCCCCGCCGGGGCGGCAGCCTGCCACATGAGCATCACAGGCATGTGCGTTTCCCGTTGGACGACGAACCGCGCGGAGAAGTTGGCGGGGCCTGAGACGTCGAGCACATCGGCCTTGCCTTCAGGCGCCTCCGCTTCGGCCGCGTAGGCGAACGTGAGCGGAAACACGGGCGAAGCCACGGCGAACGCGCCCAGCATCAGGCGCGCGAACTCTTCGCGCGTGGTCTTCGACGGTCCGATCGCGTCCTCACCTCGAAAGCCGTTCACGGCCGGTGGGAGGTCCTGGGCGGGGAACTCGTCGCGGCGGACGTACTTGTCCGGGAGCTCGCAGGCGATCTCGAACTCGATCGGGACGAGGTTCTCTCCGCGAAGCTGCCGTGTGCGCCCGGTCGCGAGGAAGCTTGTCACCCCGGCGAGTTTCTTTCCGCCGCCGAGCGCCTCGCGGGCCGCGGCCAGCACGGACGCGGCGTCGCCCGCCGGCACGCCGAGCGATAGATTAGAGCTGAAGGCAGCGCCCGCCGCCAGCACCGCCACGGACAACAGGGTTCGGATCATCGGCATGTCTACCCCCGGTTGCCACGTTAGACGCTCAGATCGAAAAAAAGGTCAGGACGCGGCTGCACGCATCTGGAAACTGCTCCAGACGTCAGACGGTTGCTGGCGGAGAGTGGGGGGCAGAACGTAGCGGAACGAGCCTCGTCCCGCTCCGTTCACGCGAGTTCGCGGCAATGCCGCAAGACCTTCGCTAGGGCGTGAGCTGCGTCTGCGTCTTCCGCTGCCAGCTGAACGGCCCCCACGAGGTCACCGTCGAGGCGTTCTCCCATGCCGCCCGTGGATCGATACTCAGCTTCAGCCACTCCAGCGGGAACGTCGAGCCGTGCACGACAATCCGGTGAAAGTTCGGCACGTTGTAATACGGGTGCTGCAGCCACGCATCGAGGGTGCACGGTTCGGTCTCCGTGTCGCAGCTCGAATTCTGCTGCAGGGGATTGTCCGAGCGGTAGATATGCGAGTCGCCGTTGAGGTAGAGCACCGGCTTCCCGTACGTCTGTGAGTTGGATGCGATCGCGGCGATGATTGGCTCGTAGTTCGTCTGGTGCGACGCTGCGTCCGTCGTGTCCCACATGTCGGCCTGCCCGATGATGACCACGCTGTGCGCGTTACCGGCCTCGGCCTGCGCGAACGCCGCGTTCAGCCACCGGATGTCGGCGGCTGTGCGCGCGGCGCGCTCCGCATCCTCTGCCGCCTGGTTCTTGGCCGGGCCGTTCCACGTGTCGGTGTCGTTGTTCGAGCCGCCCGGAAGGTTGAGCGTGACGAACACCGTCTTCGACTGCTCCCACATGACGTTCTCGACAAACTGCGCGTCGGTCGGATGCGCCGGGTCGAAGGCGTTCTTCTGCGAGACCACCTGCATCGGGTGCTGGCCCAGCGTCTGCCCCGGGTTCGCGAAGAAGATCGAGCGAACGAGGTTCAGGTGCACGAGGGGATCGCCGTTGAAGTCCGGCCCGTTGCCGAACACGTCCTTGCCGGCAAGCTCCTTGGCTTTCGTGCAGTCGCTCCACTCGTTGTCGCCCGGCGTGTAGATCAGCGGCCGCTGGAACGCCGTCCAGAGGGTGTCGATCGCCTGGTCGTAGGCGACCGTGCACGCCTCACTGCCCGAATGGATGTCGCCGACGTGCACGACCTCCTGCACGCTCGAGTCGGCGTTGATCGCCTTGATGAACGCCGGCGTCGCGTCGAACTCGGCCTGCGGCGTAAACGCCGGGTCGACGTACGGCTCATCGCCGTAGACGGCAAGCGTCAAAGTGTTCGGATTCGTGCCCGCCGTCGCACCGGCGACAGCGATTGAGAGCGCCACGGCGACTACGCCGAGCGCGACAATCCTCGTCATCTGCCCTCCCTGGTCCGTCTAAGACCGCTTCGCAGCTTGAGCGTTGCCGGTAACCAACGCATGTCGCGGATGCAACGTCAAGGTAAACATTCAGCGTTGTTGCGAAGGGTATGACCTCGCGATTGGACCCCGAGCGGAAGTACTTTGCTCGAACACGGAATGAGCGCGGCGGCGATGTTCGGTATTTTGCTTCGCCGGGATGACGACCGACAAACAGGACGTTCGTTGCACAGATGGGGTACATGGCCTTATTTGGACCCGCGCGGCAGCGCGACCGGAGGCGACGACATCCTGTTCGACGGATGTTGCACAAACGAAACGGCGCTGTCATGTGTCACACCTCTTGCTTCGTGACGGGCATGCCGGACGGGACGAACTCGACCGCCGCGACCAACCTGATCGCCGGAACCGTGACGAAGTACGTTGTGCTCGGTCTGAACATCAGCCTCGGTGCGGTATTGATGCCGTTCACCGTCCGTCACCTCGGACAGACCGAGTACGGTCTCTGGATGCTGGTCGCGTCGATGACGACGTATTTTCAGCTGCTCGATCTCGGCTACGGCAACGGGGTCGTGCGACATCTGATCGAGGCGGATCGCCGCGGCGACCGCGGCGAGGTCAACCGGATTGCCAGCACGTTTGTCTGTGTCTACGCCGGAATCGCGGTTGTCGCGGGGGCCGTCATCGTTGCGATGGTGCTCGTGGCAGTGCCGCGCTTCCCGCACCTGTCGCCGTCGCAACTTCGTCTCGCGCAGGCGCTGCTTGCCATCCTGGGCGCCCGTGTCGCGATCGGGTTTCCGCTGACGGTCTTTGGCGCGGTGACGAACGCGCGCCAAGGTTTCGCCCGGAACAATCTCGTCGCGAGCGCCAGCGTGCTGCTGAACGCACTGAGCACGTACGCGGTGCTCGAGGCTGGCGGCGGACTCCTGACGCTGGTCTCGACGACGACCGCCGTGAACATCGCGGCGTACGCCGGATACGCGTGGAATGCCTACCGCGTGATGCCGGAGCTGCGCATTCGACCGGCGTACTTCAGCGCGTCGCAGTGGCGTGAAGTGACGAGCTTCAGCCTGTACCTGTTCGTCATCAATGTGGCGGCGCAGATCAGCTTCAACATCGACAGCGTGGTCGTCGGCGCGGTCCTCGGACCGGCCGCGGTCGCCGTGTACACCGTCGCGCTGCGACTCGGACAGTATCAGCGGCGTCTCTGCGACCAGTTCAGCGTGATGCTATTCCCCATCGCGATGGCATTCGGAGCTGACGGCGATCGCGCCGGGCTCCGCCGAACCCTCGTCGAAGGCAACCGCATCGGCATGACAATGGTGACCGGTGCATCTGTCGTCCTGATCGGGTTCAGTGAGCCGCTCATCCTGAAATGGATGGGACCGGCGTTCGCCGGCAGCGTGCTGCCGTTCAATGTCCTGGCGATTGCGGGCGTCATCCTCGTCAGCCAGGGGGCGTCACACAACGTGCTCATCGCGACCGGTCACCACCGGATGGTGACGGGGATCTGGGTGGGTGAAGCGATCGTCAACCTTGGTCTCAGCCTCGTGCTCGTGCGCGCGATCGGCCTTCCAGGCGTTGCGATCGGCACGCTGGTGCCGCTCGTGTTCGGCCATCTTGTCGTCATGCAGGCAGCGGCGTGCCGTGCCGTTGCATTACCCGTTCCTCGGTGTGTGATCGAGACCGTGCGCCCTGCGGCTGTCGCCGCGGCGGTCGCGGCCGCCTGCGGCATGGCCATCCGGTGGACCTGGCCACCGGCATCGGCGGCTGCGGTTCTCGTCGAAAGCGTCCTCGTCGGCGCGATCTACGGCGGATCGCTGGCGACGATCGGTTTCGACGCGGTCACGCGCGCCGCGTACGTCGGCCAGTTCCGACAGGCGTGTCGCGCCGCACTCGCGAAATGGAAACGGTTGAGCCGGAGGAGCACCAAGACCATCGACCCGGCCGGCTCGCTCTCGTCGAGCGTTACAGTGCCGTAACGCGCCTCGCCGTCGGTGGCAATCGCGCGATTCAGGCGTCCGAGGTGTCACGGCTGTTGCATGGCTGAGGGCGTGCTCCGCTATCCGGTGGTGGTCGTCATGCGACGCGACGACGGATTTCATGTGCACGGGTCGTCAGCATTCGAGTCTGGCCACGCCCTCAACGGCGACGGCGCCTTT
>DATATJ010000296.1:0-3373 GCA_036268855.1 Vicinamibacterales bacterium
CGTGTTGAACAGCGTGCCGTTCACGCAGTTCTACCACATCAACTACGACCTGCAGAACCCGTACATGGTGTGCGGCGGCCTGCAGGACAACGGCACGTGGTGCGGGCCGAGCAACTCGCTGCTGACCGAGGGCATCCGCAAGAACGACTGGTTCACCGTGGGCGGGGGCGACGGGTTCTTCGCCGTGCCCGATCTCAAGGAGCCGTGGCGCGTGTACACGGATCTTCAGGGAGGCGTCATCAGCGTCATTGACACGCGCAGCGGTGCGTCCAAGGCGATTTCGCCTTATCCCAACCGGATCGGCTCCGTCGGTGACGCGATGGAGAACCACAAATTCCGCTACAACTGGAATTCGCCGATCGCGATCTCGCCGCAGGACGGCCAGACGGTGTACTTCGGCGGCAACGTGCTCTTCAAGTCCACCAATCACGGGCAGTCGTGGACGCAGATCAGCCAGGATCTGACGACCAACGACAAGAGCAAGCAGAAGTCCTCCGGCGGTCCCATCGTCACCGACAACACCGCGGCCGAGTTCTACTGCACGATCATCACGATCGCACCGTCGCCGGTCGATCCCAACGTCATCTGGGTGGGCACCGACGATGGCAACGTGCAAGTGACGCGCGATGGCGGGAAGAGCTGGACCAACGCGATCAAGAATGTCCAGGGGCTCGCCCCGAACGCCTGGATCCCCACTGTCGAGGCGTCGCACTTCGATGCGGGCACGGCCTACTTCGCGGCCGATCATCATCAGGACAACGACTACACGGCGTACTTCTTCAAGACCACCGACTTCGGAAAGACCTGGACGCGGCTGACGATCGGGGAGCCGAAGACGACCGGGTGGCCGCATGTGATCCGCGAAGATCCGAAAGTGAAGACGCTGCTCTATGCTGGCACGGAGCTCGGCTTGTGGGTGTCGTTCGATTCCGGCGCGAATTGGGCGTCGCTGCGGCAGAACATGCCGCCGGTCCCGGTGCGCGACATCCAGGTTCAGCCGCGCGAGAACGATCTGCTGGTCGCGACGCACGGCCGCGGCCTCTACGTGATGGACGACATCACGGCGCTGCAGCACGTCGGCGAGGCGATGAAGACGGATGCGGAGCTCTTCGACGTCCGGGCGGCGACGCGGTGGAATCTGTGGGGCAAGGACGGCAACCTGGGGCAGGCCGTGTGGAAGGCGCCGAATCCGCCCGAGGGCGCCATCATCGACTACTACCTCAAGGCCGACCAGAAGGACGACCCCATCGTCACGATCGCGGACAAGGCCGGCAAGACCATCCGAACGCTGCGAAACGCTCCAAAGAAGGCTGGCGTAAACCGGGTCACGTGGGATCTGCGCTATGACGGTCCGCACCAGATTGCCGGCGCGGCTGAAGACGAGGAGAATCCGTACCGATTCGCGGGCGGACCGTACGTGATCCCGGGTGATTACACCATCAAGATCCACGCCGCGGGACGCGAGCTCACCAAGACGGTGAAGGTCGCCATGGATCCGCGGGTGCCTGTCAGCACGGCCGATCTGCAGACGCAGCTCGACGCAGCGCTGACGCTGCGCGACATGATGTCGAAGGCCAATCTGGCGATCGAGCACGCGAACAGCCTCATCGAGCAGCTCTCGGCGCTCTCCAATCGGCTGAAGAAGCAGCCCGGCTCCGCGGCACTCCAGAAGGAAGTGGCGGCGGCGCTCGACACGGTGACGAAGCTGCGCGACGAGCAGCTCACGCGGCCGTATCCGTCGATGGGCTACCGGCAATATCCGCGGGTGAGCGAGGAAATCCGATCGCTCAGCGGATCGGTGTCGCGCGCGCAGGCGAAACCGACGGATCCGGAAAGCGGACGGATGAAAGAGCTGACAGCGGAGCTCGACAAGGATGTCGCGGCGCTGAATCAGATCGTGGGCGGTCCGATCTCCGCGATCAACGAGACGATGCGGTCGGCGCCGTTCATCATCACCGAGATCATCAAGTAGCGAAGGCGCGGTGGGATCATGAGCGATCGAAAATATCGTCAGCGCGGATACCAGGACGAGCCCAAAGCGCGGGGACCGAAGCCGTCCGAACGGCCGCCGCCGGCTCCCCGCGCGCCAGGGCGGCAGCTGCAGGACGCCGCCGGGCCGAAGACGCCGAACCTCATGGCGTCCCACGAAGTGTTCCGCTGCGCGCGCTGCGGCAACCGACTCGGTCTCGAGGTGGCGGCGGACGTGCGCTGCTCGCGATGCGGCGTCGATCTCCACGCCTGCATCCAGTGCGTGTCGTTCGACACGAGCGCGCGGTTCGAGTGCTCGCAGGAGGCGCTGCCCGCCCGCATCACGCCGAAAGATGCACGGAACGCCTGTCCGCTCTTCGCGCCTCGGACGACGATCGAGCGCGAGACCGGCACGCAGGGGCCGCCGAGCGCGCGTCAGGCCTTCGACGATTTGTTTAAATAGGGGCTGGAGGCCGGATGAGACGTCGGGTGATCTGGGTTTTGTCTCGACGCTCGAAGTAGTCGGCGCCGAGCTCGTGGCGAGGACCGCGGCACGGGAGGCCTTCGTCTTCTGCTGAGGTCGGCGAGCCGTTCCGCATCCTGACGCTGGGTCTGTTTGTGTGCATCCACCCCACTGTACGTAGTAACTTCTCTTACGACCGGCTCCTTCGTCTGCGGCTCTGACGCTGCGAAGCGCTAACCCGCGATCACGGTGGCACAAACCACCTTGTCGAGTGCAACAGCACTACGACGTTTACGAAGCGAGCCGGTCATTCCATATTGTCCAGCCTCCAGCCCGAGCCTCTATTGCGGTTTCGGCATCAGCGTAGACGTAGCGCGACGGCTTTAGCCGAGCGTTTCTGGCGCCGCGCGGCGCTCGGCTAAAGCCGTCGCGCTACATCGAATCGAAAACCGCGCTAGCCCCCAGTCCCCCGCCTCTGTCACAATTCCTGAATGAGCCTTATCGCGCCCGCCGATCAAGCCAAGCTCCGCGACGCGTTCACGGAAATCAGCCGTCCGGTGACGCTGTTGTTCTTCACGCAGACCCTCGACTGCGAGACGTGCGTGCAGACCCGGCAGATTCTGGACGAGTTACCCCTGCTGTCCGATCGGATAGCGATCGAAGAAGTGAACTTCGTCCTCGAGAAAGACACGGCCGCCCGGTACGGCATCGATCGGGTGCCGGCGATTGCCATCGCGTACGACGAGGCGGGGGAGCGACGCGACTCGCGCATCCGGTTTCTCGGCGCGCCGGCCGGCTACGAGTTCGTCTCGCTGATTCAGGCGGTCCTCCTTGCCGGCGGCCGCACTTCGACGCTGTCCGAGCAGAGCCTGGGGCACCTGGCGGCCGTAGACAAGCCGGTGACCATGCAGGTCTTCACGACGCCCACGTGACCGCACTGTC
>DATATJ010000297.1:0-7786 GCA_036268855.1 Vicinamibacterales bacterium
GCCCTGAACGGCGCGCGGATCGTGGTTCCGCCCTTTCCGGACAACCGCGCGGCGGTGATGAACAACGCGATCGCAGTGCTCCGAGCGCAAGGGGCGTTCGTCGACGTACGAACGGTCGGCCTCGATCCGCAGCTCGGCAGCTGCCCGTCACGTCCTCCGGCGGCGAACTATCCGCCGGCCGGGGATCCGGCGCCGCCGGCGCTGCGATGCTCGACGGTGCTGAACTACGCGTTCAAGCGCGATCTCAACAAGTACATCCACGATCACGTGCGCCCCGGCTTCCCGACTCAGTCGCTGGCGGACGTCGTCGCCTTCAACGCCGCGCACATGCCGGCCGCGACGAAATACGATCAGGACCTCGCGGTGTTCTCGCAGTTCTTCGATCTCTCGCCGACCAGCGCCGACACGGCACGCTATAACCGGGATCGCGCCGAGGATCTCGCCCGGTCGCGCGGCACCATCGCGGCATTCCTGAATGGCCCGGACGGTATCGCCGGGACCGCCGACGACTTCGATGCGCTGCTCTTCTCCGGCAGCAGCGGCGCCGGGACGCCCGCAAAGGCCGGCTATCCGAGCATCGTCGTGCCGGGCGGCACGTTCCAGAACATCGTGACGCCGCCGTTTCCCGATGGGTTCAATGCGAAGGACGGCCCGGCAGGTGTGACGTTCTCCGGGCGCGCGTTCAGCGAGCCGCGATTGATCGCTCTCGCCTACGCGTTCGAGCAGGCCACGCACTTGAGAACGCCGCCGGCAAGCGCGCCGCCGCTGTCGACCGATACGGTAGGCAAGTAACGCGACGCACTTTCGTCCGCAGGGCGGGTCCTTGGGGACCCGCCCTCTCGTCAGTTCACAGCGCGCCGAGGAACGCGAGCAGGTCCGCCCGCTCGCGATGGCTGAGGTGCAGATTGAACCGCTGCTCGTAGAAATCGAGGACCTCACCAAGCGTCGCCGCTGACCCGTTGTGGAAGTACGGCGCCCGCGCCGAGAGCGCCCGGAGCATCGGGCCCTTGAACTTCGCGATATCGGCCCATTTGCCCGTGATCATCGCCCGGCCCGGATCGGTCACCTGCACCACGTGGTGGGTGGTCCTGTTCTCCAGGGTATAGAGCGGCATATCGGCGGTGCGGCGCGACGCGGCGGCGACGCCGATGTCGAGCGCCATCGACACGGAGTGCCCCCCGGCGTTCGGCGTGTCGTGACACAGCGTGCACGTCGCCGTCATGGGGCCGGCGACCGGATCGCCGCTGCCCCCGTTCAGACCCGCGACGCCGTCGACGACGAATGTCCGCGTGTTGAACATCTGCTCGCCACGAAAGATCGCCTGCCGCTCGGACGACTCGCCGTGCTTCCATGCGCCGAAGAGCGTGAAGACGTCGGGGTCGAGGCCGCCGGAGGGGGCCGCGCACGCGCCGGGCATCGCCGGTAGCATGTTCAGCGGATCGTTGACGCCGATGCAGAACGGCTGCGCGACGAGGGTGTCGGGGCCGCCGGTCGCGCCGTGGCGCGTCAGGCCGCCGGCCTCGTGGACCCGCGTCTGGGCCGTGAACAGACCGAGCTCGAAGTCGACGATCGCCTCGAGCTGCGACGGCAGCGGCGGCGCGCCCTGCGCATGTCCCGTGGTCGCATCGAGCGCCTGGGACACCAGGTCCGCGCGAATCGACTGGCCCAGGACCGTTTCGCGGCCGTCCCACATCACCGCGCTGAGGAAACCGAGATTGGTGGACGGCAGCGGCCGGCGGTAGAGCGACGCAGCGTCGAACGGCGCGCTGCAGCCGTACGGATCGTCCACGTCGACGATCGAGAACTCCGCGTCGGCGGGGACCGGGAGTCCGACGCGAATCAGCCCCTTCGACAACAGCTGCGAGAAAGCCTTGCGCCGCTTGCGCAGGCTCGACAGATCCGCGCCTTCGCAGTTCGAGCCGTCGTTGTTCCGGAACACCGGATCGAGTCCGGCCGTGTCGTCAAAGCGGTGCCGCAGTTCGACGGGCGTCATCGACCAGGCTTCGCTCGGCCGGTGGCACGTGAAGCAGCTGCGGCCGTTGGTGCCGAGATCCTGAAAAAACGGATTCGACGCGTCGATCGCGCCGGCGGTCGATATCGTGGTCTGCTGGCCTGCCGGATCCCTGAACGTAAGGTGATTCGCCTCTGGTTGATCGGCGGTTGTCGTCCCGCCCGAACCGAGAAGCCCGGCGAGCGCAGCGGCTGCTGCGAGCACCGGCAGTCTGATGTCCATGCCGTCCTCCCCACCGTCCTAGTGCGGTCCACGTCCAAAACGTGTCACCGGTCACGCGTCGCAGGCCGGCAGCGTCACGGTGAAGGTGGATCCGCGGCCGAGACCGTCGCTCGCCGCGTGGATCGCTCCGTCGTGCTCCTGCACCAGGTGACGGACGATCGCCAGGCCGATGCCGAGGCCCGACCTGGCGCCGCGCGCGGGCTCCGCCTGGCGGAACCTCTCGAAGACGTGCGGCAGAAGATCGGGAGCGATGCCTTCGCCGGTGTCCGCGATCGAGAGCTCCACGCGGCCGTTCGCGTTGCGCAGCCGCACGTCGATGCGTCCAGCCGGCGGCGTGAACTTGATCGCGTTGTTCATGAGGTTCGCGACGATCTGCTGGAGTCGATCTTCGTCGCCGAATACGCGCGGAACCGGGCTCTCCAGCGCGAAGCGCAGGGCGATGTCCTTCTTCTCCGCTTCCGGGCGCACGGCTTCGAGCACGGTCTCGGTGGACGCCGCGAGCGAGACGGCCGCGCGATGGATCGCGAGCTGGCCGCTGCCGGCGCGCGATAAATCGAGCAGGTCCTCCACGAGCCGGGATTGCACGCGCGCGGCCCGCTCGATCGCGTCGATGGCACGCTCGTCGTCGCCCGCGAGCCGGCGGCGCCGGAACAACTGCGCCCAGCCGACGATCACGGTCAGCGGCGTGCGCAGTTCGTGCGACACCGTCGCCAGGAATTCGTCTTTGTTTCGATTGGCGGCCTCAGCCTCCAGGCGCGCGTGCTGCTCGCGGGAGATCATGAGGGCGATGGCCGCGGCCATCTTCGCAGTTCCGTCGGCCAATGCCCGGATTTCTGACGGCCCTGACGCCGCGAACGGCTGATCGAGCCGCCCGCCCTGAACGGCGCGCATCGACACGGCGAGACGGCGGATCGGCCTGGCGATCCAGTGCGATGCCAGCAGCGACAGGATCACGCCGAAAAGGGCGCATACGACCCCGCGCAGGATCAGCTGGTCCAATAGCGTCTCGACCGGCGCCAGCGCCTGCTCGCGCGGCACCTGCGCATCGACGCAGACGGCGTCGAGGAACAACGGCACCGGCCGCAACCCCTGGATGCTCGGGATTCCGCGGTAGTCGATCGCCGTCACTTCGCTCGGGCCTTGCCGGCAGTCGGCGATCGGCTCGACGGCCGCTTCCATCCAGGGCGCCGCCATGCCCGCGTTCCGTGGTGTGGTCAAGAACCGGCCCCGGCCGTCGGTCAGGAATATCTCGCCTTCCGCGCCGAGCACCGCGTGGTCGCGCACCATCGATTCGAGGTCGTCGATCGGAAACTGGATCGTCACCGTGCTCCCGTTCGCGCCGGCGCTCAACAGGTAGTCGAAGCCCGCTGCCCGCGGCACGATGCGCACGAACGATCCCGGCACGCGCAGATCGAGGCGGGGCCGCTCTCCGGCCGTGGCGTTGAATCGGCGCAAGTACTCGAACCGCACGCCGCGCGCCCGCTCGGTCGTGCGAAATTCGGCCAGCGCGCGGCCGACACACTCCGGCTCCCACCCCATTCGGCCGCTCGGCGCCGTTTCGCCGCAGAGTGAAGCGATCGTCCTCAGGAAGTCCCGCGCGCGCGATTGCTTGTCTGCGAGCGCGCGAGTCAGCGATCCGGCGGTCTGCTCGGCAGCGGCACGTGCCTGGCGTCTGGCCTCGCTTTCGAGCGACTCGTGAAACGAGCGGTAGGCCGACGTCGTGAGGCCGATGGTCGTCACGGCGACGAGGCCCACGAGCGTGAGCAGCAGTTGAACGGAAATCGAGATCGATTTGGGCAATAGGCAACCGTCTGCGGGGAGTCCCACCAGCTAGTGCCCGTGGACGAGGTTCCGTTTCAACCGCCGGCGAAGCCCCGACGCGGCCCGTGAAACGATCGCCGCGCTCGATTCACCACCTCGATGAAGAGACGCAAGCGCCGACCGACCTTGGTTGCACAGCGTCTCCCAGAACGGCACATGGCTCTATCAGCAACAGCAGAGCTTTGGGGTCGACAGCCGCCACGTGTGAGTTGCGCGGGTTCGCCCACCGCATTACGATCTGCGGACTTGGCCCGGCAAGAGCGCTTCGACTTCGACGCCGAATACGTCCGACGTCTGACCCAAGGAGAACCCGAAATTGAAGAGCATTTCGTCCGCTACTTCGGCGTTCTCCTCACTGGAAAGCTTCGCCTGCGCCTGCGCTCGCCCGGCCTGGTCGAGGACGCGAAACAGGAAACGTTCATGCGCGTCTTCGCAACCCTGAGGCAGAAAGGCGGTCTGGCGACCCCCGAGGGCCTCGGCGCCTTCGTCAACTCGGTTGCGAACAACGTTCTGTTCGAGACCTACCGGACACAGTCGCGGCATGCGCCCATTGCCGACGACGACGCCGACGAGGCGGAAGAGCCTCAGGCGTCCGCAGAATCGCAGTTGATGCAGCAGGAGCAGGCCAGCCACGTCCAGCAGATGCTCTCCAAGCTGCCCCGCCGCGAACAGGACCTGCTGAAGGGAATCTTCCTCGAGGATCGAGACAAGGACGAGGTCTGCAAGCGGCTGAACGTCGACCGCGCCTATCTGCGCGTCCTGCTGCACCGCGCGAAGAATCACTTTCGGACGATGCTCGAAGAAGAAGGGATCGAGCACGTATGACCTGCCAGCGCGAGGCGTCGACGCTCGCGGCCGAACGGTACCTGCTCGACGAGATGACCGAGCAGGAGCGGCAGGAGTTCGAATCGCACTACTTCGTGTGTCCAGAGTGCGCGGACGACGTCCGCGCCGGCGAGCTCCTGCGGACGGCGACGATGGCCCTCCCCGTCGAAGCGCCGGCGATCCGCGTGCCAGCGCCGTCATCTCCGCTTCCGTTTCCCTCGCTCCAGCCCGCGCGATGGTCCACGACGGTGATTCCGTGGGCGGCCGCCGCGGCGCTCGCTCTGGTCGCAGGCTATCAGTCGCTCTTCGTCGTGCCGGCACTTCGCCGCGATGTCGCGCCTCAGGCGCTCGACGCGGTGACGCTGCGGCCGGCGAGCCGGGGATCGGAAACCGTCGTTCGGCTCCGCAAGGGCCAGACGGCGGTGCTGCTGGCACTCGACGTCAACGTCGCTGCCACGAGCCCGGAGCTCGAATACGAGTTGAAGGCAGACGACGGCAGCTCGCGACTGGTGGAGCATGCGCGGACGCCCGCGCCGGGCGCACCGCTTCTTCTCCTGATGCCCGCGAGCCGGCTGTCGCCAGGACATCAGTTCGAAATCGTTGTTCGCAGCCCCTCCCAGCCGGCGCCGCCGCTTGGCGAATACCGCTTCACGGTGGCATCTGACAGCGCTTCATAGGATGTCCTGATGCAACACACTCGACGATTGGTCTTTCGCGGCAACGCCGCGGCCGCAAGCGGACGGATCCATCGCCCCACCGACGTCCTGATCGACGTCAACGGCGCGAGCTCGCTGACGGTGGTCGGCGGCATTTCGCAATCCCGGATCGAGGCGCACTCTTTTGGCCCATACGTGCGCTTCGCCCGTGCTTCGACGCTCGCCGAAGGAACGTTCCACGACGCGCAGAAGGCGCTCGACCTGACCTATCGGCGAATGGACCAGGACGGGATGACCGCGACGACGCGCGTGTCGGCCGAAGTGGACGGCCTGTTCATCGGGGGCAAGCCCGAGTTCTCGGTGGCGCGCATTCGAGCGGCGCTGTCGGGGCAACATACGTACGGCGCCGACGAGCCGCCGTTCACGCTGCCGGACGGCGGCGTCGGCGTGGACGGCGTCACGATCGGTGGGCACGGCCTCGCGGTGGACATCGACTTCGACGCCTTCCGTCAATGCCCGACACACGGCAGTCTGTTGAAGGCGGCCGGCGACCGCAGCTTCGTGGCCCAGCACGGCGGCTGCTTCTTCCTCGCGCCCGGGGCATCGGCGCCGGCGGCATCTGGCCCGAGCGGCATGCGGGAATCGTCCGGCACCATCTTCGGCACGATCGTCAAAGCGATCCGCTGGATCGACGCACCGTATCCGGGCGCCGCGATCGACCATCACTCCGTGATCGTTCCGGACTTCGGGACGATTTTCTTCGGCGAGATCCTGATCAGCAGTCTGTCGCGCCGGCTGACGATGCTGAGGCTCGAGCTCGGGTCGCCTGTCGGCGGCTTCGTCGCGTGCGGCGACGTCGAGAGCAACGGCATCTGGTCGCCGTAAAGTCGTCCATGACCGCCTTGCAGCGCCTGGTGGCCGGCGTGATGGTCATCGCCACGCTCGGCGCGTGCACACACGCGCCGTCACTCGCGACGACACTGGATGCCGCCCGGACGGCGTTATGGCGGGGCGACCTGATTCAGGCCCAGGCCCTCGCCGACAAGGCGGTGGCACTCACCAAGACGGTGCCGGGCTCGGTGGACGGATGGACGGCGGTTCTGCTCCGCACCGAAGTGCAGTTGGCGCGGCTCGATCTCGCGAGCGCCGAGCCCGTGCTCGCGGCCGCGGTACCCGCAGGGGCGTCGTTCGACGGCATCCGGAGCCGGCAGCTGTACCTCGTGGCCAGGGCGCTGGTCACTCGCGGTCGCCTGGCCGAAGCGCTGGAGAAACTCGAGGCCGCCGCACCGCTGGCGCCAGCGTCCGACCCGCTTCAGATGGACATCGGCGTGCTGACCGGGCAGGTCCGTCTGCGTCTCGGCCGCTGGGATGAAGCCGAAGCCGGATTGCGCGAATCGCTGGCCCGCGCGGAAGGAGCCGGCGATCGGTATCGGCAAGCGCTGGTCCTGAACAATCTGGGGTTGGCGCGCCGGATCCGGAACCGGTGGGACGAAGCGCTCCCGTTCTTCGAAGGCGTGCTCGCGCTCGATGATCTCGAGCGGTTCACGGTGTACGGCGCCGCGCTCACCAACGCCGGCATGTGCTACTCGCGGCTGGGCCAATTCGATCGGGCCATTCCTATGCAACAGCGATCGGTCGCCAAGTATGCGAAGAGCGCCGTGCGCGGCGACTACGAGCGCGCCCTCGGCGAGCTGGGTAATACCTACGTGCTCCAGGGCGATCAGGAAAACGGCCGGCGGTTCCTGCAGCAGGCGCTCGACGTCGCCACCGACGCGAAGATCCCCGCCGATGCCGCACTCTGGGCGGGCAATCTGGCGAGCGAATATCTGGAGATTGGCGACTGGGACCGCGCCGACGCGCTGAATGCGCGAGCGTTAGAGATCCGATCGGCCGGCCACGCCGGAAGCGTCGTGCACAATACCCTGAATGCAGCCCGGATCGCCGAAGGCCGCAGCCGGAGCGAACAGGCCGACCAGCTGTATCGCGCCGCCCTGGCGCACGGGGGCCAGGAGTCCGATGTGCTCTGGGAGGCGCACGCGGGGCTCGCGAGCGTCGCAGCCGCCTCGGGCAAATCTGAGGAGGCGAACGCCGAATACAAGGCCGCGCTCGACGTCATCGATCGCACACGATCGGAGCTGGTGAAGACCGACTACAAGCTGTCCTTCCTGACACAGCTGATCCACTTCTACGAATCGTACGTGGATCTGCTGGTGCAGACAGGTCAGGCCGATCGCGCACTCGAGGTCGCCGA
>DATATJ010000298.1:0-6225 GCA_036268855.1 Vicinamibacterales bacterium
CACACGGCTTATC
This sequence comes from Vicinamibacterales bacterium, assembly GCA_036268855.1. GTDB lineage: Bacteria > Acidobacteriota > Vicinamibacteria > Vicinamibacterales > CAVVIG01 > DATATJ01. Next base: position 14 of record DATATJ010000298.1, read on the forward strand.
ATGTCGGTCAGATCGTCATCGTCCGGCGGTCGCTCTCCATCTGGTAATCACACGTGACCAGCGAGCGCCTGCAGTCGTACGCCGATCTCGCCGTCCGGGTGGCCCTGAACCTGCAGTCCGGGCAGCGCCTCGCGATCATCGGGCCGTTGATGAACGGCGGCGTGTCGCTCGAGGCGGCGCCGCTCGTCCGGCAGGTCGCGGCGAGCGCCTACCGCGCCGGTGCCGAGCTGGTCGAGCCGATCTGGGGCGACGAGCCGCTGCAGCTCGAGCGGTTTCACCACGCGCGTCCCGAGACGCTCGGGGCGTTCTCAGCCTGGCTCCCGCACGCGCTGGCCGAGCACGCGCGCGCGGGCCACGCGGTGCTGTCGATCTACGCCAACGACCCCGATCTGCTCCAGCACGAGTCGACCGAGCGCGTCGGTGCGCTCCAGCAGGTCACCTCGCGCAGCCTGATGACGTTTCGCGATCTCGTGTCGCGCAACCAGACGAACTGGGCCGTGGTGGCGGCGTCCGGCGCGGCCTGGGCAGCGAAAGTCTTTCCCGAGGTTTCGCGCGATCAACAGGTCGAACGCCTCTGGGACGCGATCGGCCGCCTCTGCCGGCTCGATCATCCCGATCCAGTCGCCGCCTGGCAGTCGCATCTCTCCGCGCTCGCGTCGCGCAGCGAGTTCCTGACTCGCCGCCGGTACTCGGCGCTGAAGTATGCCGGCCCCGGCACGGACCTCACGCTGGGGCTGCCTGCGGGCCACGTCTGGGTCGGCGGCTCGTCGCGCACCGGCGGAGGCATCAGCTTCGTGCCGAACCTGCCGACCGAGGAGGTGTTCACGATGGCCGACCGCGGCCGCGCCGACGGCATGGTCCGCTCGACCAAGCCGCTCAGTTACGGCGGTTCGCTCATCGAGGACTTCACGGTGCGCTTCGAGCACGGACGCGTGGCCGGGCTGAGCGCCGCAAAGGGCGAAGCAGCGCTGCGCCAGATGATCGACACCGACGACACGGCCGGGCGTCTCGGCGAGGTCGCGCTCGTGCCGCACAGCTCGCCCATCGCGGCCTCGGGGCGGTTGTTCTACAACACGCTCTTCGACGAGAACGCCGCGAGCCATCTCGCGCTCGGATCGGCGTACAAGTTCACGCTGACGGGCGGGGAGGCGATGACCGACGATCAGTTCGAGCGCGCGGGCGGCAACAAGAGCGCCATCCACGTGGACTTCATGATCGGATCGGAGGCGCTCGACGTGGACGGCGTGTTCGCCGATGGACGAAGCGAGCCGCTGATGCGCCAGGGCGAGTGGGCGGTGGACGCCTAGCCCGGGTTGTGCCCGGCGCCGCCGGCCATGTCCTCCTGGATCCGCTGCAGCTCGGTTTCGTGATCGAGCACGAACTGCACGTTCTCCGAAGACACGCCGGGCGGCAGCGCCTTCAGCATCCCCGCCTTCCTGAATCCCGCCGCGAACCCCGCCTGGTTCACCGCCGTCTCGAACGTCGCGAACTCGCGCGGCGTGAGGCCGGCGCTCTTCAGCGCCTCCGACATGTGCGGGAGGCTGGCAATCTTGCGCGCCATGTCGTCCAGCGTCGGTGAGTCGTCGCTGTCGTTCGAAGCGCTCAGCGCCTCGAATTGCTTTTCCGCCGCTTCGACCTGTTCTTCCAGCACGTCCACGCGCCGGTCCTCGGCCTCGGTGCGGTTCTCCTTGTCCTGCAGCGTCTGCAGCTCCCGCCCGGCGGCCATTGCGTCCCTGTACTTCGGGTCGTTCTGCATCGCCTGGGCAAACCCGTGGGCGGCGGCGCTGACCTTGTGCAGTGTCGCTGGCGCGAGGCGGTACGCGCGCAGGTCGGCTTGGTCCCGATCAGTGGCAGGCTTCTGTTGCGCCTGAGTGGCTGGAACCATCGTCGTCAACAGCGCCGAACAGGCTGCGGCAACGATCAAAGACGGCTTCATGGCTTACTTCCCCTTCGGCTTTTGCGGCTCCGCTTTGATGGGCGCCAGCTTCTGGCGCTGCAGCAGCTGGTTCACCTGCGGCAGATCTTTCTGCACGGCCGTGTCGAGCGCGCGCATCTGCTCGTCGAGCTGCGCCGACAACTTCTTGAAGATGTCGTACGTCTGGTCGGTCGGCTTGGCATCGGCCGACTCGACGATCCCCTGCAGCGTCGCGATCTTGTTATTGAGCATGACGGGGAAGTTCAGCGGATCCTCGAAGCTCTGATTCTTCGTCTGATAGACGTTCTTCTCGACCTCGGTCAGCGTTTTCTCCAGCGCGTCGAGCGCCTTCGCGGTCGGACCGGTCTTGCTGTCGAGCTTGCCGGAGCGATCCTTCACCTGCGGCACGATGCCGCGCACCAGCAGCACCGCCTGATTGGCCTGGCTCGCTTTGCTGCTGATCTGCATCGCCAGGTCGAATTCCCGCTGCAAGTCGGCGTCGGTGACATCGGCGAGCAGGGTCGGTTCCCGCCGCACCGCAAACGGCTGTGTCGCTGTCTGTCCGTCGGCCGTGACGCGCACCTGGTACTTGCCGGGAGGCGCCACCGGGCCACGCGTCGTCGCGTCCCACATGATCATGCCGGTGAACTCGACGGCGCGGTCGTACCGCAGGTCCCAGTCGAGACGCTGCAGGCCGGCAGCCACGGGCGGCTTCGGATCCTTCGGATTGAAGAAATCCTCGATGCTCGGCGGCGCCGGCGGTTTCGCGAAATCGGCGGTCGTGCCGGTGAACGTGCGCAGCACTTTGCCCTGGCCGTCCAGGATCTCGACGGTGACTTTGGCAGCCGGCTGTTTCAAAAGGTAGCTGACGCCGAGCGAGCGATCGAGGCCGCGTAGCGCGTCCTCGGGCTTGAAGAGCTGCAGCTCTGAGGTCTGCTCGCCCCACTGGCGCAGGGGTGAAATGTCGTCCATGACGTAGAAGCCGCGTCCGTGCGTCGCGATCGCGAGGTCGTGCCCCTGGACCTTGATGTCGTGCACGGGCGTGTCGGGCAGGTTCTGCCGCAGCGACTGCCACGTCCCGCCATCGTCGAACGACACGTAGATACCATGCTCGGTGCCGAGGTAGAGCAGCTTGGCGCGGACGGGATCCTCGCGGACCGCGCGGGCGAAATCGCGAGGCGCGATGCCGTTGACGATCGTCGTCCACGTTTCGCCGAAGTCGTCGGTTCGGTACACGTACAGGCCGAAGTCGTCGTGCTGGTAGCGGTTCGCGGCGACGTACGCCGTGCCCGGCCGGTGCGGTGACGCTTCGACGAGGCTGATGCGCGCGAAGTCGGGCAAGCCCTTGGGCGTGACGTTCTTCCATGTCGCGCCGCCGTCGCGGGTGATCTGCACGTAGCCATCGTCCGATCCGGTCCAGATCAGATTGCCGTCTCTCGGCGATGGCGCCACCGAGAAAATGGTCGCATACGTCTCGACGCCGGTCTCGTCGCGCGTGATGGGGCCGCCCGAGTCGCCCATCGTCGCCGGATCGTGGCGCGTCAAGTCCGGGCTGATTTGCGTCCAGCTCTGGCCGCCTGTCGTGGTCTTCCAGAGGTGCTGGGAGCCGACATAGAGCGCAGACGGATCGACCGGCGAGTACACGATCGGGAACGTCCACTGAAAGCGCTCCGTGATGTCCTTGGTCGCGTAGCCCATCGGATTCTCGGGATACGGGTTCACGCGACGGAGCTGACCGGTCTTGCGATTGAAGTACGTGATGTCGCCGCTGTAGCTGCCGGCGAAGAAGACGTCCGCGTTCTTCGGATCGTTGGCGATGTAACCGCTCTCGCCGCCGCCCACCGAGTAGAACACCGTGTCCACGCCGCCGGCAATGGCGCCAAATCCGCTCGCGGCCTGGCTCGACACGCAGGCGGTCGAGTTGTCCTGCTGCGCGCCGCAGACGTGGTACGGCACGTCGCTCGTCGTCGTGACGTGATAGAACTGCGCGGTCGGCATGGTGAGCGGCGTCCACGTCTTTCCGCCGTCGAGCGTGATCGTGGCGCCGCCGTCGTTGGCCAGGATGAAGCGGTTCGGATTGGACGGATCGATCCACATGTCGTGGTTGTCGCCGTGCGGGGCCATCGGCATCGTCCACGTTTTGCCGCCGTCGGCCGACTTCATGAACATGACGTTCGGCTCGTAGATCGTGTTCTTGTCCTTCGGATCGGGGTACACGCGCGTGTAGTAGAAGGCACGCTGCCGCACGTCGCGGTTCTCGCTCACCTTCGTCCACGTCGCGCCGGCATCGTCGGAGGAAAAGGTGCCGCCGTCTTCGGCTTCGATCTGCGCGTACACGCGATTGGAGTCGGCGCCCGACACGGCCACGCCGATCTTGCCGAGCACGCCTTTCGGCATGCCGGGCGCGCGCGAGATGTCGGTCCAGTGATCCCCGCCGTCGGTCGTCTTGTACAAGCCGCTGCCAGGGCCGCCGCTCGACATCATGTTCGACACTCGGACTGCTTCCCACAGCGCGGCGTAAATCACCTGTGGATTTTTCGGATCGAAGTTCAACTCGATGCCGCCCGATTTCTCGTCGTGGTAGAGAACCTTCTCCCACGTCTTCCCGCCGTCCTTCGACCGGAAGATCCCGCGCTCCGGATTGGGGCCCGCCTGATGGCCGAACGCAGCGACGTAGACGATGTCGGGATTGGTCGGGTTGACGCGAATCTTGGAGATCGTTTGCGCCTCGACCAGGCCGACGTGCGTCCACGTCTTACCGGCGTCCACCGACTTGTACACGCCGTCGCCCGGCGCGATGTTGCCGCGCAGCTCGCTCTCGCCGGTGCCGATGTACACGACGTCGGGATTCGAGGGCGCGACGGCTACGGCGCCGACGGAGGCGGAGGTCAACTGGCCGTCCGTGACGACGCTCCACGTGGCACCGCCATTGGTCGTCTTCCACAGCCCGCCACCCGTGGCGCCGAAGTAATACTCGTTCGGGCGCGCTTCGCTGCCGGCCGCGGCAATCGACCGGCCGCCGCGCGCGGGACCGATGCTCCGCCATTTCAACGCACCGAAGGGCAGCGGCGCTTTGTCAGCCGCCTTGTCGGGCGGCGCTTGCGCCGTGAGGGCCGGATCGACCGCCAGCGCGCCGGCGAACAGCAGCACGAGGACGAACCACGCGGAGCGAGGCATCTTGCGCATAAGCAGCATCCAGTTCCAGCAGCGTTCCAAGGATTGGCAGGAGCTGAACGCAGACCTGCCCCACAGCTCGAGAGAGTTTACCGCCATCCTGCCTCGAGGCCACCGGCGGCCAGCAACCGCTCGATATCGGCAGGAATTGGCGCGTCGATCACCAGATGCCGTCGCGTCAGCGGGTGCGTAAAGGCGAGGCGCCACGCGTGGAGCGCCTGGCGCCGACAGGCGCGCAGCGCCGCTTCCAGCGCGTCGTCGGCGATCTGAGCCCGGCGCGGTTTCCCGTACGCTACGTCGCCGACGATGGGCCAGCCGCGAGCGGCGAGGTGCACCCGGATCTGATGCGTACGCCCCGTCGTGAGGCGGCAGCGCAGGACCGACAAAGCCGCACCAGCCGCGGGCGTGCGCGCCAGTCGTTCGAAATGGGTGAGGCTCGCCGCTCCAGTGGTCTCCGAGGCCACGACCCGGCGCCGGTCGGCAGCATCGCGCGCGAGGCGCAGCACGATCCGGCCCCGTGCCACGTTTACGCGGCCGTGGACCACCGCGAGATAGACCTTCTCGCAGCCTGCCGGATGGTCCCCGGCCGAGCCCGCAAGGCCGAGCGTCCGCTGGAGCGCGGCGTGCGCCGCGGCGCTCTTGGCGACCAGCACGATGCCTGATGTGTCCTTGTCGAGCCGGCCGACCAGCGATGGCCGACACGCCGCCGGCCACGCGCGCGCGTGCCAGAGCAGTGCGTTCATCAGAGTGCCGTCGGCGTGCTTGTACGTCGGGTGCACGACAATGCCAGGTGGCTTGTTGAGGGCGAGCAGGTGCTCGTCCTCATACAGAATGTCGAGTGCCACCGCCTCCGCGGCCATCACGCGCTGCGGCGCCTCGGGAAGACTTACGGCGACGATGTCGCCGGCAGCGGTGCGAGCGGCCGCACGGCGAACCGGTCTGCCGTTGACCGTGACGCGGCCGCCTTCGATCCATGCCTGGACCCGCGTGCGGGTCGCGACGCGCACATCGGTGACGTGGCGGCGCAGGACGAGGTCGAGCCGGCGTCCGGCATCGCCGCGATCGGCTGTCAGCGTCCGGGTGACGAGACCCTCCTCGACGGGCGGCGGCGCCAGGCTCACGC
>DATATJ010000299.1:0-7114 GCA_036268855.1 Vicinamibacterales bacterium
AAACCGATAGCTTGCGTGTCGTAGTCAATGCCGCCCTTCTTCTTCAGTTCCTTAATGTAGTGGACAGTCGTTTGCGTGTGCGGCCGACGCACTCATTCGTATGCAGTAGCATCTCCTCGAGACAACCGCTTGATCTTGATCGGCGGCCCGGCGGCGAAGAAGGTGATGCCCAAACGAAAGATAGTATCCATTCGGGTCGCGCACGACGTAGTCTCGGATTGCGTATTCTCTGTCACCGATCTCTTGCGCGATTTCGACGCCGTTGCCGCGATGAAACTCGTAGAGTTGCTCCGCGTCGCTCACAAGGAAGTACACCGAGCATTCCTTCGGATCGGGCGCCCTTCTGTAGGAACATGTGCACCTTGCCGAGATTCACGCCCGCGACAGTCGGCGGATCCCCCCACGCGAACGCCAGCGTGAAGCTAACTTGGGCGTGTAGAAGTCGACGGCGGCAGGATGTCAGTGACCGCGAGGCCGGGGTGGATGTGTTCACATTCGACGAAGGGAGGGGCCGAGGTCGTCATCGCTTCTCCTCTCTATCGACGCTTGAATCGGCTATTGCAGGAGCATGGATTCGACGACTGCGCCGAAAGCCAGTGCGCCAGCTTCTATACCGAGAGGAGAGGTTGGCCCGCGCTCGCGAACACGTATCATCGAACGTCGGATTTCGCTTGGCCGAGTCAGTCGCATGAAAATCGTGAACGGTACGACGGGCTGCTAAGCGGCGGGTAAGCGACCACCGTTTGCCCCGCGACGTTCATCGTCGCGCGGAGGCCTCGGCGTCGTGTAACTGACCGCGCCCTCGGGGTCGTCTCTTGCGTCAGTGGGTCCATGTCGTCGTAAGTCCGCGCGATCGTGCGGTTGGCCGAGTCCAGCTCACGGTACGTGCCTCACGAAGACGCGAAGGACACGGAGATCACGGAATCAGTTTTGCGCAGAGCGTTCTTCGTGCTCTTTCGTGACTTCGTGATGAAGAAGCGTGATGGGGCAGGGTCAGGCCGCATCACGAATGGTCAAGAAGCATCGACCCTGACCCCTGACCCCTGACCCCTGACCCTATTTCTTGAAAATCCCCTTCGGCATCTTCACGTGGACACCGACGTTCTGGTCAACGAGCTGCGTTACGGCCACGTCCCCGGCGACGCTGGTCAGCTGATATGCCTCGTGCTTGCTGAGGCCTTTCGCGGTGACCAGGAAGTCCACCATCTCCTGGATCGCCGCCTTCGTCGCGACGGTCAGGTCGGCGTCGGTGGCCATGCTGATGAACGCCGTCGGCGTCTCGGCGCGCGGCCACGCGAGCGTCATGCCCTTGCGCACCGTGAGCTGCAGCCGGCCGCGCAGCGACGTTTCAATCGCCGTCTGATCCACTTCGCCGTCGCCCTGCGCCGCGTGCCCGTCGCCGACCTCGAACAGCGCGCCCGGCGCAAAGACGGGAATGAAGAGCATCGTGCCGGCCACGAGCTCCCTGTTGTCCAGATTGCCGGCGTGCGTCCCGGGCGGATTGCTGCTGACGCGCCCCAGCGCGGGCGCGGGCGCCACGCCCATGCTGCCGAAGAACGGCCGGAGCGGAATCACGATGCCGGGCGCGAACGTCGCGGTCATCGTCTCGCGATCGATCGGAATGATCTTCGACGGCACGCCGCGCTCGCAGTTCTCGCGGACGAAGCCGCTGCAGCCGTTGTAACCGTAGTCGAGCGGCAGATCGATCGAGAGGATCTTCACCTCGAGCGCGTCGCCAGGCTCGGCGCCTTCCACATAGACCGGGCCGGTCAGGATGTGTCCGCCGGGGCCCTTCTTGTCCCCGGTGACCTCGGCGACGATGGCCTTGAGCGACGGTTGAATCTTGGCGTCGGGGACGCCGGCGCGCGCGAGGCCTTGCGGCGTGTTCGTCAGGAGCGTGTCGACGTCGATGATGTCGCCCGAGGCGATGCGCAGCGCGGGCGGTGCCGCCGCCAAGTAGTAGCCGTAGGCGACGGTCGCCGGCGTGGCTTCGAGGCGATGGGTCTTCGGCGCCTGCGCGCCCGGCGCCGACGCGAGCAGAGTGAGGCTGGCCACGACGGCGCGGGCGAGAGTTTTCATGTCACGCATTCTAATCGCGCCGGCGGCCGTCCACCTTGCGTCCATGTCGGGCCGCGGCACGGCCGCGCGCGGCGGGGCCAGGGCGCGTGTCGTGCAACAAAAAATGTTGCGCAACAGAATGTGTTGCGCTAAACTCAACCCATGCCGATGGCTACCGCGCGCAAAGTCGAAGCCCTGCGCGCCGACTTCCGCACCGGCGCCCGGCTCGCCGACATGCTCGGCGTCAGCCGCTCGCAGGTCACGCGCTGGCTGCGCGGCGCCGGCATCGACCCGCTGAACGCCGAGAAAATCGACCTGCTCGATCTCGTCTGGTCCAGCCTGCTGCGGCTGTATGCGCGCGATGCCGCGCTGGCCTGGCTGTTTGGCATCAACCCGCGGCTCGGCGACCGCCGTCCGATCGATCTCATCAGGGCGGGGCGCGCGGAGGAGCTGATGCGTGCGATCCGCGCGGAGCGCTCCGACTCGTTCGCGTGATCCTGTATCGCTGCTTCGCCTGGAACCGCGCGGTGCGCCACGAGGCGGTCGATGGTCCGCTCTGGTTTCCGCAGCCGTACCAGGGCGAAGGACGCCACGACAACCCCGCCGAATACGGCTGCCTGTACCTCGCCGATCGTCCACTGTCGTGCGTCGTCGAGCAGCTAGCCGCGTTTCGCGGGCAGCGCTTCTCGTCGTCGCTCCTCACGCGCCGCGGGCTGCCGCTCGCCCTCGCCACGATCGTGCTCGACGATGGGGCGACGCTCATCGATCTGGACGACCCCGCCGTTCTGAGTCGCGAACATCTCCGGCCGTCGGCGGTCGCGACGAGAGCGCGCGAGATCACCCAGCCGCAGGCCCTCGGGCTGTATCGCCTCCACCGGGATGCCGCCGGTCTCAAGTGGTGGTCGAGCTGGGAAGCGCAGTGGGGGAACGTCACGCTGTTCGATCGCGCTGCGGCGGCGCTCAGGGTGGAGGAGGTACGCGAGCTGACCCCGGACGATCCGGTGACCGTCGAGACTGCTGAAAAATTTGGGATGAGGAAATGACAGTCGACAGTCGTCAGTCGACAGTCGTCAGTCGACAGTCGTCAGTCCCAGTCATCAGTCCCAGTCATCAGTCCCAGTCGACAGTCGGAGTCGTCGGTCTTCAGTCTCAGTCATCAGTTCGGGTCATCAGTCGTCAGCCTGGTCGGCAGTCAGCAGTTCAATGGTCAGGCCTCAATTCTCGGGGGTCCGCTTACTGGAACGCTCTCGCCAGATGACTGACGACTGTCGACGCAGACTGAAGACTGTCGACTCTGACTGAGGACTGTCGACTCTGACTGAAGACTGTCGACTGGACTGCCGACTGAGACTGAAGACTGTCGACCGCCGACTGTCGACTACAATCGCTCGCGTGTCCGGAAGGTTGGCCCTGACGCGAGCGATTAGCCCGGCGATGGCGCGTTGCGAGCTGACGCACGTGCCGCGCGTGGCGATCGATCTCACCGTGGCTCGTCACCAGCACGAGGCATACGAGCGGACGCTGTCGGCCCTGGGCTGCCGCGTCGAGCGCATCGAGGCCGACGATGACCGGCCTGATTCAGTGTTCGTGGAAGACGCGGCCGTCGTGTTCGACGAACTGGCGATCGTCCTGCGGCCCGGCGCCGAATCGCGCCGCGCCGAGATCCCCGGCGTCGCGCGGGCGCTTGCGCCGCATCGTCCGCTGCACTGGATCGCGGCGCCCGGCACCGTGGACGGCGGCGACGTCCTGGCGGTGGCGCGGCGCGTGTTCGTCGGACGCTCCGCGCGGACGAACGCCGCCGGTGTCGAGCAGCTGTGGCGCATCCTCGCGCCGTTCGGTTATTCGGTGGAGGCGGTCGACATCAGCGGCTGCCTGCACCTGAAGTCGGCCGTCACGGCCGCCGGAGACCACACGCTGCTGATCAACCGTGAGTGGATCGACGCGTCGCGCTTCAGCGATTTCTCGCTGATCGACACCGATCCGTCGGAGCCATTCGCGGCCAACGTGCTGCGCATCGGCGACGCGCTGGTCTGCGCGGAGGCGTTCCCGCGCACGAACGACCGTCTGCGGGCCCACGGCCTCCGCGTGCGGACGGTCGCGGCAGGTGAGCTCGCGAAGGCCGAAGGCGGCCTGACGTGCTGCAGTTTGATTCTCGAGCCTGGGGCGCGGATGTCATAATGGCTGTTTGATCAAGGAGCTTATCTGCCGTTCAGTCACCTAGCGCTTCACCCCGACCTCCTCAAGGGCTTGAAAGATCTCGGGTTCTCACGGCCCACCCCGATCCAGGCCGACGCGATTCCGCCCGCCATGGAGGGGCGCGACCTGCTGGCGTGCGCGATGACCGGCAGCGGCAAGACGGCGGCGTTCCTGTTGCCCATCCTGCACAAGCTCATGGGACGTCCGCGCGGCACGACCCGCGCGCTGGTGCTGACGCCGACGCGCGAGCTGGCGGCGCAGATCCTCGAGGATCTCAACGACCTCGCGGTGCACACGCCGATCACCGCCGCGTCCGTGTTCGGCGGCGTCGGCATGGGCCCGCAGGAGCATGCGTTCCGCAGCGCCGTCGACGTGATCATCGCCACGCCGGGCCGGCTGCTCGATCACTTCCGCATGCCCTACGCGCGGCTCGCGGGCCTCGAGTACCTGGTGCTGGACGAGGCCGACCGGATGCTCGACATGGGGTTCCTGCCGGACATTCGCCGCGTGCTGCGGCACCTGCCGGCGAAGCGGCAGACGCTGTTCTTCAGCGCCACGATGCCGCCGCCGATCGCCGACCTGTCGCGGGAGATGCTGAAGCATCCCGCGACGATCAACATCGAGCGCCGGGCGGCGCCCGCCAGCGGCATCACGCAGGCGGTGTATCCGGTCTCGCAGCAGCTGAAGGCGCCGCTGCTCGTCGCGCTGCTCGCGAAAAGCGAGATGCACGACGCGCTGGTGTTCACGCGCACGAAGCACCGCGCGAACCGGCTCGCGCAGCATCTGGTGGCCGCCGGCATCAAGGCCGAGCGGATCCATGGCAACCGATCGCAGGCCCAGCGCACTGAGGCGCTCGCCGGGTTCAAGAACGGCAGGTACCAGGTGCTCGTCGCGACCGACATCGCCGCGCGTGGTATCGATGTCACCGCGCTCGGCCACGTCGTGAACTTCGACGTGCCGGCGGTACCTGAGGACTACATCCACCGCGTCGGCCGCACGGCGCGCGCCGAGCTCACGGGTTCGGCGTTCACGTTCGTGTCGCCCGAGGAGGAAAGCGATCTGCGCGCGATCGAGAAGGCGATCAACAGCCGGCTGCCGCGCGTCACCGTGCCCGACTTCGACTACCAGGCCCGTCCCGAGGCCCGGCTCGAAGTGCCGATCGCGCAGCGCATCGCGGAGATTCGCGCCCGCAAAGCAGAGGAGCGCGCGCGCGCGAAAGCGAAGCTGGAACGCAAGGCCGCGGCGGCGCGCGGCGGCTCCGGCGGCGGGGCACCACGACCCGGCGGCGGTCCGGGTGCCGGCTCGTCGTACGGCCGGCCCGGCGGGCATCGCCGGCCGGGCAGCGGCGGCCCGTGGCGCGGCGGCAGCGGGGGAGGCGGCGGCCGGCGCACGCGTTAGCGCGTCAACCCGCTGATGGTGGGAGGAGCCGTGCCGTTTCTTCGCGGAGAGGAGAGCCCGCCCACGTGAGCGAGCTTCACGATCAGTTCGGCAGCATCGACATCTATCTATTCGATCAACTCCTGCGCGGGCGCATCACGCCCGGCATGCGGGTGCTCGATGCCGGCTGCGGCACCGGCCGCAACCTGACGTATTTCCTGCGCGAAGGCTACGACGTCTTCGCGCTGGACGCCGATCCCCTCGCCCTGGACTATGTCCGCGGGCTCGCCCCTCACCTGCCGCCGGACCAGTTTCGCGCAGAGCCGATTGAATCCACAACCTTTCCCCCGGCGATCGCCGACGTCGTGATCAGCAGCGCCGTGCTGCATTTTGCGCGCGACACCGAGCACTTCGAGGCCATGCTCCAGGGCATGTGGCGCCTCTTGCGGCGCGGCGGACTCTTCTTCTGCCGCCTGGCCTCGTCGATCGGCATGGCGGACCGCATGCGGGCCGTCGGCGGCGGGCGTTACCGCCTGCCCGATGGCAGCGAGCGCTATCTGGTCGACGCTGCGCAGCTGGCGGCCGCGACCGCGCGGCTGGGCGGCACGCTCGTCGATCCGCTGAAGACGACGGTCGTGCAGGATGAGCGGTGCATGACGACATGGGTGGTTCGGAGGGGCGAGGTGTAAGGTGCGGTGCAGCACCTCAGGAGTGCGTATGGACCCGAAGCGCGAATTGTTGCGACACGCGGTGGCCACGGTCGCCTATCGCGGCGGCAAAGCGGTCCGCGGCGCGCCGGAGAGCTTTGCCGGCTTCGGCGCGGAGCCGTCGCCGCGCCCGCCGGTGAAAATTCTGGCGCACATCGGCGACCTCTTCGACTGGGCGCTCACTCAGGCCCGCGGCACGGAGGCGTGGGTCGATTCGACGCCGCTTCCGTGGCACCAGGAGATCGCGCGCTTCTTCGAGACGCTGCGTCGCTTCGACGGGTATCTCGCGTCCGATGCACCCACGGCCGTCCCGCCCGAGCGGCTGCTGCAGGGCGCCATTGCCGACGCGCTGACGCACGTGGGGCAGCTCGCCATGCTGCGCCGCCTGGCCGGCATTCCCATCCGCGGCGAAAACTACTCACGCGCGGAGATCGTGGCGGGACGCGTCACGGACGATCAGGCCGCGCCGCGCCGTGAATTCGATTGAAAACGGCGCAATGATATGACAGCATATGTCATATGAAGCGGACGACGATTTTCGTGCCCGAAGCGCTGGAGCGCGATCTCCAGTTGCACGCGCGCCGCGAAGGTAAACCGGCCGCGGCCATCGTCCGCGAAGCGATCGAGGCGTACCTCGTGGCGCACCGGCCCGCTGGCCGGCTGCCGTCGTTCGCGGCGGTCGGCGCCAGCGGACGGAGCGACATCGCGCGAACGCACGAGGCGCTCGTGTTCGGCGACCTCGACCCGCATCAGGGGACCCCTGTGCCCGTCCGTCC
>DATATJ010000300.1:0-1918 GCA_036268855.1 Vicinamibacterales bacterium
GACCACCGTGATCAATGCGCCGATTGAGCAGGCCTTCGCGTTCTTCTCGAAGGCGACCAATCTCGGCCTGACGACACCGGCCTCCATGCGGTTCCGTATCGTCGGACGGGTGCCGCCCATGGCCGAAGGCGCCATCATTACTTATAGGGTCCGCGTCGGCCTGCTGCCGATTCGCTGGAAGTCACGCATCGTCTCGTGGGACCCGAGCCGCTCGTTCGCGGACGTGCAGGATTCCGGGCCATATCGTCTGTGGCGCCATGAGCACGCGTTCACGGCCAGAGGCCAGCAGACGGTCGTGGACGACCGGGTGTATTACGCACCCCCGCGTGGCGTGCCCGGCGGTCTGGTCAACCGTGTCGTCGTGGCGCCGAGCCTGCGCGCAATCTTCAGATACCGCGCTGATATCATTCGGCTGCGTTTCTAGCCCCATGGCGATACCGAACGGCTCCGACCTCCTCGAGGCTGTGATTCAGGCCACGCCCGATGCGATCTTCGTCAAGGATCTCGCCGGGCGCTACGTGCTGGTCAACGACGCGTTCGCGCGCTTCATCGGCAAGTCGCCGAGCGACATCATCGGCCGGCACGATGTCGAGCTCTACGATCCGGAGACCGCGAAGCGGTTCATCGAGTCGGATGCGCAGGTGCTGTCGTCCGGCACGGCGAAGGCGTTCGAAGGGCTCGCAACCGGCGAAGGCGGAGCGACGCAGGCGTACCTCGTGACCAAGGGCGTGTGCCGCGATCCGCAGGGCCAGGTCATCGGCATCTACGGCATCTCGCACGACATCACAGAGCTCAAGCGGGCGAACGAATCGCTCGAACAGACGCGTGACGCGCTGTTCCGCGCGCAGAAAATGGAGGCCGTTGGACAGCTCACCGGCGGCATCGCGCACGACTTCAACAACATCCTCGCCGTCATTCTCGGCAACATCGACCTGCTGCACGTCCAGTTCCGCGGCAACGAGGCGGCGCAGGAGCTGATCGAAACCGTCCGCCGCGCGACGATGCACGGGAAGGATCTGACCGGACATCTGCTCGCGTTTTCGCGCAGGCGGCAGCTCAACCCGCAGCCGGTGGACGTCAACGTCCTCGTCGCCGACATCGTCCGGCTGCTCGGCCGGACGCTCGGCGGATCGATTCGCATCGCGACCAACACCAGCGCCGATACGGGCGTCGCGATCGCGGATCCGTCCGCGCTCGAGGCCGCGGTGCTCAACATCGCGTTGAACGCCCGCGACGCGATGCCCGACGGCGGCGCGCTCACCATCCGCACCGCGCGCGAGGACATCAGCCAGGAGCCCGCGACCGACGACGAGCTGAGGCCCGGATCGTATGCGGTGCTGTCGCTCGAAGACACCGGCACGGGCATGCCTGCCGACGTGGCGTCGAAAGCCTTCGAGCCCTTCTTCACGACCAAGGGCGGCCGCGGCACGGGGCTCGGCCTGGCGATGGTCTACGGGTTTGCGAAGCAGTCGGGCGGCACCGTCACGATCGCCTCGTCGCCCGGCCAGGGCACGACGGTGAGCATTCACCTGCCGCTGGCGGAGGCCGGTGTCGAGGCGGAGGCGGAACGGCCGGCGCCGGCGACGCTGCGTGGCGTCGCGCGCACGATTCTCCTCGTCGAAGACGAAACCGAAGTGCGCAACATCGTGCGGCGCCAGCTCGAGGCGCTGGGGCACCGCGTGCTCGTGGCCGAAGCGGCGACCGAGGCGCTGCTGCTCGTGAAGGCCGGCAAACCCGACGTGCTGCTGACCGACGTGATGCTCGCCAGCGGCATGAACGGCGTCGATCTCGCGGAGGAAGCCGCCGCGCTCATCCCGGACCTCGCGGTCGTCTTCATGTCGGGGTTCACCGCGGGTCCGGATACGCAGGAGCGGATTCGCGCCACGGGCGCGCCGTTTCTGTCGAAGCCGTTCACGAC
>DATATJ010000301.1:0-8434 GCA_036268855.1 Vicinamibacterales bacterium
ACGGTGAAGCTGCCATCGGCGCTCGCGCTGACCTTGATCCAGTCGCTCGTCGCGCCATCATCGATGTTCGCGATGAGCGGCGCGTCGGAATTGCTGGCGCCCGCGGCGCGTGATCGGTGCAGCTGCCAGACGTCCACGCCAGCGAGATGATGCAAGGCGGCGAGCGCATCGGCCGCGCCCCCCTTCTCAGCGCCGTTGTTGCTGACGACGACGCGCGGGCGGAGGGCCGCGAGCAGCGCCGGGACGTTCGAATCCGAGTTCGTGTGGTGGGGCACCAGGTAGACGCTCACCGGCCCGACGAGATCGTCCGGGCACGCGAGCCGGCCGAGCGGATTCCAGTTCAGGTCGCCCAGATCGAGAAAGCGGAACGCGCCGAACGCGAGGCGGACACCGACCGATCGTGCGTTCTCGGAAGGGTCGTCGGCGCGCGGCTTGAAAGACGCGCACGCAGGATTTGGCCGGCCGGCGCCAGACAGCGGCTTCGTCAGCAGCGCGCCACCTGCGCTCACGACCTCCACGTCCGCACCGGAGAGCGGGACCCGATCGCCAGGCATCGGCTGGACGTGCGCGCCTTTGCTCCGTACTGCGGCGTAGGCGTTGAACGGCTCGACCGTGGTGTCGGCTGTTTCTCTCGGGCGGCCGTAGTCCACGAACGTGTGGATCGGGATCTGCCGCGCCAGTGCCGGGACGCCGCCGTCGTGGTCGCCGTGGAAGTGCGTGATCAGCAGCGTGTCGATGCTCGTAAGGCCCGCATCGCGCGCGGCGGCCATCACGCGCCCCGCATCGCGATCGCCGAACCCGGCGTAACCGGCGTCGATCAGCAGCGATCCGCCCGACGGCGTCCTGATGAGCGTGGATTGGCCGCCTTCGACGTCGATGAAGTAGATGTCGAGCGTGTTCGCAGCCGCAGCCCCGGTCGCGGCCACGGCGACCCACACCGCGCACGCCATCGCCGCCGCGCACCGTTTCATGATTGCTCCATGGCGAACGTCCGAGTGCCCTGGGCGCTCCACCGGTCCGATCGCGATTATATAGGGGGCGGCGCGCGCCACATCAACGCGCCAATCCATTAAGATGCAGCGTCGCTTGACGAGCCGCCTTCGAGCGGACCTTTCAGGAGTTGTGCATGCGCGCCGTCCGTTCTGCAATCTTCATAGTCCTGCTTTGCGCCGCCGTGGTCGGCGCCGGCACGCTCGCGCTTCGCGCCCAGGCCCGTGCGTCGCTCGACCCGTCGTTGATCTCGGCGCTCACATTCCGGAGCATCGGTCCGGCGAACACCGGCGGACGCGTGGACGACTTCGCGGTGGCACGAGTGCCCGGCGCGCCCGACACGATTTATGTCGGCACTGCCAGCGGCGGTATCTTCAGGAGCACGAACCAGGGCACGTCGTGGACGCCGGTCTTCGACCGCGTGGACGCGATGATGTCGATTGGCGATCTCGCCGTCGCGCCGTCGAATCCGAACGTCGTCTGGGCCGGGACCGGCGAGGCCAACAATCGCCAGAGCTCCTCGTGGGGCGACGGCGTCTACAAGTCGGTGGATGCCGGCCGCACGTGGAAGCGCGTCGGTCTGGAGAACACGCGCCATATAGGACGTATCGTCATTCATCCCCGCAACCCGGATGTCGTGTACGTCGCCGCGGTCGGACATTTATGGGGCTCCAATCCGGAACGCGGCGTGTTCAAGACTTCCGATGCAGGCCAGACATGGCAGAAGATCCTCTTCGTGGACGACAACACGGGCGCCACCGACATCGTGATGGATCCGCAGGATCCGGAAACGCTGTTCGCGGCGACGTATCAGCGTCAGCGAAAGGCGTGGGGCTTCAACGGCGGCGGCCCCGGCAGCAACATCTACCGGACGACGGACGGCGGCGCGACATGGACGAAGCTGACCGCCGGCCTGCCGAAGGGCGACAAGGGCCGCATCGGTCTGGATCTGTTTCACGCAGATGGGCGCATCGTGTACGCGATCGTCGAAGCCAAAGGGCACGACAGCGGCGTCTATCGAAGCACCGATCGGGGCGACACATGGACCCAGCTCGGCTCCCTGAATCCGCGGCCGATGTATTACAGCCAGATCCGGATCGATCCGAAGGACAAGAGCCGCGTCTACCTGCTCGGATCGAACCGTGGCTTCTACATCTCCGACGATGGCGGACGCGATTTCAAGGAGGTCTTCAGCGCCGTTCATTCGGAGGATCATGCGCTGTGGATCGATCCGGACGACACGAATCACCTGCTCGTCGGCGGCGACGGCGGCGTGTCGGTTTCGTGGGACCGCGGCGCGACCTGGGAGTTCCGCGACAACCTGCCGATCGGGCAGTTCTACGAGGTCAGCGCCGACATGGCCGATCCGTTCACGGTCTGCGGCGGCCTCCAGGACAACGGGCACTGGTGCGTCCCGAGCGCCACGCGCAACCGCACCGGCATTTCCAATCACGACGCCTTCAACATCGGCAGCGGCGACGGCTTCTACGCGCGCATCGATCCGACCGATCCGCACATCGTCGTGATCGAGTCGCAGGAAGGGCGCGCGAACCGCGTCGATCTCACGACGCTCGAACGGCAGGCCATCGCGCCGGTGACACACCGTCCGATCCGGACCGCCGGGGCAGGTGCCCGCGCTGGCCAGTCGCCGCCGCCGCCCGACGCGGAACGCGAGCGCTGGAACTGGAACGCGCCCATCGTCATGTCGAGCTTCGATCCGAAGGTGCTCTACATGGGCTCGAACGTGCTGTTCCGATCGGCCGACCGCGGCGCCACGTGGACGGCCATCAGCGGCGATCTCACCGCCAACGTCGATCGCGACACGCTCGAGATGATGGGCGCGCGCGTCCCGGTGGACGCGCTGTCGCGGCACGACGGCCTGACTTCGTATTCGACCTTGACGACGATCGGCGAATCGCCGCTCGATCCGAAATTGCTCTACACCGGCAGCGACGATGGCCGGGTGCACGTCACACGCGACGGCGGCAAGACCTGGAGCGACATCACGGCGAAGGTGTCCGGTCTGCCCTCGGACGCGTACGTGAGCAGCCTGCTTCCGTCGCGGCACGCCGCGGGACGCGTGTATGCCACTTTCGACAATCACTACAACGACGACTACCGCGCGCTCGTGTACGTCAGCGATGACTACGGCCAGACGTGGAAATCGATCGCCGCCAACCTGCCGGCGTCGGTCCATCGGCTCCGTGAGGATCCGACGAATCCGCGGCTGCTGTTTGTCGGCCACGAGCGGGGCCTCCACGTCTCGACCGACGGTGGCGCGAGCTGGACACCCTTCAACGAGAACCTGCCGAATGTTCCGGTGGACGACGTGTTGATCCACCCGCGCGATCACTCGCTGATCCTCGGGACCCACGGGCGCAGCATCTGGGTGATGGACGACATCGCGCCGCTCGAGGCGATGACGCCCGACGCCATCAAGTCGAGCGGCTTTCTCGTGCCGCCAGCGCGAGCCCGGCTCCTCAGCATTTACAATCCGCAAGCGTGGTACGGCGCCGGACAATATTTCGCGCCCAACCCTGCCTTCGGCGCGGTGCTCACCTACTATCTGCACGACGCGGCGACCGGTGAGGCGTCGATTGCCATCCGCGACGCCGGCGGCGCGGTTGTCCGGACATTCGCTGGACCATCGCGCCGGGGCCTGAACCGCGCGATCTGGGATCTCCGGATGGACCCTCCGCTCGCGCCGGGCGATCGCGAATCGCCGCCGGCGACCGGCGGCTTCGGGGGCTCCCCGAGCGGCCCGACCGTACTCCCGGGCACATATAAGGTGAGCATCAAGGCCGGCGGCCGCGAGCTCACCGGCAGCGTCGTCGTCGAGGGCGACCCGCGGATTACGTTCGCCGACGCAGATCGGCGCGCGCGTCAGTCGGCGCTCGTCGATCTCTACGATCTGCAGAAGACGCTGGCGGCTGCGCGGAAGGCCGCGCGCATGCTCGTGGCGCAGACCGACACGCTCCAGAAGGACGTGGCCAAGCCGGTCGCTCCGCTCGATGAGCTCGCCAAGCACCTCTCGCAGCTGCAGGCCGACCTCGGCGCGGAGGCCAACACGGCGTCGGCGCTGACGCGCGCGATCGAGAGCTACTCCGGCCTCCCCACGGCGGACCAGAAGCGAGAGATCGACTGGGTATTCGAGGACGCGACGAACGGCGTCGCGGCGCTAAACCGCGTGATTCAGACCGACGCGCCGTCGGTGTACACCGAGCTGATGAAAGAGGGCACCTGGCCGGCGCGGCCGGCGCCGATTGCTGCGCCGGTGAAAAAAAGCCAGCAGTAATTGAGCGACCGCGCGTCTCAGAACGCCGCGAGCTCAGCGATTCGATTTGGCCGAACTCTTGGATGAGCGGTGGCCGTGCGATTCGTAGCGGCTCTGTGCATCGCAGCCGTGCTGGCGCTGGGGGCTCTGGTCCACGCCGCTCAGGTGCCCGCGCTGTTCTCGGGCGACCGCCCGGTGTCGCTGCGAATCCGTGCGTCGTTCGACGACCTGTTCGCGCGATCGAGCGATTCCAGCTACGCGGTGGACGGGTCGATCGCGTACACCGGAGCGGACGGGCGCGAGGTGCGCGTCGGGGCCGTCAGCATCTCGGTCCGCGGCAACACCAGCAAACAGGACACGGAGTGCACCTTTCCGAAGCTGAAGGTGCGTTTCGACTCAGGTTCGCCGAGCCGGACGTCGATGTTCGCCGGCGTCGAGACGTTCAAGATCGGCACGCATTGCGGCGAAGCACCGGGCGAACGCCTCACACGCAAGTTCGGCCGGCTCGCCAACGAGAAAGCGCCGCTTCGCGAGGTCTTCGTCTATCGCCTCCTCGACATCATGGGCATTCCGGCGCTCCGCGCCCGGCCGGCACAGATCACGTACGAGGATGCAGACAGCCGGCGTCCGCCGCTCGTGCGCCACGCGATGCTGCTGGAAGACTCGAGCGAGGCCCGTCAGCGCCTCTCCCTCGGATCCGAGATCCCGATGGAGCGCTTCGGATCGGCTGCCGCCAACCTCACGGTCGCCGACACGATCAACCTCACGTTCGCCGAGGCGATGATCGGCAACTTCGACTGGTGCCTCCGGCTCACGCCGCAGGATACGTACCGGTGCGATGCGAGCAAGCCGCTCTGGAACATCCTCGCGTTCGAGCGCGACGGCGATCGCGATCTCCCGGTCCTGCACGACTTCGATCTCTCCGGAATGGTCACCGGCAGCCATAACTGGTTCAGCAAGGTGCTCAACGTGGCGTTCTCGGCGACCGGCTCGCGGCCGGAAGTCGAGGTCGTGAGTCAGCTCCAGCGCACGCGGACGCTCTTCGCACGCGGCGAGCTCGATGCCGCGCGCCGGCGCTTTCTGAAGCATCGAGACGCGGCGTTCGCCGCGCTGCGCGAGTCGGATCTCGATGCGCGCGGCCGGGAGATCATCACGCAGTACCTGACGGCGTTCTTCGACGCGATCGCCACCGACGAAGCCTTCTACCGGCCCGTGACGGTCCAGAAGACCGTGGCGTACGCAGAGGGCGACGGAGCGGCGCCGGCGTGCGGAAGAGCGGCGTCCGTGCCGGTGGGCACACCGGTCGGTCCGCTGCTCGATCGGCATGGGGATCGCGTGAGAGTGGTGCTCCTCGATGCGCTGTGGCACTGGACCGGTCCACGCGCCTGCGGGGCGATCCGACAGGGCGCCGTCTGGATCACCGCTGACGCCATCGGGACCGCGTTCCCGCCATAGCCCGGAATCGCATCCTATATGGTTCTTACATGAATAGTTGACATGTAATCTATTGGCATGTAATCTACTGGCCATGCGAGCACCGGGTCGCCTGCAGCGCGAGATTCGACAGCGGCGGCCATTCCAGTCGCCCGCCCACGAGGCGGTTCTCGGTTTGCTGCGGACCACCGATCGCCTGCGCCGTCAGCTCGCCGCCCGCATCGAGCCGCGCGGCATCACCATGCAGCAGTTCAACGTCCTGCGGATCCTCCGGGGCGCCGGACAGGACGGGCTGCCGACCCTGGAGGTCGCCGACCGGATGATCGAGCAGACGCCGGGGGTCACGCGGCTCCTCGATCGCCTCGAAGCGAAGACGCTGGTCCGTCGCGAGCGCTGCCCGCACGATCGACGTCAGCATCTCTGCTGGATCACCGAGGCGGGTCTGGCGCTGCTCGCCCCGCTCGATCGGGAGCTGGCCACGGCGAACGACGAGGCGTTGAAAGGCCTCAGCGCGGCGCAGCGCACGTCCCTGATCACGCTGCTGGACGCCATTCGCGCCGCCCACGAACCGTAGTGTTTCAACCGTCAGCATTCATTTTCGAGGGAGAACTCATGAGCACGTACATCATCGACAAAGCGCATTCGGAAGTGGCCTTCACCGTCCGCCACCTGGTGACGAAAGTCCGCGGACGATTCTCCGAGTTCGCGGGGACCATTCAGTTCGACGCGGCGCAGCCGGAACGGTCCTCGGTGGACTTCGTGGTGCAGACCGCGAGCGTGGACACCAACGCCGCCGATCGCGACACGCACCTGCGGTCGGAGGACTTCTTTCACATCGAGAAGTTCCCCACCATCACCTTCGTCAGCACGCAGGTCGCTTCGCGCGGAGCCGGCCAGTTCGACGTCACCGGTCCGCTGACCATCCGCGGCGTCGTCAAGCAGGTGACGCTGCCGGTCGCATATCTGGGCACCGAGAAGGACCCCTGGGGTAACGAGAAGGCCGGCTTCGAGACGGAGATCACGCTCAACCGGAAGGAGTTCGGCCTGATGTGGAACGCCGCCCTGGAGACGGGCGGCTTCCTGGTCGGCGACGATGTGAAGATCGCGCTGACGATTCAGGCTACGGCGCAGAAGTAATCCGGGGGCGGCCCGGCGTCTCAGGCGATGATCTCGTGAATCACGTTGCCTGAGACGTCGGTGAGGCGGAAGTCGCGTCCGCTGTACCGATACGTGAGCTTGGTGTGATCGATGCCGAGCAGGTGCAGGATCGTCGCGTGCAGGTCGTGCACGTGCACCGGCTTCTCTACGGCCTTGAACCCGAAGTCGTCGGTGGCGCCGTACACCATCCCGCCCTTCACGCCACCGCCAGCCAGCCACATCGTGAAGCCGAATGGATTGTGATCGCGCCCGTTCTGCGTGCCGCCGGCGCCGCCGCCGATCTCCATCACCGGCGTGCGGCCGAACTCCGAGCCGCAGACGACCAGCGTGTCCTTGAACAGGCCGCGCGATTTCAGATCCTTGATCACCGCCGCGAACGGCTGGTCGGAATCCTTGGCGTTCTTCCGGTGCGCCTGAATGTCGGCGTGCGCGTCCCAGGGATCGCCCTTGCCGTAGTACACCTGCACCATGCGGACGCCGCGCTGCGCGAGCCGCACGGCCATCAGGCACCCGCGCGCGGTGCTGCCTGGCCCGTACAGCGCCAGCGTCGCCGCGCTCTCCTTGCGGATGTCGAAGACTTCGGGCGCTTCGGTCTGCATCCGGTACGCGGTTTCCATCGAGCTGATCGCGGCGTCGAGCTGCGGATCGTGGATGGCCTCCTGGTCGCGCTGCATCCGGTTCAGCGACTCGAGCAGGTCGAGCTCGCGGCGCTGCTCGCTGAGCGTGAACTTCTCGTTGTGAATGTAGGCGATGAGTTTCTTCGGATCGAAATCCTTGCCCACGATCGCGCCGTCGGCCTGCTTTTCCACCTTGTCGGCGATGAACGTCCCCTGATGCACCGCCGGCAGGAACGCGCTGTTCCAGAGCGGCGGCCCGACGGTGGTCGGCACATCGGGGCAGAGGACGACGAACCCGGGGAGGTTGGCGTTGTCCGTGCCGAGCCCGTATGTCAGCCAGGAGCCGAGCGACGGGCGCCCGACCTGCGTATGGCCCGTGTTCATCATGAGCATCGAAGGCTCGTGATTGGGAATGTCGGTGTACATCGAGCGGATGAAGCAGATGTCGTCCGCGCATTCGCCGACGTGCGGAAACAGCTCGCTGACGTCGATCCCCGCCTGGCCATATTTCTTGAACGTGAATGGCGATCGCATGAGGGCGCCGGTCTTGCGCTCGGTCGCCACCGATCCGCCAGGCAGCGGCTGACCGTGATACTTGTCGAGCATCGGCTTCGGATCGAAGCTGTCTACCTGGGACAGGCCGCCGTTCATGAAGAGGAAGATCACACGCTTGGCGCGCGCCGGATGATCGAGCTTGCGCGGGTCGAGTGCCCCGTCCTGATCGAACGGCCCCACCGCGCGCAGCAGCGACTCGCCGACCAGGCTCGCAAATGCGAGCATGCCGAAGCCGCTGCCCATCTTGCAGAGGGCGTCGCGGCGCGTGAGCGGCTGTCGGGATCTATGAGACATGATGCTGATCCTTTGCCACAGAGGCACAGAGGACACAGGGAAGAACTATTGCCACAGAGTCACAGAGACTCAGAGAATTCGATCTCGGAATTCGATCTCGGAATTTGATCTC
>DATATJ010000302.1:0-3307 GCA_036268855.1 Vicinamibacterales bacterium
CTACATCGAATCGAAAACCGCGCTAGATCCTCCAATTCTTAAATCCTCAAATCCTCAAATCCTCAAATTCTCAAGGTGGTCATCTTCCGCCAAAGAACTCCTTCATCGCGGTCGCCGACGCCGACTTGCCGAGCGGTGCCAGCTTCCAGGCGTCCTCGATCGTCCGCAGGACGTCGTAATGATCGAGCGCGCCCGCCCATCGGAAGCCCGCGGGCGTGAACGGCGACACGACCAGCGCCGGAATCAGGCCGCCGCCGCCCGTGTTCGTCGTTCCCTCGTCCCAGAGGATGAACAGCACCGAGTTCTTGAACGACGTCGAGTTGATGATCTGCGGCACCACCGTGGACAGCCACGTGTCGCCCGTGGCGATCGAGCAGTTGTGCATGTCGTCGCACATGTTCGGCGTGATCCACACGTAGTCGGGCAGCGCGCCGGCCTTCAGGTCGGTGCTGAACTGCGTGAACGGCACGACGTGATTGGCGCAGCGCGTCGCGTTCTTCACCACATCGTCGTAGTGCACGAACGGATTGTGCTTCTGCGCGTAGAGCGTCGTGTCGGTCGTACCGCACACGGTCGGCATCGACTCCATGTACGCCTTCCAGTGCCGCCCGGCGTCCACCGCCTCGTCGAAGACGTTTCGCGCTGGCGTGGTGCAGCCGACGCAGTCGGTCGTGAAGACCGTCTCGCCGCCCGTGAGCGCCATGTAGTTCGGCAGGCTCGGATGCGTCACACCCGTGTAGTTGGTGGCGAGGCCGTACTGCCTGGCGAGGCTGTTGATGTACGGCGCGGCGCTGCTGCCGATCACCTGCGAGTACTCTTCGTTTTCCAGCAGGATCGTGAACACGTGCGAGAACGCGGGAAGACCAGGCGTCGTGGAGGGCGATGTCGTGTAGGCGACATCGAGCATCGGACGGAGTGAGACGTCGCCGGCGTTTCCTGAGTAGTAGTCCCGATAGCCATCGCGACCGGTTGCCAGATCGCCGACGTCGAGAAGCGCCATGAGGCTGTGGCGCGATCCGGATCCGCTCACGGCCGCCTGCACGAGCCCGGTCACGGCGAAGGTCGCCTTGGCGCCGGCGGTGTTGGCGACGGCCGTCCGCGCGTACTCACGGCCGATGTCGCCGCCAGGCGTCTTCCACGGCGTGCTCGCGCTCGCCACGTCCCACGTCGCCTGCGCCGCCACGAACGGCGTCGTCAGGTTATAGACGGCGACCGCGCGCTGGCTCAGCGTGCCGCCCCAGTGCACGATCAGCGTGAGCGTAGCGGAGGTGACCGTCGCGCCTGACGGAATCGCCGACGTGTCGAAGTCGAGCAGCGCCCGCCGGGTGAAGCTGGGATCGCTCGACAGGCGCGTCGCAAGCAGCGTCCCGTTGTCGGTGACCGCCGCGTACGAGCCGCCGCGAATCGTGGTGTCGCGCGTGATCGGCACCCGCACGCTGACGGCGCCAGCGCCCGACACCGCGCGCGCGCCTGCCAGGGCGACGAGGGCGAGACCACACACACCACAGGCGATCCGACGGGAAAAAGGACGCACGCAACCTCCTGCGAATCGATAACGCCTGCGTGGATGCAAAAACGCGGCGACGGAAGTTGTTGCAGGAGGGCTGCTGAGGTGTCGCGAAAAGGAACGATGCCGGTACTTTTTACTTTTGCCTTCTTACTTCTTACTTCTTACTTCTTACCTCTCACTTCTTCCTTCTCACTTCCTCCATCTCTCCTTGAACCGCTCCCACTCCTCCTGTAACTGCTCGGGTTCCTGCGCTGTCGCTTTCGCGCGCTCGGGGACGAGCGCGTGGAGCACGAGGCGATCGATGTCCGCGCGCAATGCGGCGCCGTCGTCGAGGCCGAGCGACGATCGGACCCAGCCCGCCTGCGCGGCGTCCCAGGCCGCCTGCAGATCGCCCTGGCCGCGCGCAGCCGCTGTCAGCCAGTAAGCGGCTGCGGCGCTCGACGGATGATCTTCGAGCTCGCGCTGCATGCGGTCGCGGATGAGCGCGTACAGCGGCTGCCGCTCGAGCTCGGAGCGGGGCCGCGCGTTCCGATCGATCGACGTCGCCCACCAATCGAGTGTCCGTTCGCGAGCGGCGGGCGCCAAATCGGGCTGCGCGAGGACCGAATCGAAAATGTCGGCGGCCGCGCCGTACGATCCTTCGAAGAACAGCGTCTCGCCGAGACCGACGATCAGCTCCGTGCGCTCGAGCGGCGGCAGACGCCGGGGATCCAGGCGCCGCAGGCGCTCGCGCGCGTTGGTGAGGTCGTCGGAGGCCGCGCTGTCTCGGAACCGCTCGAGATAGGCGCGGGCGGCAATGAGGTCGGCACTGTCGGCGCGGCCGGGCAGCAGCCGCGCCTGTTCGGCCGCATTCACCGCAGCCTCGAACTGGCGCTGGTTGTAGAGCATGCGCGCGCGCGTCAGCGCGTCGATCTTGTCGGCGGCCGCCAAAGGGACCGCGGCCAGTCCGGCCGCGATCAGCATCGCGAGCATGCGGGGGGCGCGAGCCATGCGCTCAATCGTAACATAACCGAAAACGAGGTCTAAGTTATTGTTGGTAAAACGGTTAGGCGCCTTCTGCGGCGACTTGGTACAATGCCCTGCGATGGTCGCCCCCCGGATCATTCCGCGCGCCGAGCACCCGCTTTCGCGGCGCGATGTGGATGCCGATGCACTGAAAGTGCTCTACCGGCTGCGCCAGGGCGACCATGTCGCCTATCTGGTCGGCGGCAGCGTGCGCGATCTGCTCCTTGGCCGCCGGCCGAAGGACTTCGACATTGGCACGTCGGCGCACCCCTACCAGGTCAAAAAGCTGTTCCGCAATTGCTGGATCATCGGACGCCGCTTCCGCCTCGCGCACGTGAAATTCGGCAACAAGGTGATCGAAGTCGCGACGTTTCGCCGTCAGGTCGCGGCCGGCGAAGAGGTGGTCCAGGACGGCGTCCCCGCTCCCGATCCGAGCACACCGGAAGGCGAGCACCTGATCCATCACGACAACACGTTCGGCACGCCGGAAGAGGACGCGTTCCGCCGCGACTTCACCATCAACGCGCTCTTCTACGACATCGCCACGTTCTCGATCATCGATTACGTCGGCGGCCTCGATGATGTGCGCGCCGGGATCGTGCGCGCGATCGGGGATCCGGACGTGCGGCTGCGCGAAGATCCTGTGCGGATGCTGCGGGCGGTCGCGCTCGCCGCGCGGCTCGGATTCAGAATCGACGCGCCGGTGCTCGACGCGATTCGTACACATCGCCACGAGATCGCACGCAGCTCCCTGGCGCGGCTCCTCGAGGAGTACTACAAGATTCTGCGGGC
>DATATJ010000303.1:0-5124 GCA_036268855.1 Vicinamibacterales bacterium
TACGGGGGACGGGTCTCCGTATCCGTCGTGTACACGTCCCGGGCCGCGGATTCCGAAGCAAACAGCGGCCCGGTGTCCGTAGCGGATACGGAGACCCGTCCCCCGTACAGGTACCCTTCCACAAGCCGGCCGGCGTCGACCGCAGCAATACCCGCCCGGACGATGTCCAGGAGATCGACTCGAAGATCGGGGAGCGCGCGGGTCAGTGGGTGTGCTTGGGATCCGACCAGGCCGAAAGCCCGGTCACGACGTCGAACTTCTTGAGGAGTGAGCTGACAACCTGATTCGCGTTTTCGCAGCTACAGAGCTGATCGAGTTGTCCGAGGATTTTCGTGAGGGCGGCTTCGACGTCGGTGATGGCGGTTTCGGAGTAGTACGGTCGCTGCTGCTGCAGACAGCGGCGATGCTTGACGAACTCTTGCCGGTAAAACTCCCGGAGCGGGTGCTGCGCGCTGATCGGCCTCGAATCGGTCACGAAGCGTGGCATGCAGATCCTCAAATTGAGTCGGTTGCTGCTGTTTCAGTGTAGTGCTGTCGGAAAACGGGTGTCAAGATTATGTAAACCGTGTGGCCAAATCAGGTTCGCCCGCTCGCCGCGACCAGGCCCCCGATGCACCCCACCGCCATCCCCCCGGCGACCAACGCCACGGCCAGCGGGGCCGACAGAAACAGGACCCCGGAGACGTTCATCGCCGACGCCAGCGGCGTCAGGTAACGCGCCTTCACCGCGAAGAACGCGATCGCCAGCACGACCAGCGCAATGAGCGCGCCCAGCCCGCCCTGCAGCACGCCCTCCATGACGAACGGCCCGCGGATGAAGACCGACGGCGCGCCGACCAGCTGCATGATCTCGATCTCGTCGCGGCGCGCGAACAGCGCCAGCCGGACGACATTGGCCACGGTGAGCGCCGCCGCCACCGTGAGCAGACAGGCGAGCACGACGCCGACGCCACGCACGACATTGATGCCGCTCACCAGACGCGACAGCCACTGCTGGTCGTACCGCACGTCTGCGATGCCGGGCATCGCCCGGAGCCGTGCGCCGAGATCGTCCAGCCTCGCGCGCGCGGCCGGCGTCGGGCGCAGGCGGACTTCGTAGGACGCGGGCAGCGGATTCTGATCGAGCCCGTCGATCGTGGACGCCAGGTCGCTGAACGTCTGCTTGAAGCGCCGCAGCGCGTCCGGCTTGGAGAAGTAGTCGCGCCCCTCGATGACGTCGCCGGGCGCGAGGACGGCCTCAATCGCCGTCCGCTGCGCCGGCGTGACCTCGTCCTGCAGGTACACCGACATCTCCGCCGCAGCGCTCAGCTCCGATCCGAAACGCTCGAGGTTCGTCGTGACGATGAGGAACCCGCCGAGCACGCACAGCGCCACCGCGATGGTCAGCGTGGACAGGATCCCCGACTGCCGTCCACGCCACAGGCTGACGATGGCTTCGTCGAATGCGTATCGCAGGGCGCGCATCGGTCAGGCCACTTCCACGAGGCGGCCCTGCTCGAGCGTGATGGAGCGGCGCCCGACGCGGCGAATCAACTCGCGATCGTGCGTGGCGACGATGACCGTCGTGCCGCGGGCGTTGATCTCGCGAAACAGGTTCATGATCTCGAGCGAGAGGTCAGGGTCGAGATTGCCGGTCGGCTCGTCCGCCAGGATGAGCTGTGGCTCGTTGACCAGCGCACGGGCAATAGCCACGCGCTGCTGCTCGCCGCCCGACAGCTCTTCCGGCCGCGCGTTCATCCGGTGCTGCAAGCCGACCCATTTCAGCACTTGAAACGTCTTGCGCTGCTGCGATGCCAGCGGCAGGCCGAGCACCCGCATCGTAAACGCGACGTTCTGAAAGACGCTGAAGCGCTCGATCAGGCGGAAGTCCTGAAAGACGAAGCCGACGGTGCGACGATACGCCTGGATTTGCGATTTGCCGAGCGTGCCGAGGTCGCGTCCCCCGACGGTGAGGCTGCCTTCGCTCGGTGAATCCTGCCGGAGCAGCAGGCGGAGAAAGGTCGATTTCCCGGCTCCGCTGGGGCCAGTGAGGAAGAGAAACTCGCCTTTGTCGATCGTCAGCGACAGATCGCGCAGCGCATAGACGCCACGGTTGTAGAGCTTTGAGAGGTGATAGGTCTCTATCACGCTGCCTGTGCACCCACGGCCCTGAACGCGATGTGAATTTGTCGAGAAGGAGCCTCCATCATAACACGGGACGCGGCGGGCTCAGGCTCGATCGACGGCCAGCGCGTTCTTGAGCAGCTCGTTTACCCGGGTGGGATTGGCCTTTCCTCTCGCCGCTTTCATCACCTGACCGACGAGGAAGCCGAAGGTCGTCGCCTTGCCGGCGCGGAACTGCTCCACGGCGTCCGCGTTGCGCGCCAGGACCTCCGCGATCAGCGCCACGATCTGCGACTCGTCGTCGATCTGCGTGAGCCCCTCGGCCGCCACGATCGCCCCGGCCGGTTGGCCCGTGGCGACCATGCGCTCGAGCACGTGCTTGGCGATCGATCCACTGATCGCGCCGCGCTCGATCAGACCGATCAGCCCGGCAAGCCCCGACGAGGATACGGGAGACGACGCGATGTCGGCGTCGATCGCTTTCACCAGCCGCGCCAGATCGCCCATGATCCAGTTGGCGGCCAGTTTCGGCGGCGCACCGGCGGCAACGGCCGCCTCGAAATACTCGGCGAGCGGACGGCTCTGCGTCAGCTGCGCGGCGTCGTAGTCGGGCAGACCGTACGCTTCGACGAACCGCCGGCGGCGAGCCTCGGGGAGCTCCGGCATGGCGTCGCGGATGCGCTGGACGCGCTCGGCCGGCGCGAAGACGGGCGGCAGGTCGGGATCGGGGAAATAGCGATAGTCGTGCGCTTCTTCCTTGCTGCGCATGGAGACCGTGTGCCCCGCCGCGGCATCGAAGAGCCGTGTCTCCTGCACGACGCGTCCGCCGGCCGACACCACGTCGATCTGCCGGGCGATCTCGTATTCGAGCGCCTTCTGCAGGAACCGGAACGAGTTGAGGTTCTTGACCTCCACCTTGGTGCCGAGCGTCCCGGCGCCCTGCGCGCGCACCGACACGTTGGCGTCGCAGCGCAGGCTGCCCTCTTCCATGTTGCCGTCGTTCACCCCGAGCCACACGAGAATCGCGCGCAGGCGGGAGAAGAATTCGGCCGCCGCGCCAGCCGACCGGAGATCCGGCTCGGTGACGATTTCGATGAGCGGCACGCCGCTGCGGTTGTAGTCCACGTAGGTCTTGCGATCCGAATCGGCGAATCCGTCGTGGATCGACTTGCCCGCGTCCTCTTCCATGTGCACGCGCGTAATGCCGACACGCACCGCCTGACCGCCGGCGACGTATTCGAGGACGCCGCCGGTGGCGATCGGCAATTCGTATTGCGAGATCTGATAGCCCTTCGGCAGGTCGGGATAGAAGTAGTTCTTGCGCGCGAATATCGAGGTCGCCTGGATCGTGCAGCCGAGCGCCAGCGCCGCTCGGATCGCGTGGTCAACCGCCGCACGATTCAGCACGGGCAGGGCGCCGGGCAGGCCGAGACACACGGGACAGACGTGCGTGTTCGGCGGCGCCCCGAACGCCGTGCTGGAGCCGCAAAAGATCTTCGACGCCGTCAGGAGCTGCGCATGGATCTCGAGCCCGATGACCGGTTCAAACGCGACCATCAAATCGGCAGATTCCGGGCGCTACACCTTGGGACCGGCCGCGCGCACCGCCGCCGACACGCTCGCCTCGAACGCCTTGAAATTGTCGGCGAACATCTGCGCGAGCTTGTTGGCCTGCTGATCGTACGCCGCGCCGTCCGCCCAGGTGTTGCGCGGGTTCAGGACTTCGGCCGGCACCTCGGGACAGCTGACCGGCACGTCGAGGTTGAACTTCGCATCGCGCTGGTACGTGACGTCGTCGAGGGCGCCCGACAGGATGGCGCGGACCATCGCGCGCGTGTACGCGATCTTCATGCGCTTGCCGGTCCCGAACGGACCGCCGGTCCAGCCGGTGTTGACCAGCCACACACGCGACTGGTGCTTCGCGATTTTCTCGCCGAGCATCGTCGCATACCGGCCCGGCGCCAGCGGCAGGAACGGCGCGCCGAAGCACGTGCTGAAGGTGGCTTTCGGCTCGGTGACGCCTTTCTCGGTCCCGGCGACCTTGGCCGTGTAGCCAGAGAGGAAGTGATACATCGCGCCGTCGGCCGTCAGCCGCGAGATCGGCGGCAGCACGCCGAAGGCGTCCGCGGTGAGCATCACGACGTGCTTCGGGTGCCCGCCCTGCCCGGACGGCACGGCGTTGTCGATGAAGTTGATCGGGTACGCCGCGCGTGTATTTTCCGTGAACCGGTCGTCGTCCAGGTTGAGCGCGCGCGTCTCGGGATCGACGACCACGTTCTCGAGCACCGTCCCGAACCGGCGCGTCGTCGAGAAGATCTGCGGCTCGGCCTCGGCCGACAACCGGATCGTCTTGGCATAGCAGCCGCCTTCGAAGTTGAAGATGCCGCGGTCGCTCCAGCCATGCTCGTCGTCGCCGATCAGGAGGCGATCCGGATCGCTCGAGAGCGTGGTCTTGCCCGTGCCGGACAAGCCGAAGAAGAGCGCGGTGTCGCCCGCCGCGCCGATATTCGCGGAGCAGTGCATCGAGAGCACACCCCGCATCGGCAGCACGTAGTTCAGGACGCCGAAGATCGACTTCTTCATCTCGCCGGCATAGCTGGTGCCGCCGATCAACACCATCTTCCGGGCGAAGTTGACGACGATGAAGACTTCGGAATTGGTGCCGTGGCGCGCCGGATCCGCTTTAAAGCTCGGCGAGTCGATGATCGTGAACTGCGGCGCGGCGTCCGCTTCCGCGCGCGGATCGTCGATGAACAGGTTGCGGCAGAACAGATTGTGCCAGGCCAGCTCGTTGATGACGCGCACCGGCAGGCGGTAGGCGGGATCGGCGCCGGCGTAGCAGTCGAGGACGAAGAGCTCTTTGCCCGCCAGGGACGCGACGAGATCGCGGTGCAGCGTGTCGAACTGCGCCGGATCCATCGGCTTGTTGACCTTTCCCCACGCGATGTCGGATTCGCTCGACGATTCGCGGACGGTGAGCTTGTCGTTCGGCGACCGCCCGGTGTGCGGTCCCGTGCGGCA
>DATATJ010000304.1:0-2328 GCA_036268855.1 Vicinamibacterales bacterium
GATGGTGTCGCAGCTCATCACGCTCTATCTGACGCCGGTCGTCTACACGTACATGGCGACCGCGTTCAAGACGCGCAAGATCGCAGTGACGAGTCCGGCGACGGCGTGAGCGCTCGGGAAGCCTTCGCGCTACAAGGTCGGTCGAGCGCGAAACGTTGGCCGAGCAAAGTCAGTAAGTAGCGCGAAGGCTTCAGCCGAGCGAACGGGTCAAAAAGGATCTCCGTGAATATCTCTGAAGGGTTCATCAAACGTCCGATCGCGACGAGCCTCCTGATGGCGGCGATCGCGCTGTTCGGCCTCGTCGCGTATCGCTCGCTCCCGGTGAGCGACCTGCCGAACGTGGATTTCCCGACGCTGCTCGTCACGGCGGAGTTGCCCGGCGCGAGCCCGGAGACGATGGGCGCCTCGGTGGCGACGCCGCTCGAGAATCAGTTCTCGATGATCGCGGGCCTCGAGTCGATGACGTCGGTGAACTCGCTCGGATCCACGCAGGTGACGCTGGAGTTCGACCTGAACCGCAGCCTCGATGGCGCGGCGGTGGACGTCCAGGCGGCGATTACGCAGGCGGCGCGCCTCCTGCCGCAGGGCATGCCGACGCCGCCCACCTTCACGAAAGTGAACCCGGCGGACCAGCCGATTCTGTATCTGGTGATCACCTCCACCACGGTGCCGCCGTGGACGCTGGACGAATACGCGGAGACGCGAATCGCCCAGCGCATCTCGATGATCAGCGGCGTGGCGCAGGTGCAGGTCCTCGGCAGCCAGAAGTACGCCGTGCACGTCCAGCTCGATCCGCACGCGCTCGCCTCGCGCCAGATCGGCATCAACGAGGTCGAGACCGGGCTGAAGAACTGGAACGTCAACACGCCGACCGGCTCGATCATCGGCCAGCACAAGGCGTTCACGCTGCAGGCGACCGGTCAGCTGATGAACGCCGACCAGTACAAGGACATGATCGTCTCGTACCGCAACGGCGCGCCGGTGCGGCTCGCCGAGCTCGGCACGGTCATCGACGGCGTGGAGGATCAGCGCACCGCTTCGTGGTTCTACAACCAGGGCGGCGGCGAGCCGCAGCGCGCCATCACCCTCGGCATCCAGCGCCAGCCGGGCACGAACACCATCGCTGTCGCGGACGCGGTGAAGGCGCTGCTCCCGCAGTTCAAGGTGGAGCTGCCGCCGAGCGTCCACATGGACGTCCTCTACGACCGTTCCGACACGATCCGCGAATCGTACCGCGACGTGCAGTTCACGATGGGGCTGACGCTGGCGCTCGTGATCATGGTGATCTACGTGTTCCTCCGGAACGTGTGGGCGACGGTCATCCCCAGTCTCGCGCTCCCGTTCTCGATCATCGGCACGTTCGCCGTGATGTACATGCTCGGCTACAGCCTCGACAACCTGTCGATGATGGCGCTGATTCTCTCCGTCGGCTTCGTCGTGGACGACGCCATCGTGATGCTGGAGAACATCTATCGTCACGTCGAGATGGGCGAGGATCCGCTCACGGCGTCGCTCGTCGGCTCCCGCGAGATCGGCTTCACGATCGTGTCGATGACGCTGTCGCTCGCCGCCGTCTTCATTCCCGTCCTCTTCATGGGCGGCGTGCTGGGCCGCCTGTTCCGCGAATTCTCGGTCACGATCTGCGTTGCGATTCTGATCTCGGGCGTCGTCTCGGTCACCCTGACGCCGATGCTGTGCAGCCGGTTCCTCAAGCACAAGCCGGCGGGTACCCCTGGCCACAAGGAGAAGATGTCGCGCTTCGGCGAGATCACCGAGCACGCGTTCGACAGCCTGCTGCGCGGCTACGACCGGACGCTGAAAGTCGTGCTCCAGCGCCGCGCCACGACGATGGTCGCCTTCCTGGTCGTGCTGCTGATGACGGTGGGGCTCTTCATCCTCGTGCCGAAAGGCTTCATCCCCGACCAGGACACGGACCAGATTGCCGTCACGACCGAAGCGGCGCAGGGGACCGCGTACGACAAGCTCGTGGAATACCAGGGCAAGGTCGCCGACGTGATCAGCCACAACCCGAACGTGGCCGGCCTCGTTTCGACGATCGGCGGCAGCGCGGCAAACACGCTGGGCGGCCCGAACCTCGGACAGATCGTCGTGCACCTGAAGCCGCGCAACGAGCGCAGCGAACTGGCCAACGACATCATCGAGAAGCTGCGGCCGGAGCTCGACCGCATCGCCGGCATGCAGGTGTACCTGCAGAATCCGCCGACGGTGCGCATCGGTGGCCAGGTCAGCAAGAGCCTGTATCAGTACTCGATGCAGTCGCCGGATCGTCCGACGTTGTACGCTGCGTCGCAGAAAGTGAAGAAGGCG
>DATATJ010000305.1:0-4538 GCA_036268855.1 Vicinamibacterales bacterium
CTGAGACCCGTCCCCCGTATCTCCGTATGCGAGGTGTATGCTCTCTCCGCACCTATTCCTGGAGGCCTTGATGGAACATATCATTTCGAATCTGCTCACCGATTTCGAACACGGCAAGATGACCCGGCGCCAACTCATCCAGAGTCTCGCGCTGACCGCCACCGCCGCATCAGCCGTAGGCGCCGCCCCCGTCGCGGCGGCCGTCGCCGATGGGCAAGGCTTCAAGGCCCTCGCCGTCAATCACATCTCGTATCAAGTGGCCGACTATAAGAAGACGCGCGATTTCTACGCCGACCTCCTCGGCATGAAGGTCTCCCACGACGATGGCAAGCAGGCCTACCTCTCTTTCGGAAATCACGGCACCTGGCTCCTCCCGCGAAACGCGCGCGAGCCAGGCACCGCCCCCAAGGTCGATCACATTGCGTACACGATCGACCACTGGGACAAGGACAAGGTGAAAGCCGAGCTCGAGCGTCGCGGGCTTGACGCGCGCCCAGACACCGACAACAGCTTCCACGTCAAAGACCCCGACGGTTTCGATCTCCAGATCAGCGGCAAGGGCATGAAGCCATAAACCACGCCGAGCCGGGTCCGCCGCCGTGCGCACGAGGCGGCGGACATTCCCTTCGCCATCAGAGGAGCCATGCGCCAGGGCGTCTCGTACGCGCTTCGTCGTACGCCAGGCGTGGCGGTCGCCGTCGGCATCGGCGTCAACACGTCATCTTCAGCATCGTGGACGCTGTGCTGTTGCGTCCCTTACCCTACGACGCCCCCGACCGTCTCGTCGTGATCAACGAGCGATCGCCGCAGTCGGACCAGATGTCGGTGTCGTTTCCCGACATATCTGGACTGGTCCGCGCAAAACAGCGTCTTCGACATCATTGCCGCGCGCAACCACGAAACCTTCTTGACCGGCCTCGGCGATCCCGAGCAGATCTCAGGCTCCAACGTGTCGGCGTCGCTATTCGACGTACTGCGCACCGTGCCGGCCGCGGATCGCCGGCGCGCCTGCCGGATTGATGTCCTCGCCGCAAGCCGTGGAGGGCAAGAGGGGACGGGGCTCGGTACAGGGGACGGGGCTCGGTACGGAGGACGGGGCTCCGCACGGGGGATGGGGCTCCGCATGGGGGACGGGGCTCCGCACGGGGGACGGTTTCCTATAGGAATCGAAGCCGGCAGCCCGCCGGCGCCTGATCAGGTCCGCGCGGCGGCACGCTTCGCGGCGGCTTCGTCGATCTCCGCGCTGACCGCGATGTAGCACGTCGGGCAGATGCCGTGGCTGAACTGCGCCTTCGAATGCTCGGCGATGTACCCTTCGACCTGCTGCCAGTACTGATCGTCGCCACGGATGCGCTTGCAATAACTGCAGATCGGCAGGAGCCCGTGCAGCTCTTTCACGTTCGACAGCGCCGCCTGCAACTCGTTGACCCGCTCGGCCAGCCGCTCCTGCAGCGTCAGCACGCGCATGCCGACCGCGATGCGCGCGCGCAGTTCCTCGGCGTCGAACGGCTTGATCACGTAGTCGTCGGCTCCAGCGTCGAGGCCGGCGACGACGTCGCTGCGGGTTTCGCGCGCGGTGACGAGAATCAAATACATGTTGGCGAGCGGCAACTCGCGCCGGACGAGCCGGCAGACTTCGGGGCCGTCCACCTCCGGCATCATCCAATCGAGAATCGCCAGCGTCGGCCCCGCGCCGGTGCGCAGCTGTTCCCACGCTTCGGCGCCGTTCGACGTCACGATCGGCGTGAACTCCCACCGGCGCAATGTCCGCGCGAGAATCTCCGCAGCCACACGGTCATCGTCGGCGATCACGACTCGCATGTTCGAACAGTCGAGCAAAGCGGCTGCCACGGCGTTTCTCCTATTCGCTCGGAATCTTTGCCGATATTTTCCATGATCGGCCTGCACCGTGCGCAGCCGCACACTCGAAGTGTGCGGAAACGACTCACACGCACGATCGCCAGCGCTCCTCGCCGGAAAGCTGCAGCAAACGGGATCGTCGTGCCGATATCCCGATGGAATGGAAGGTGCACCGCGCCCGCGGGGGACCGGTGCCCCGCATTGCACCGACGCACATGAAACGACGCCAGCTCCTGCAGCAACTCGCGCTCGCCCTGGCCGCCGGTGCCGCAGGCGCGGCGCTGAACGTCTTTCCGCCGACGATGCGGCTGTTGCCCGGCCGCGTCCTGACGCTGCCGCTGGCAATTCTCTACGGCCCCGCGTTCGGCGGCATCGCCGCCCTGCTCGGCGCGCTCCCGTTTGCGCGCGTCTCCCCGGTGTTCCTGATCATCCTCGGCGCAGAGGGGCTGGCGGTCGGCGCGTTCGCGCGACGCGGCCGCTCGTCGTTGACCGTGGGGGCGATCGTCTGGACTCTGGTCGCCGGCGCGATGGCGTACGAGCCCGACTGGTTCGGCGTCGGCTCCATGGGATCGATGATCGGCCCGCTCGCGCTTCAGCGTCTCTTGAACGGGATGGTGGCGGTCGTAATGGCCGAGCTCGTGGCGGTCGTCGCCACGGCGTCACAGCGGCGCGCCCCCGAAGACGACGCACCGCGCCTGCGCGCGTACGCGTTTCACGTGTTCATCCTGGTGGCGATCCTGCCGGTGCTGCTGTTGAGCGCCGTCAACGGGGAGCTGTTCGCCAGCCGGCAGCAAACCGACGGCGCGGCGCGGCTGCACGAAGCGGTCACCGCGATGGGCGATCACATCGATGGCTACATCAACACGCACGTGCGCGCGGTGCAGGCGCTGGCGATGGCGGCCGCGCATGTCGGCGCCGATCCGGCCAGGCGGCAGCAGCTGATCGGCCGGAATCGCACCATCTACGACGGGTTCGTCACCACGTTCATCGCCGACCGGGACGGCATCGTGCAGCAGATCGTGCCGCCGCAGCCGGCCGGCAGGCCGATCAACCCGGTCCGCGATCGGCAGTACTTCATCGAGGCGGTGCGGACCGGGAACCCGGCGATTTCCGACGTCATCATCGGCCGCCTGTCGCATCAGCCGATCGTGACCATTGCGGTCCCGATTCTCGACGCTAACGGCGAGCCCGACGGCGTGGTCGGCGGATCGCTCAACCTGTCGAAGTTCCGGAAATTCCTCGAGGAGTACCGCACGCTGCCCGGCGCGACGATCACGATCGCCGACCAGCACAATCGCGTGATCTATGCGAGCGCGAGTTCGGGCTTTGCCGCCCTGCAGAACCTCGCGCAGGAGCCGATCGTCCTGGCGAGCGCCGCCGCCGACGACGGTCTCTTCCGGTACACGCGACAGGGCACCGACGGCGCCCGGACGGCGCAGCTCGCCTCGGTCGGCGCGATCGGCGTGGGCTGGAAGGTGTTCGTCGAGCAGCCGCTCGTCAACATGCGCGTGCAGACGACGAGCTATTACGCGTTGACGCTCATGCTGATGCTGCTGGCGCTGGCCGGCGCGGTGCTCGGCGCGCGTGGCTTCTCCGGAGCGGTCACGCGTCCGCTCGAGGAGTTGGTCTCGATCGTGCGCCGCGTCTCCGCGAACGGGACGCCCGCGCTGGCGGCGCTCGACCTCGACCCGCCGGCGGAGATCGCCGACCTGCTCGAGGATTTCAACACGATGCAGACGCGGCTGGCCAACTCCTACCACCAGCTCGAGCAGTCGCTGTCGCAGCGCGAACGGCTGAACCACGATCTCACGGCGCTGACGCAGGACCTCGATCGCAAGGTGCGGGAGCGCACCACGGAGCTGGCGGACGCCACGCATATCGCCGAGGATGCGAACCGCGCGAAGAGCGAGTTCCTCGCCAACATGAGCCACGAGATCCGCACGCCGATGAACGGCATCATCGGCATGACCGAGCTTGCGCTCGACACGCAGCTCACCGGCGAGCAGCGTGAGTATCTCTCGATGGTCAAGGCGTCGGCCGACGCACTCCTGGCCATCCTCAACGACATCCTCGATTTCTCCAAGATCGAGATGCACAAGCTGGAGCTGGAGCAGCTGCCCTTCAGCGTGCGCGACCACGTCGCGGAGCTGCTGAAGCCGCTCGCGCTGCGCGCCGAGCAAAAGGGCATCGAGCTGATCTGCCACGTGCTCCCCGACGTGCCGAGTGTCGCCGTCGGCGATCCGGGCCGCCTGCGGCAGGTGCTCGTCAATCTGGTCGGCAACGCGATCAAGTTCACGGAGCGCGGTCAGATTCTCGTCCAGGTCGAAACCGAGGCCCTGCAGAGCGGCGAGATGCGGCTGCACTATTTCGTCAGCGACAGCGGCATCGGCATTCCCGCCGACAAGCAGGAGCAGATCTTCCAGCCCTTCAAGCAGGCCGACGGCTCGACGACGCGGCGATTCGGCGGCACCGGCCTCGGCCTCGCCATTTCGTCCACGCTCGTGCAACTGATGGGCGGACGCATCTGGCTCGAGAGCTCGCCGCACGAAGGCAGCACCTTCCATTTCACGACGACGCTCGGCGTCTCCGACGCGCGTCCTGAGACGATCGAGGTCGACCTCACCAGCCTCCCGGCGCTCATCGTCGACGACAATCCGGTGAACCGCCGGGTGCTGCAC
>DATATJ010000306.1:0-24941 GCA_036268855.1 Vicinamibacterales bacterium
AGGACCTCTCGGAAGACGACGTGCGGAAGATCAGCAAGGTGCTCGAGGACCAGGGCGGCGTGGAAGGCGATCTCCGCAAGGAGATTTCCATGAACATCAAGCGGCTGATGGAAATCGGCTGCTATCGCGGCATGCGTCACCGGCGCAACCTGCCGGTCCACGGTCAGCGGACGCGTACCAACGCCCGCACCCGCAAGGGCCCGCGCAAGGGCGCCATCGCGAAGAAGAAGACGGTCTAGGAGTCATGGCTAAAGATCAAGCGGTCGACGCGTCGGCGGTCCCCGAGAAGAGCGAGAAGAAAGAGGGGGCGGCGGGCAAGCGGAAGAAGACGTTCAAGAAGCGCGGCGAAAAGCGCATCGTGCATCACGGGCTGGCGCACATCCATGCGTCGTTCAACAACACGACCGTGACGATCACCGACACGGACGGCAACGTGGTGGCCTGGTCGAGCGCCGGCGGGATCGGCTTCAAGGGATCGCGCAAGGGGACGCCGTTTGCGGCGACCCAGGCGGCCCTGAACGCCGGCAACGCAGCGAAGGCCGTCGGCATGCGGTCGCTGGACGTGCGCGTGAAAGGCCCGGGCTCCGGCCGCGAATCGGCCATCCGCGCGCTGCAGACCGTCGGCATCGAAGTGAAGTCGATCCGCGACGTGACGCCGATTCCGCACAACGGATGCCGGCCGCCGAAGCGAAGACGGGTCTAACTCGAGAATCTGAGAATCTGAGAATTTGAGAATTTGAGGATTTGAGGATTTGGGGATCTGAGGATTTGGGGATTTTGGGATTTGAGTAAGGGGGGGATTTGCGGATCGAAGGGTTGATGGAGGCGCTCGGCAACCTCCTCGAATCCTCACATTCTCAAATCCCCAAATTGCTGAGAGGATTTTGAATGGCTCGTTACATCGGACCGGTCTGCCGCCTCTGCCGCCGCGAAGGGATGAAGCTGTTCCTCAAGGGCGAGCGGTGCTACACGGAAAAGTGCGCGATCGAGAAGCGCAATTTCCCGCCCGGCCAGCACGGCAAGACGCGGAAGGCGAAGATTGCCGGCTACGGCCTGCAGCTGCGCGAGAAGCAGAAGGTGAAGCGCACGTACGGCGTGCTCGAGGATCAGTTCCGCGGGTACTTCGAAGAGGCGGAGCGCTCCCGCGGGAT
Organism: Vicinamibacterales bacterium; assembly: GCA_036268855.1. Lineage (GTDB taxonomy): Bacteria > Acidobacteriota > Vicinamibacteria > Vicinamibacterales > CAVVIG01 > DATATJ01. The sequence continues at coordinate 1,152 of DATATJ010000306.1, forward strand.
CACAGGCGTCACGCTGCTCCAGCTGCTGGAGCGCCGGCTCGACAACGTGATCTACCGCCTCGGTCTCTCGACGTCGCGGCCCCAGGCACGTCAGCTGGTGCGGCACGGGCATTTCCTGGTGAACGGCAAGAAGGTCGACATCCCGTCGTTCTCCGTCAAGCAGGGGGACGTCATCACCGTGCTGGGACGCACGCAGAAGAACCCGACGATCGAGCACGCGATCGAAGAGGTGAAGGGGCGCGGGATTCCTGAGTGGCTCACCTTCGATCCCAACTCGATCACCGGCCGGATCATGTCGATCCCGACGCGCGAGCAGATCAACCTGCCCGTGCAGGAACAGCTCATCGTGGAGCTGTACTCGAAATAAGCAATTTCTTCGTTCGCATCCGCCGGCCCGCAGCCTTATACAGACCTGCGGCGGGAGGCCGGCGGTCACTGGCAGGTCTGGAGGCCCGTCTGCGGGCCCGTAGCGAAGGGACAGCATCATGCTCTGGAAAGGTTTTCAACGACCCAAGCGGCTCGAGCTCGAGCGCGAGACGCTCACCGATCGATTCGGCCGGTTCTACGCGCAGCCGTTCGAGCGCGGCTTCGGCACGACGATCGGCAACGCGCTGCGGCGCGTCCTGCTCTCGTCGATCGAAGGCGCGGCGATCACCGCGGTGAAGATCGACGGCGTCCTGCACGAGTTCTCGCCGATTCCCGGCGTGGTCGAAGACGCCACCGACATCATCCTCAACCTGAAGCAGATTCCGCTGAAGCTGCACACCGACGCCACCAAGACGCTGACGATCCGCATCGAGAAGGCGGGCGAAGTGCGGGCGCGCGACATCCAGGCCGACGGCGACGTCGAGATTCTCGAGCCCGACGCGCACATCGCGACGGTCTCCGAGGGCGGCAAGCTCCACATGGAGATGCGCATGAAGCGCGGCCGCGGCTACGTCTCGGCCGACAAGAACTTCGACGAGGATCTCGGCATCGGCTGGATTCCGATCGATTCGGTCCACTCGCCGGTCAAGAAGGTCAACTACCTCGTCGAAGCGGCCCGCCTGGGCCAGACCACCGACTACGACAAGCTGACGGTGGACGTCTGGACCAACGGCTCGATCAACCCGCGCGACGCCGTCTCGCTGGCGGCGAAGCTCGTGCGCGATCACCTGAACATCTTCATCAACCTCGAAGAAGGCGCCGAGCAGCTCGGCGAGGCGTCGGCGGAACAGCCGCGCAGCGGCGTCAGCAACGAGAACCTCGACAAGAGCGTCGAGGAGCTGGAGCTGTCGGTCCGGTCGTACAACTGCCTGAAGAACGCGAACATCCGGACGATTCGCGAGCTCGTGGCCAAGACCGAGCCCGAGATGCTCAAGACGAAGAACTTCGGGCGCAAGAGCCTGAACGAGATCAAGGAAATCCTGCACACGATGGGGCTGGGGCTCGGCATGCGTGTCGATCAGCCCGCATCGGCGTCACAGGAATAGAGGTTAGGGACTAGAGGCCGGAGGCTGGAGGCTGCGAGGTGGGTGAGCGGGACAACCCGGCCCAGCCTCCAGACGCCTGCCTCGAGCCCCTGAGAACAATCATCATGAGACACCGAGTAGCACACCGCAAGCTGGGGCGCGTCACCGAGCATCGGATTTCGATGCTCCGCAACCAGGCGACCGCCCTGCTTCGCCACGAGCACCTGACGACGACGGTACCGCGAGCCAAGGAGCTGCGGCCATACGTCGAACGGCTGATCACCATCGCGAAGCGAGGGGTCGCCGCCGGCGCCGCCGACGCCAAGGAGCTCAACGCGCGCCGGCTCGTCATGCGCGACGTGCAGGATCGCGCCATCGTCACCAAGCTGTTCGACACCATCGCGCCGCGCTTCGCCGATCGGGCGGGCGGTTACACGCGCCTGCTGCGCGTGGGCTACCGCAAGGGCGACAGCGCGGAGGTCGCCCAGGTCGAACTGGTCGGCAGCGAGTACAACCCGCGCGCGGCGGCAGAAGCCGACGCGAAGACCGGGCCGGCCAAGCCGAAGACCAAGGGCGTTGGCGACCGGCTCCGCGCCGCGGCCGAGCGGCTGCGCGGGACGAAGAAGGGCGACGAGGAGAACAAGAAGGTGCAAGCCAAGCCGTCCAAGGGCGTCTCCCGCAAGTCGACGACGCCGAGGAAAGCCGGCGGAAGCTAGACAAATTGCAAATTGCTCATTGCAAATTGCACATTACAAATTGCTGATTCGCAGATTAGCCCCGGCGGTGGAGACACCGACCGGGGCTTTTCTTTTTACACCGCCAAGCTTTCAGCCGGACGTCCAGGCAGCGCTATAGTTTCGCCAGTGATGCAGATGAAGCTCGCATGGCTCGGTGTGGTGATCGCCGTGGCGGCCGTCGAGGCGCAGGGGCCGCGTCCCCGCCAGACCTTCGACGTCATCCTCCGGCACGGCACGATCGTGGATGGCACAGGGCTGCCGCGCTACAGCGGCGACGTCGGGATCCGCGGCGACCGCATCGGTGCGATCGGCGACCTCTCACGCAGCCGCGCGCCGATCGACATTGACGCCACAGGCCTCTTCGTCGCGCCGGGCTTCATCAACATCCACAGCCACGCCGTCGCAGCCGCGTTGCCGACGGCGGCGAACATGCTGACGCAGGGCGTCACGACGGAAATCCTGAATGCCGATGGCGGCGGCCCGACGGCACTCGAGGAGCAATTGTCGGCGTTGGCGGCCGGCGGCCTCGCGGTGAACGTCGGCGCCTATGCCGGGTTCAACAGCGCTTGGGCGGCCGTTGTCGGCGCCTCTGATCGCCGGCCGACCGCCGCTCAGATTGATCGCATGCGGACGATGCTTCGCGAGAGCCTCGCGGCTGGCGCGTGGGGCGTCTCCGCCGGGCTGGACTACAAACCGGCGTACTTTGCGACGACCGACGAGGTCGTGCAGGTCGTCAGCGTGGCAGCGCCGTGGCGCACGAATTTTCCGAACCACGACCGGCTCACGCCCGAAGGGGGCTACAGCTCGCGGGCAGGCATCGCCGAAACGATCGCGATCGGCGAGCAGGCCGGCCTCATGCCGGTCGTGACCCATATGAAGGTGCAGGGCCGCGAGCAGGGGCGCGCGCCGGAGGTGCTCGCTTCGATGAGAGCTGCGGACGCGCGCGGATACACCACGGCGGCCGATGCCTATCCCTATCTCGCGGGCCAGACCTCGCTCGACGCGCTGATCATTCCGGCGTGGGCGCAGGAAGGGGGACGCGACGCGATGCTGACGCGGTTCGCCGATCCGCCGCAGCGCGCCCGGATCATCGCGGAGGCCGAAGAGGCGCTCAACGCGCGCTTCAACGGGGCGGACGGCGTCTACCTGCCGGCGCCCCGGCAGCAGCTCGTCGACGTGATGCGCGAGCAGCGCACGTCCGCGGGAGAAACGATCGTCCGCCTCCTCGAGGGCGGAAACCTGAGCGCGATTCTGCGGTTCGGCTCGGAGGCCGATCTGGTCGAGGTGCTGCAGCATCCGGCGACCGCGATCGCGTGCGACTGCGGCGCGTCGCTGGCCACGCGGACCCACCCGAGATACTACGGCACGTTCCCCCGCGTACTCGGCCGGTACGTCCGCGAGACGCAGGCGCTGACCTGGGAGGACGCCGTCCGCAAGATGACCGCGCTGCCCGCGAGCACGATCGGCGCGATCGATCGCGGGATTCTGGCGGCCGGCATGGCCGCCGACGTCACGATCTTCGATCCGCTCACCGTGATCGATCACGCGACATACGACGAGCCGGCGCGGCTCTCGGACGGCATTCGCGACGTGATCGTCAACGGGCAGATCGCTCTTCGGGACGGTACGCCCACCGGCGTGCGCGGCGGTCGCGCGCTCACGCGCACCGCGCACATGCCAAGCCGTCCGCTGTCGCTCGATCGCGAACGCAGCGTCGCGTTCAGCGGATCGCTCGCCACCGGACGCATCTCCTTGAGCGTCTCGCAGAAGGCGGGCGCGCGCACTGCCTCCGGCATCCTGCGGCTCGACGACGCGCAAGCGGGCATGCACTTGCGGATGGCCGGGTTCGGCGTGCTGCAGAGCGCGGAGGGATGGGCCAGCTTCACGGGCACGGGGCGGACGGCCGCACGCGGCCCCGAGCGATCGGTGACGGTGATCGTGGATCGCGCGGACCCGCTGGATGCCAGCCACGCCGCGGAGATCCTCGTGGATGTCGACGGCACCTACCGGATGAGCGGACGGGTCGCCGGCGACGCCGTGCGGATCGGCGGACGCTGACCGGGACGAGTTATCGCCACCGAGTCACGGAGGCGCTGAGAGTGACAGGCCGCACGACGGCCGGCTTTGCCGGCCGTCCCGTGCGCTCGCATGACCGACGGAAGCACGAACGAATGCTGGCGCCGAGTGACACGACGGGAGCAGCCGTTCTGCTCGGTGACGCGGTGCCTCCGTGGCGAAAATCTAGACCTCTTCGACCTCGACACCTGCGCGCTCGGCCTTCGCCGCCGCGATAATCTTCGCCTGCAGGTGCGCGGGCACCTCGTCGTAGTGCGAGTACTCCATGTGGTACGACCCGCGGCCGCCGGTGGCTGACGTGAGGTGCTGCTCGTACGTGAGCATCTCGGACATCGGCACCTGCGCCTTGATCACGGTCGTCGACGCACGTGTGTCCATGCCGGCGATGCGCCCGCGGCGGCTGTTGAGGTCGCCCATCAAATCGCCCGCGAAGTCGGACGGCGCGTACACCTCGACGTTCATGACCGGCTCCAGGATCGTCGGCCGCGCGCGTGTCATCGCGTCCTTGAAGGCGAGGGAGCCGGCGAGCTTGAACGACAGCTCGTTCGAGTCCACGTCGTGGTACGAGCCGTCGTAGACCGTCACGCGGAAGTCCACCATCGGGTAGCCGGCCAGGCAGCCGCGCGTCCGCGCGTCCTGAATGCCCTTCTCGACGGCCGGCACGAACTGGCGCGGAATGGAGCCGCCGAAAATATCGTCGACGAACTCGAAGTCGGCGCCGCGCTGCAGCGGCTCGACGCGGATCTTGCAGTCGCCGAACTGGCCGTGTCCACCCGTCTGCTTCTTGTGGCGCCCGTGTGCTTCGGTCGAGGCCTTGATCGTTTCGCGGTAGGGAATGCGCGGCGGCTTCAGCAGCACGTCCACGGCGAAGCGCCGCTTCAGCTTCGCCACCGTCACTTCGATGTGCAGCTGGCCCTGGCCTGCGAGCAGCAGCTCCTTCGTCTGCGGATCGCGGCTGTAGCGGATCGACGGGTCCTCCTCCTCCAGCCGGTGCATCGACGTGCTGATCTTGTCCTCGTCGCCGCGGGTCTTCGGCTCGATCGCGTACGCGAGAACCGGTTCGGGAAACTTCACCGGGGGAAACGTCACCCCGTCGGCGCGATCGCCCAGCGTGTCGTTGGTCACCGTGTCCTTCAGCTTGGCCACTGCGCCGAGATCGCCGGCCTTCAGCTCCGACACGTTCGTCTGCGTCTTGCCCTGGAGCAGGGTGACGTGCCCGAACCGCTCCTGTGTTTCCCGCGTCTTGTTCAGGACCGTCGAGTCCGCTTTGATCGAGCCCGACACGACGCGGAACAGGGTGATCCGTCCGGCAAAGGGATCCGCGATCGTCTTCCAGACGAATGCTTCGGCCGGAGCCTTCTCGTCGGCGGGGCGCAGCATGCGGTTCCCGTCCTTGGCGACGCCGGCATACGGACGGTCCGCCGGCGATGGCAGGTACGCGACGATCGCGTCGAGCAGCTGCGGGATGCCGATATTGACCAGCGCCGAGGTGCACACGAGCGGAAACAGCTTTCCGGCCAGCGTCGCGGTGCGCAGCCCCGCGACGAGCTCGTCGTCGGTGAGCGTGCCGGCCTCGAAAAACTTTTCCATCAGCTGTTCGTCGGCTTCTGCCACCATCTCGATGAGGGCATCGCGTGCGGCGTCCACCGCGGCGGTCATGTCGCCCGGCACCGCCGATTCCTCGAACGCGCCGCTGCCGTCGGTCTTGAACCGGAACGCCTTTCGGACGATCAGATCCACGACACCCGCAAACGCTTTTTCCTCGCCGATCGGCAACTGGATCGGCATCACCGCGCGGTCGCAGACGTCGCGCAGCGACTGCAGCGCGCGATCGAGGCTGGCGCGATCGCGGTCGAGCCGGTTGAGCACGATCACGCGCGGCAGGCCCAGCTCCTCGGCGGCCGCCCACACTTTTTCCGTCTGCACCATCACGCCGGCCACGGCGTCCACGACGAGGAGCGCGGCGTCGGCCACCTGGAGCGCGGCGCGCGCGTCGCTGTAGAAGTTGCCCATGCCGGGCGTGTCGATAAGATTGATCTTCTGGCGGTTCCACTCGGCGTACGCCAGACTCGCGGAGAGTGTGTGCTTACGCGCGATCTCTTCTTCGTCGAAGTCGGTGACGGTCGTGCCTTCGTCCACGGTGCCGAAGCGGTTGATGGCGCCGGCGTCGGACAGGATGGCGGAGGCGAGTTGCGTTTTGCCGGCCGCGCTGTGACCGACGAGCGCGACATTTCTGATGCTGGCGGCGTCGTAGACCTTCATGGGGGTGGACTCCCTTGAGATTCGGTGAGTGGGTGAGTCGGTGATTCGGTGAGCTCGACTCACCAAATCCGACTTCACCCACTCACCAAATATGAGCGTCTGACATACGCGCATCATATTGCCGCGGCGCCGCGGTCGCAAGACTGGGCGCTGATGCTCAGTTGGCTGCCGCTCGGCTGAAGCCTTCGCGCTACATCGAATCGAAAACCGCTTTAGCCGAGCGTTCAGCGCGAGGCAGGCGACAGCACCCGCTCGATCGTGTCGATCGCCTCCACCACGCGGCGGCGATCGTCCGACGAAAGGCGGCGGAGGGCCCGCTTCGCTTGCCGCTGCGAACGGCGGTCGATGACCGCCACCTCGCGGCGCCCGGCCGTCGTCAGCCGGAGCGTCCGGCGCCGGCCGTCGAGCGGTGCGCGCTCGCGGTGGAGCAAGCCGTCGCGTTCGAATGCGGTGAGCACGCGGCTGATGTAGCCGGCGTTCAGCCCGAGCGTCGCGACCAGCTCGGTCGCGGTGAGCCGATCGTTGCGTCCGAGCTCGTAGAGCAGCCGGGCCTGGGTGACCGAATAGCGGGTCTGGAGATACGCCGGCTCGAGCAGGCCGGTCAGCTTCGTGTAGAACCGGGTGAAACGCCGCAGCGCGGTCGCGGACCCGGCGATGGTGGAAGAAGAAGGGGGACGGGCCATGTGCCGACTGCGACGGTAGCACAGACCATCGGTGCCTCAGGCAACGTTGTCGGCCGCCGGGCAGCGCGGGTCACTCGTAGCGAAGCGCGTCGATGGGGTCGAGGCGGGAGGCCTTCACGGCCGGATACATCCCGAAGAAGATGCCGACCGACGCCGAGAACCCGAGGCCGATGGCAAAGGACCACCACGGCAGCGAAATCGGGAAACCCGAAATCCAGTGGACGCCCCAGCCGATGGAGGCGCCGAGCGCGACGCCGATCAGCCCGCCGACCGACGTGAGGAACGCCGCTTCCATCAGGAATTGGAACAGAATCTCCGCGCGGCGGGCGCCGAGCGCCTTGCGCACGCCGATCTCCCGCGTGCGCTCGGTGACCGAGATCGACATGATGGCCATCACGCCGATGCCGCCGACCATCAGGGCGATCGACGAGATCACGATCAAGGCGAAGAAGGTGCCCTGGCTGATGCGGTCCCAGAGCTTCAGGAACTGATCCTGCGTGGCGAGGTCGAAGTCGTCCGGGTCGTCGAGCTTGAGGCTGTGGCGGCTGCGCATCACGCGGCGCACATCGTCGAGCGCCGCCTCCTGGCTGACGCCTTCGCGCGGCACGAGCGAGATCTGGATATTGACGATCGTGCCCATGCGGCCGACGCGGAATTCCCGCAGGCCGTAGATGCGCTGGTAGACGGTGTACGGGATCACCACGAAATCGTCGGCGTTCAGGTTGAAGCCGCCGGCGGTGGGCCGCTTGTCGAACACCCCCACGACCTCGAAGCGTTCGTTGCCAACACGCACGGTCTTGCCGATCGGATCGATCCCGTTCGGCTCGAAGAGGAGCTTGTACCCCGTGTTCCCGAGCACGCAGACGTTCTTGTGGAACATCACTTCGGTGCCGTTGAAGAACCGGCCCGACAGGAACTGGATGCGCGTCCCCTCGGCGAAATTCTCGCTCGTGCCGAAGACGATCACGGGCTTCGTCTTCTGCTGGCCGTAGAAGACGCGGCCTTGCGTCGGCGGCCCGACCCCGGCGCCGAGCTCGACGTCCACGAGCTGAATGGTCGATGTCTGCTGCTCGAGCGCCCGCGCGTCGGAGATCGTGAGGTTCGGCCGCTTCAACAGGTCGCGGATCTCCGCGCCGTTGGCGAAGCTCGTGATGCCGAAACGCTGGACGTTGATGGTATTGGGGCCGAGCGCGCGAATCATGTCGCGCAGCGACTCGTCGAACCCGCGGATCATCGCGGTCATGCCGACGATCGACGTGATGCCGATGACCACGCCGAGGACGGTGAGCGCCGAACGCATCTTGTTGCTGCGGACGGTGTCGAACGCCATCGACACGACTTCGCCGAAGAGACTGAGGCGGAACGCCATGATCTATTCCCGCCTCAGCGCCTCGATCGGGTCGAGCCGCGCGGCGCGCATCGCCGGATACAGCCCGAAGGTGAGGCCGACGACGGCCGTGATGCCGATGCCGAGCGCCACCGACCACACTTCGATCGTCGCCGGAATCGGCGTGAACGCCGCGATGGTCGTCGCGATCGCCGCGCCGAGCATCGTCCCCACGACGCCGCCGAAGACCGACAGCACCACCGACTCGGTGAGCATCTGCGACAGGATGTCGGATCGCCTCGCGCCGAGCGCTTTCCGGAGCCCGATCTCGCGCGTGCGCTCCGTGACCACCATCAGCATGATGTTCATGATGACGATCCCGCCGACGACGAGCGACAGCGCGACGACGCCGATCAGCACGGCGAAGATGCCGCTGGTCGCCGAATGATAGATGTCGAGAATCGTATCCGACGTGAAGATGCCGAAGTTGTCGTTCTGCTTCGGCTTCAGCCGCCGCGCGGTCCGCAGCGCGATCGTCGCTTCGTCGATGGCTTGCGAGATCTGCGACAGATCGCGCGGCTTGACCGTGAGTGTCAGCTGCCGGCGCGATCCGAACATCATCTGGAACTGCCCGAGCGGCACCACGGCGAACTCGTCCTGCGACTGGCCCAGCAGCGAGCCGCGCTTGGCGCTGACGCCGACGATGCGGAAGTGGATGCCCTCGATCTCGATCACCTTCTCGATCGGATCGATGTCCGAGCCGAACAGCCGATCGGCGGTCTTCCACCCGATCACCGTCACCGGCCGGGAACTGGCGACCTCCGTCGGGCTCATGAGACGCCCGCGCTCGGCGTCGAAGCTGGAGAAGCTCACGTACTCGGGCGTGACCCCCTGGACTTTCGTCTGATCGATCGACTTGTCGCGATAGGTGATCCGGCCCGTGCCCGTCGAGTCCACCATCACGGCCGAGGCCAGATCGCTGTACCGGCGGATCGCCCGCGCGTCCTGGAGTGTGATACGCGGGTTGTTCCGCACTTTGTCGAAGTCGTCGTCGCTCCGCGTGATCGGGTACTGCTGGATGTTGAACGAGTCGGCGCCCGCCTGATTCAGGATCGCGTCCTTGACCGAGGCGTTGAGCCCCTGGATCATCGACACGACGGCGATGATCGACGTGACCGCCACGATGTTGCCGAGGACGGTCATGAACGATCGCAGTTTCGCGGCCCAGATCGCGCTGAGCGCGATGCCGGCGGAGTCGAGGAACTTGTTCACGTCCCGCTACTTCTTCTTCCCGTTGTCCAGCTTCACCAAATCGCCGTCGGCCATGCCGCGGACGGAATTGTACGGTCCGGTGACGACCTGATCGCCGTCCTTCAAGCCCGACAACACCTCGAAATACTTGTCGCCGGCGATGCCCATCTTGATCGGCACGAACTCGACGGCGTTGTTGCGGACGACGAACACGCCTTCCGTTTCCTTGCGCGTCTGCCCGGGCTTCAGCTCCGCCGCCGACGCCGTCGGCTCAGGCGTCCGCTTCCGCTTGTCCGCCTTCGGCGCTTTCACCACCTGACCGTTCGCGTCGTACACGAGCTCGCGCACCGCGACGGCCGGAATCGGCACCGAGACGACGCTCTTCCGCGTCGCCGTCGTGATGTCGGCCGTGCACGTGAAGCCAGGCCGCACGTTCGGCACGATTTCGTCCAGGACGACCTTCACCTTGAAGTTGGTCGCTTGCGTGCCGGTCGTGCCGGTGGTCGCCGTCTGAATCGGGCTGTTGCCGATTTCGGTGACGTGCCCGCTGAACGATTTGTCGGGGATCGCGTCGATCGTGATCTTCGCTTTCTGCCCGAGCTGCACGCTCGGCACGCTGGTCTCGTCGACCTCGATTTCCGCCTGGATCGTGGACATGTCGGCGAGCGTCATCAGCACGGTGCCGGCGTTGTTCATGGTCCCGATCATCACCATCTCGCCTTCCTGGATGCTTCGGGCGGTGACGATGCCGTCGATCGGCGACACGATGCGCACCTTGCTCAGATCGTACTCGGCGCTGTCCAGGTTCGCGCGCTCTTGTGCGATGCGGCTCGCTTGCGCGTTGGCGGTCTTGTCGCGCTCCGACAGCGACGAATCGGCCACCTTGACGTCGTTGACCGCCTTGTCGAGTGTCTCGCGCGTCGTGAGCTGCTGTTCCCAGAGGTCCTGCTGGCGCTTGAGGTTCTGCCGCGCCAGCTCCAGCTGCGCCTTGCCGGTTTCCACCGACTGCCGCATCTGCTCGAGCGTGACCTCCGCCGCTTTCACCGACGCTTCGCCGTTGTCCACGCGCGATCGCAGCGTCTTGGGGTCGATCTGCAGGAGAAACTGGCCCTTGGTGACCCGGTCGCCCTCGTTCACGGCGAGATTTACGACGCGCCCCACTGTGTCGCTGCTGACGTTGACCGTCCGCTCCGCCTGGATTTTACCGGACGCCGACACCACGGCTTCGAGGTCGCGCGTGCGGATCTGCTCGGTCGTGACGGCCAGGCCCTTGTCCTTCTTGAAGTAGAAGTTTGCCGCCACCACCGCCGCGCCGAGCACCACCACGCCGACGACGATGAGTATGTTCTTCCGGGACATCTACGCTCCTGCTACCGCCGACTTGTACGCGGCGATGATGACGCCGATCGCCACGTACACGACGATGAGGCATGTCGCGATCGGGCCCGTGCGCTTCTTGTACAGAACTCCCAATCCGATGGCCAGGTTGATCGCCCACCACAGGATGAACAGATCGATCGACCCCAGCAGCCGCGCCGCAAATGAGGCATCGTCGAGAAACGGCGCGAAGACGCCGAGGTTCGTGGCGCCCGACATCGACTCGCGCGCGTAGTTGAGCGGCGTGATGAAGAGCTGCGACACCGACAGGACGATGCCGGAGTGCACGACGATGGCGAAGGTCTGCTTGAACGTGCCGTCGCCGCCGAGCAGCGCGCTGAAGACGGCGAAGCTGATGCCCGCGATGATCAGGGCCGCCAGCGGCAGCGTGATCAGCTGCGCGCCCGCTGCGAAATACCGCGCGTACGGCAGCATCGTCTGCACCCGCTCGTACTGCGCGTCCGTCAACTGACGGCCGCTGAACGCTTCGGACTGGCGGACCTGCTGATCGAGGAGCGCGTTCCGGCCGACCTCGGTGGACAGGAAGGCGAAGACGCTGCCGATCGAGATCGCCAGGATGACCACGAGCGCGCCGAGCCAGCGGGGACGGGCGGCCACCCCGGCGTATGTCGCGCGCGGCGACGTCAAGACTCCGAGCACGCGAGCGGTCAGGCCCCGGGGCAGGGCGCTGGCCGACGATTGGGGCCCAACCGTGTCCGTCACGTTTTACCTCGATCCCACAATGGATTCTCCAGATATATACGGCCGAAGCGCTTGCAGTGTTCGCTTTCGGCCGCGTCAATCCCGTTCCCGGGCACTCCGCCGGCGGCGTCCGGCGGCAGTCTCCGGCGGCGTCGCAAAGACTTTTCGCAGCACGCCGAGGCCCGCGACGAGGCGCCGGCGCGACGTCGCGTCGAGCGGCGCCAGCGCGTCGGACAAGTGCCCCTCGGCAATGCGCCCGACCCGCTCGAGCGCGGCGCGGCCGGCTGGCGTCATGTCGATGAGCACCGTTCGCCGGTCCCTGGCGGGCGCCGACCGCCGGATCCAGCCGCGTTGCACCAGCGCGGTCACCGAATTGGACATCGTCGGCAGGCTGACGCCGCGGATGGCCGCCAGCTCCGTGAGGGTGCGGCTGCGCTCATTGAGCGTCATCAACAGCCCGAAATGGGCCGGCGCGGGCAGTTCGCCCGCCGACCGGAGCTCCGCCGCGACGGTGCGCATGACGAGCGGCATGATTTCGAGCAGCTCGCGGGCGGCGTCGCGCGCCTGCGCGCGATTCATGTTATGGGACCTAATGGTTAGGTGAGCTAAGTTATCACACGGTGTGTTGGCGATCAAGGGGACAGGTCTCCGCTGTCCCCTTCTTCGCGCACGAACGCTGTTGACAGTAGCTACTGTGCTGTTTACCATGAGTTTTTTCCGATGCGACAAAGGAGCGTGCTGTGGTCGGTTTCGTGCCGAAGGAGATGTTCTTTACCAAAGGCGTCGGCAAGCACCGCGAGAAGCTGACCTCGTTCGAGCTGGCGCTCCGCTCGGCCGGCATCGCCGCCTGCAATCTGGTTCGCGTCTCGAGCATCTTCCCGCCGAAGTGCAAGATCCTGTCGCGGGCACAGGGCGCCAAGCGCCTCGAGCCGGGGCAGGTTACGTTCGTCGTGATGTCCGAGGCCGCCACGCGCGAGCCGCACCGCCTGATTGCGGCGACCGTCGGCGTGGCCATCCCGCGCGACCGCGAGCTGTACGGGTACCTGTCCGAACACCACAGCTTCGGCGAGAGCGAGGACATCGCTGCCGACTACGCCGAGGAGCTGGCGGCGGAAATGCTCGCCACGACACTGGGCCTCGACTTCGATCCGGACAAGAGCTGGGACGAGAAAAAAGAGATTTACCGTCTCTCCAATCAGATCGTCCGCACGCAGAACGTCACCCAGACGGCCATCGGCGACAAAAAGGGCCTCTGGACGACCGTTGTCGCCGCCGCCGTTCTCGTCGGCTGAGCCGCTTTTCTAGCCTTCCCGCACGCCCGTCGGCGTCCCGCCGGCGGTTCCACCCGATAACAGATCCATGCGCACCCCTTCTTCCGCTCTTGCGGCCATGGCGGCCGCCGTTCTCCTCCTGTCGTCCGCGCCCGCGCGTGCGCAGATTTACGAATCCGTAGGCACTCGCGCGCAAGGCATGGGCGGCGCGTTCGTCGCCATCGCCGACGATGCCACCGCCACCTGGTGGAACCCGGCCGGTCTGGCGGGCGGCGCCTACGCCAACGGCGTCATCGACTACGGCCAGATCCAGCAGCCGCGGTCCGAGCGCGACGCCTCGGGCGATCCCGTCACCTCCTGGCGGACCCGTCCGCGTGGCTTTGCCGTCGCGTTTCCGGCTCTCGGACTGAGCTACTACCGGGTGGCCCTGAGCGAAGTCCTGCCCGTTTCCCCTACAGTGGCGCCCGGCCTCAACCGACAAGATCAGGGCACTGCCAGCGTCCGCCTGCGCGCTCTGGTGTTGAACCAGTTTGGCGCGACGGTCGGTCAATCGGTCGGGAATCACCTGGTCATCGCTTCAACGCTGAAGCTGGTGCGCGGATTTGTCGTGAGCGGGCCGGCCGCCTCGACTGAGGCGTCGCTGGATGCGGCAGGGGCGCTCAGTGGACCGAGCAGCACGCACGCCGATTTGGACCTCGGCGCGCTGGCGACGTTCGGGCACGTTCGTGTGGGCGCGACGTTGAAAAACGTCCACGCGCCGGAGTTTGGCGCCGGCGACGACCACATGGCGCTGACGCGCCAGGCGCGCGCCGGCCTGGCGATTGTGGGGCAGCCGAAGGGGGTCATCAACCAGTTCGCGCTCGCGTTCGACGCGGATCTGACGAAAACCCCGACCGACCTGGGGGAAGCGCGACATGTGGCGGGGGGCATCGAGGCGTTCACGATGAAGCGGCATCTCGGACTGCGTGCAGGTCTCAGCGCCAATACCGTCGGTCCGGCGCTCGTGTCGCCGAGCGTCGGCGCCAGCGTCGGCGTGCGTTCGGCGATGTACCTGGAAGGGCAACTCACAGGCGGCAGCGATCAGGCCAGGCGCGGGTGGGGCGTGGATCTCAGGCTGACGTTCTAGGCAATGGTGCCACATCTTGTTAACCGACGATAAGACTCAACCCTAATGGCGGTCCGAATAGGCGAACTCCTCCTCAAGGAGAAACTGATCACCCCCGATCAACTACAGCAGGCTTTGAACCATCAGAAAGCCAGCGGGGGAAAGCTCGGCTACAACCTCGTCAAGATGGGCTTCGTCAAGGACGAGCAGGTGACGGCCCTGCTGAGCAAGCAGTACGGCGTGCCGGCGATCAGCCTGGCGCAGTTCAAGATCGATCCGACCATCGTCAAGCTGGTGCCTCCGGAGACGGCGCGCAAGTATCAGATCATGCCGCTCAGCCGGAACGGCAGCACGCTGACGATCGCGATGACCGACCCGACCAACGTCTTCGCGATGGACGACATCAAGTTCATGACGGGCTACACGGTCGAGCCCGTGGTCTCGTCGGAGGTGGCGATCTCGGACGCCATCGACAAGTACTACGCCGCCGCCAAACCGGGCGCGGGCGCGGCCGCCAAAGGCGGCAAGGCAGGCGCCACCGGCGGCAGCACGCTCGAAATGGCGTCGCGGGGACTGGAGGAGCTTCAAGCCACGCTCGGCGGCGGCGCGGACGATGTCGAAGTCCTCGAGGAGCTGCAGGAGATCAGCGCCGAGGCGCTGGCCAAGCAGGGCGAGGACGCACCCGTCGTCCGGCTGGTGAATGTCGTGCTGATGTCCGCCATTCAGAAGGGTGCCAGCGACATCCACATCGAGCCGTACGAGAAAGAGCTGCGGGTCCGCTACCGCATCGACGGGATCCTCTACAACATCATGAGCCCGCCGATGAAGTATCGCGACGCGATCGTCTCGCGCGTCAAGATCATGTCGAAGCTCGACATCGCCGAAAAGCGCCTTCCGCAGGACGGCCGCATCAAGATCCGTTACAACGAGAGCGGCGAGCCGAAGGAGATCGACTTCCGCGTGTCGGTGCTGCCAACGCTCTTCGGCGAGAAGATCGTCATGCGTCTCCTCGACAAGGACAAGCTGATGCTCGACATGACGAAGCTCGGCTTCGAAGCCGAGTCGCTCGCCAAGTTCGACGCGGCGATCCTTCGTCCATGGGGCATGGTGCTCGTGACGGGCCCGACCGGCAGCGGCAAGACGAACACGCTGTACTCCTCGATCTCCAAGCTGAACACCCCGGAAACGAACATCATGACCGCGGAGGATCCGGTCGAGTTCAACCTGGTCGGGGTCAACCAGGTGCAGGTGAAGGAGAACATCGGGCTCAACTTCGCCGCGGCGCTCCGGTCGTTCCTCCGGCAGGATCCGAACATCATCCTGGTCGGCGAAATCCGCGATTTCGAGACTGCCGAGATCGCCGTGAAGGCGGCGCTCACCGGCCACCTCGTGCTCTCGACGCTGCACACCAACGACGCGCCGAGCACGGTGAACCGCCTGATGAACATGGGCATCGAGCCGTTTCTCGTCGCCAGCTCGGTCCACCTGATCTGTGCCCAGCGGCTGGCGCGCCGCGTCTGCTCCAACTGCAAGGAGCCGGCGCCGCTGCCGCCGCCGGCGCTGATGCAGGCGGGATTCAACGAAGAGGACGCCAACAACGTCACGCCGTTCAAGGGCAACGGCTGCGAGAAGTGCAACAACACCGGCTACAAGGGACGCGTCGGCCTCTACGAAGTGATGGAGGTGACCGAGGAGCTGCGCGAGCTGATTCTCGTGGGCGCGTCGGGCCTGGAGCTGCGGCGCAAAGCGATCGACGAGGGCATGCTCACGCTGCGCATGAGCGGCCTGCGCAAAGTCAAGGACGGTTTGACGACGATCGAGGAGGTCGTCCGCGAGACCGTCAAATAGCCGCGACGAACGACGGCTGCAGGGCGGGACCGTGACCGCCGCGAGGATCCGATGGCCACACTGCCTGAACTGCTCAAGACGCTCGTCGACATGGGAGGCTCTGACCTCCATGTCTCCACCAGCACGCCGCCGCAGGTCCGCGTGAACGGCGAGCTTGCGCGGCTGCCGCTCCCGGAGCTCCAGCCGAACGAGACCAAGCAGCTGGTGTACAGCGTGCTGACCGATGCGCAGAAAAAGCGCTTCGAAGAGACGATGGAGCTCGATTTCTCGTTCGGGATCAAGACGCTGGGCGCCCGCTTCCGGTGCAACGTCTTCAGCCAGCGCGGGGCGGTCGGGGCCGTCTACCGTCTGATTCCCGAGAAGATCCGGTCGTTCGGCGACCTTGGCCTGCCCGCCGTGCTGGCGACGCTGGCCGATCGTCCGCGCGGTCTCGTGCTGGTGACCGGTCCGACCGGCAGCGGCAAGTCCACGACGCTGGCGGCGATGATCGACAAGATCAACGCGGAGCGGCACGGCCACATCCTCACGATCGAGGATCCGATCGAGTACATCCACCAGCACAAGAGCTGTCTCGTGAACCAGCGCGAGGTGCACAGCGACACGGGCAGCTTCAGCGTCGCGCTGCGCGCGGCGCTCCGCGAGGATCCCGACATCGTGCTCATCGGCGAAATGCGCGACCTGGAGACGGTGGAATCGGCGCTGAAGATCGCGGAGACGGGCCACCTGACGTTCGGCACGCTCCACACCAACTCGGCGGCGCAGACGATCAACCGCATCATCGACATTTTCCCGGCGGGCCAGCAGGCGCAGATTCGGACGCAGCTGTCGCTGGTGCTCGAAGGAATCGTGTGTCAGGCGCTGCTGCCGAAAGCCGACGGCAAGGGGCGCGTCGTGTCGCTGGAAATCCTGGTGCCGACGCCGGCGATCCGGAACCTGATCCGCGACGACAAGATTCACCAGATCTACGGCTCGATGCAGACCGGCCAGGACAAATACGGGATGCAGACGGCCAATCAGTCGCTGGTGAGCCTCCTGCAGAAGCGGCTGATCACACTCGAAACGGCGATGGGCGCTTCGTCGAACCGCGACGAGCTGCAGGACATGATCACGCGCGGCGTCGGCGTGGTCGCCGGCGCGGGCATGGGCCGGACGCTCGGAACCGTGCCGCGGCCACCGGCCGCACGGTAGAAAGTTCAGATTTGGGTTCAGACGGCTGAACCAGCGATACAGGAATCAAGAGTATGCCGACATTCGCCTATTCCGGCCGGACGCGGGGCGGGGAAACTGTCACCGGCGAGCGGATCGCCGACTCCATGGACGCCGCGACGACGGCCTTGCGACGCGAGCAGATCCTCGTCACGAAGATCGCGCCGCAGGCCAAAGACAAGGCCGTGGACAAGGCCGCCAAGGGCAAGGCGGGCGTCACGGGCAAAAAGGCGTCCGCGAAGAACCTCGCGGTGTTCGTCCGCCAGTTCTCCGTGATGATCGACGCCGGGCTGCCGCTGGTGCAGTGCCTCGACATCCTCGGTTCGCAGGAGGAGGACAAGAACTTCGCCGCCGTCATTCTGCAGACGCGATCGGACGTCGAGTCGGGCGCATCGCTCGCCGACGCGATGAAGAAGCACCCGAAGACGTTCGACCCGCTGTTCACGAACATGATCGCTGCGGGCGAGGCGGGTGGCATCCTCGACACGATTCTGAAGCGCCTCGCGACGTACATTGAAAAAGCCGTCAAGCTGGCCGGGCAGGTCAAGTCGGCGATGATTTACCCGATCGCCGTGATCGTCATCGCGGGCGTCGTCGTCGGCGTGATTCTGTGGAAGGTCATTCCGACCTTCGCGTCGTTGTTCTCGGGGCTGGGCGCCGATCTGCCGCTGCCAACGCGCGTCGTGATCGGGCTCAGCAACAATCTGGTCCGGTACTTCCCGTTCATCTTCGTCGGCGCGGGCGCGGCGGCCTACGGGTTCCGCCAGTACTACGCCTCGACAAGCGGACGGCGCTCGGTGGACGCGTTCACGCTGAAGATGCCGGTGCTCGGCAACATCATGCGCAGGATCGCCGTGGCGCGGTTCTGCCGGACGCTCTCGACGCTCATCAGCTCCGGCGTGCCGATTCTCGACGGCCTCGAGATCACGGCGAAGACCGCGGGCAACGCGGTCATCGAGGACGCGATCATGCTGACGCGGAAGAGTATCGAGCGCGGCGAAACGATCTCGGTGCCGCTCAAGGAGACGAAGGTCTTTCCGCCCATGGTCACGCAGATGATCGGCGTCGGCGAAGCGACGGGTGCGCTGGACACGATGCTGGCGAAGATTGCCGATTTCTACGAGGACGAAGTCGACACCGCCGTCGCGGGGCTCCTGACGCTGCTGGAGCCGATCATGATCGCCATCCTCGGCATCGTCGTCGGCGGCATCGTCATCGCAATGTACCTGCCGATCTTCGATCTGATCTCGAAGTTGACCTAAGTGATGTCAACGCGCCACCACGGAGGACACAGAGGGACGAGATTTGTACGTCTTGACCCCCGTGCCCTCCGTGTCCTCTGTGGTGGAGAGCTTTGACATGATCGACACGGATCTTCGCCGCCGCGTCAAGTGGCTGATCGCGGTCCGCGCGTTTATCGGCACGATTCTGCTCGGCGCGGCGATCCTCGTCCAGATCCGGAACCCGGGCCTCTTCCCCGGCGACTCGTTCTTCTTTCTGATCGCGCTGATCTACGCACTGACGTGCGCGTACGCCATGACGCTCCCGCTGGTGGATCGCCACCGCTGGCTGGTCGATCTGCAGCTGGCGGGCGACGCGCTCATCGTCTCCGCGTTCATCTATTTCACCGGCGGGATCACCAGTTATTTCACGACGCTCTACGTCCTGCCGGTGGTCGCGGCGAGCACCGTGCAGTTCCGGCGGGGCGGCCTGCTGGTCGCCACGCTCAGCACGTTGCTGTACGTCGGGCTCGTGCTGGCGCAGTACCTCACGGCGGCCGGCCTCCTCGACCTCTGGCTCACGCCCACGTTCGGCCCGCTGCCGAGCCGATCCGTCGCGCAGTACACGGTCGCCTTGAACGTCTTCGGGTTCATGGCGGTCGCGCTGCTTGCCGGCTCGCTGGCCAACAGCCTGCGATCGGCCGGCGCGCGCCTCGAACAGGCGTCCACCGAGATCGCCGGGCTCCAGGCCCTGAACCAGCACGTGATCGACAGTCTGCCCAGCGGGCTGGCCACCGCCGATCCGTCGCAGCGCATTCTGACGTTCAACCGCGCCGCGGAAACCATCACGGGCCTGGGATTCCAGTCGGTCGTCGGCCGTCCGATCGGCGAAGTGCTCCAGCTCGCCCCCGGCGCGATGACGGGGCTCGCCGAGAGCCTGCGCGAGGGCCAGGGGCCGCGCCGCCACGAGTTTCGCTTTCGGCCGGACGATGGCCGAGGCGAGCTCGAAATCGGCCTGACCGCGACGCACCTGCAGACGCCCGGCGGCCGCGCCGGCTTCCTGTTCACGTTCCAGGACGTCACCAGCATCAAGAAGCTCGAGCGCGATCACGCCATCCAGCAGCGGCTCGCGGCGGTCGGCGAAATGGCGGCCGGCATCGCGCACGAAATCCGGAACCCGCTCGCGTCGATGTCGGGCTCCATTCAGATCCTCCGCCAGGAGCTGTCGCTCAACAGCGAGCAGGAACAGCTCATGGACATCGTCTTGCGCGAGTCGGAGCGGCTCAACACGACGATCCGCTCGTTCCTCGCGTACGCGCGGCCGCAGCGATTCCACATCACCCGCCACGATGTGCGCCGCGCGCTCAACGACACGGCGCTGCTGCTGCGGAACAGCGCGGAGGTGCACGACGGCCATGTGATCGACGTGGACGTCCCGGCGTCCGAGCTGTGGTACGAGGCCGACGAGGGGCAGATCAAGCAGATCGTGTGGAACCTGGCGACGAATGGCCTGCGCGCGATGCCGCGCGGCGGCCGGTTGCAGCTCTCCGCCGCGATCGAGTCTTCGTCGGAGGGCGTGGTCCTGATGGTGCGCGACGAAGGCATCGGCATCCCGGCCGGCGAGCTCGAAGGGCTGTTCCAGCCGTTCCACGGCACCTTTGCGAAAGGCAGCGGCCTCGGCCTGGCGATCGTCCACCGCATCGTGAGCGACTACAACGGAGAAATTCAGGTGAGCTCGCAGCCCGGCAACGGCACGACCGTCTCGGTCCGCCTGCCGGCGCGCGCTGCCATGACGACATGAGTACCGCTGCGACGAACACCGTTGTTCCCGATCCGTCCGACCGCCGGCCGTCGCGCATTCTCGTCGTGGACGACGAGCGATCGATCCGCGAGATGCTGTCGATCGTCCTGCGCCGGGAAGGCTACGACGTGCTGCTCGCCGACAGCGGGCGCGCCGCCGTCGAGATGCTGGAGCGCGAGCCGGTGGACCTGCTGATCTCCGACATCAAGATGCCGGATCTGAGCGGCGTGGACGTGCTGCGCGCCGCCAAACGGATCGATCAGGACATCCTCGGCATCATGATCACCGCGTTCGCGTCCACCGAGACTGCGGTGGAGGCGATGCGGCTCGGCGCCTGCGACTATCTGAGCAAGCCGTTCGACATCGACCTGCTCAAGATGAAGGTGCGCGAGAAGATCGAGAACCGTCAGCTCCGGCAGGAGAACGTGCTGCTGAAGCGGACGCTCGGCCTCTCGCACCAGTTCTCGAACATCATCGGCCGCAGCGAGGCGATGCTGCAGGTGTTCAAGATGATCGAGACGGTGGCGCGCACCAACAGCACGATCCTGCTCACCGGCGAATCGGGCACGGGCAAGGGGCTGGTCGCGCAGGCCGTGCACTTCCATTCGCTGCGCCGCGAGAAGCCGTTCGTCGCCCTCAATTGCGGGGCGCTGCCGGAGAACCTGCTCGAGTCGGAGCTGTTCGGCCACATGCGCGGCGCCTTCACCGGCGCCGACGCCAACAAGAAGGGCCTGCTGGAAGTCGCCGAGCACGGCACCGTGTTCCTCGACGAAATCGGCGAGATGAGCGCCGTCATGCAGGTGAAGCTGCTACGCGTCCTGCAGGAGCGGCGCTTCCGCCGGGTCGGCGGCCTCGAGGAGCTCCAGGCCGACATCCGCGTGGTCGCCGCCACCAACCAGGATCTGCCGCGCCTGATTACGGAAGGCCGGTTCCGCGAGGATCTCTTCTATCGCATCAACGTGATTCCGATCGCGCTGCCGCCGCTGCGCGAGCGCCGGGAGGATATTCCGCTGCTCGCCGAGTTTTTCCTCGCGAAGTTCAACGAGCAGATGGGGAAGACGATCACCGGTCTCTCTCATGAGGCGCTCGACTTGCTGACGGCGCACGACTGGCCGGGCAACATCCGGGAGCTGGAGAATGTGCTCGAGCGCGCGGTGGCGCTCGAGGCGACGCCGACGGTGCTGCCCGAGAGCCTGCCGCCCGCCGTACGCGGCGGTGTCGACCGCGCCGCGGCGCCGGTGGCCGACGGGCTGCCGGAGGCCGGCTTCGATCTCGAAGCGCACGTGAAGGAGATCGAGATGAGCTACATCGCCGAAGCGTTGAAGCGCGCCGGCGGCGTCCAGGTGAGGGCGGCGGAGCTGCTCGGCATGAGCTTCCGATCGTTCCGCTATTACGTGAAGAAGTACAATCTGCGGTAATCGATCGCGCACGATGAAAGTTCCCGTTGAATCGCGCGTCGACACGTGGGTGGTGATCGCGGCCTACAACGAAGGGGCGGTCATCGGGGGCGTGGTGCGCGAGCTCGTGCTCGACGGCTACACGGTGATCGTCGTCGACGATGGGTCGCGGGACGACACGGGCGCGCAGGCGCAGGCGGCCGGCGCCGTCATGCTGCGCCACGCGATCAACCGGGGCCAGGGCGCTGCGCTGCAATCCGGCTTCCGCTACGCCCTCGATCATGGCGCGCGGATCGTCGTCACCTTTGACGCGGACGGGCAACATGACGTGTCGGACGTCTCCCGCTTGGTCGAGCCCATCCTCGGGGGAGAGGCTGACATCGCCCTCGGGTCGCGATTTCTCGAGCACGCGGCCGGCGTGCCGCCGGCGCGGCGGATGCTGCTGCGCGCGGCCGTCGCGTTCACGAGCGTCGTGTCGGGCGTCAGCCTCACCGACGCGCACAACGGGATGCGCGCGCTGTCGCGCCGCGCGGCGGAGCAGGTGGACCTGCGGCTCGATCGCATGGCGCACGCCAGCGAGATCATCGATCAGATCGTCCGGACCGGGTTGCGGGTGACGGAGGTGCCGGTGGCCGTGCGGTACACGCCGTATTCGGTGCGCAAGGGCCAGCACGCGAGCGCGGCCGCCCGCATCGCGCTCGATTACCTGTTCCACAAACTGAACGACTGACGTGGGACTGTTTCAGATCGTCGCGCTCGGGTTCACGGCCGTCATGCTCGTCGTGAGCGTGCGGAGCCTGATCCGCGCGCGCAGCCGGCCGCTCCCGTCGGTCTTCTGGCTGCTGATCTGGTCGGCTGCCGGCGTCGCTCTGACCATGCCCAACGCGACGACACGCGTGGCGCAAGGCCTCGGCATCCGACGCGGCGCCGATCTGGTCCTGTACTCCACGACGCTCGGGTTTCTCATCGGCTCGTATCTGGTATATCTCAAGGTCCGGCAGCTCACCCGGGAAATCACTGTTCTCACCAGGCAGCTGGCGATTCTCGAGGCGCAGCGAACGAACGCGCCGGAGCGCCACACGCCCTCATCGACCGCGCGCAAGTGAATGGCGGCTGCGTCCGGAGGCGGCCCTGTCGTGTCGATCGTCGTGCCGGTGTTCGAACCGCACGAGGTCTATTTTCGGCAGGCGATCGAGAGCGTGCTGAACCAGTCGTTCTCCGATCTCGAGTTGATCGTCGTGGAGGATCCATCGCGCTCATCCGGGCGCGATCTGCTCGGCGGCCTCCGCGACTCGCGCATGCGCCACATCGTCAACCGCGAACGGACGTCGCTGTCACAGCAGCACAACCGCGGGCTGTCGGAGGCACGGGGCGCCTTCATCTGCCGCTTCGACGCCGACGATATCTGCGAGCCGGAGCGCGTGGAGCGGGAGCTCGCATTCCTGCGGGCGAATCCACGCGTGGACGTCGTCGGCAGCTGCCTCACGATCATCGACGACCAGTCGCGCGTCGTCGGCGAGCGGCGGTATCCGATCGAGCACGAGGCCATCGTGGCGACGCTGCGGCGCTACAACTCAATCGCGAATTCGACCGTGATGTTCCGGCGTGAGGTGTACGAGCGCTTCGGCGGCTGGCGCGATTCCGATCTCCCGGCGCAGGACTACGAATGGTACAGCCGCCTCGGCGCGGCCGGCGCGCGCTTCGCCAACCTGCCGGAGCCGCTGGTGCGGTATCGGATCCATGGCGGATCGATCAAGAGCTCGAAGCTGCGCGACACGATTCGCACGACGATCGACGTGAAGCAGACGTACTGGCTGCGCGACATGGACCTGACGTCGCGAGCCCTCATGGCGGCCGAACAGCTGCTTCTGCTGCTGCCGGAACGGCTGGTGTTGAAGCTGTTCATGGCGATTCGGTACGGGAGACGTAGATGACGGCGATTATGACCGGCGAGCGGATTCTGCCGGACGCGTGCCGCAGCGAGGCGGACTACATTCTCTATCTGCGACACCTGTTCGCGTATCGGACAGCCGCGTCCAGGCTGCGGCCGTCGGACGTCGTGCTGGATATCGGCTG
>DATATJ010000307.1:0-11248 GCA_036268855.1 Vicinamibacterales bacterium
GCAGCGTGTGGATCAAGTGTTCTCGGAATTTCTTCCTGAGCTCGTGTTCCATGCGGCGGCGCACAAGCACGTGCCGATGATGGAAATCAACCCGTGCGAGGCGGTGAAGAACAACGTGGCGGGCACGGCGACGGTCACCAAGGCGGCGGAGCGATGGGGCGTGAAGCGCTTCATCCTCATCTCCACCGACAAGGCCGTCAACCCCTCCAGCGTGATGGGGGCGACCAAGCGCATCGGCGAGCTCATCCTTCGCGTGAGAGGCGGACGCAGCGCGACCCGCTTCGCCGCGGTCCGCTTCGGCAACGTCCTCGGGAGCAACGGCAGCGTCCTCCCACGCTTCCTGGAGCAGATCCGCGCCGGCGGCCCCGTGACCGTCACCCACCCGGAGATCCGCCGATTCTTCATGCTGATTCCGGAAGCCGTGCAGCTCGTCCTGCATGCCGCCGCGCTCGGGGAGCCCGACGTCGTGTACGTCCTCGAGATGGGCGAGCAGATCAAGCTGGTGGAGATGGCGCGCAACATCATCCGCTGCGCCGGCTTCATCCCCGAGAAGGAAATCCGGATCGCCTACATCGGTCTTCGCCCGGGAGAAAAGCTGTACGAGGAGCTGATCGGCCCGCACGAAGTCGCCGAGCCCTCTCCTGTCCCGAAAGTGTTGCGTGTGCGCGGGACGCCCGATTACGACACGGCCACACTGGAACTGCAGATCGAACGCCTGATGCTGCTCGCCGAGCGCGGCGATGGCACCGGCGTCGTGCATCAGCTCCGTCGTCTGGTGCCGACCTTCAATCCGCAGCGCGAATCGACGACCGCGTCCGTCGAGGGCCAGACGACGGCGCTCGCCGAAGTGTCGCAGATGTGAGCACACGCCGATGTGTGGACTAGCCGGATTCTGGTCGACGCGCGCCACCGAAGATGCGCTCGCCATCGCCACCGGCATGGCGTCCCGCCTCGCCCATCGTGGACCGGACGATGAGGGCTGCTGGGTGGACGTGGACGCGGGCATCGCGCTCGCACACCGCCGCCTCTCGATCGTCGATCTTTCGCCGATGGGCCACCAGCCGATGATGTCGTCGACGGGCCGGTTCCTGATCGCGTTCAACGGCGAGATCTACAACCATCGCGAGCTCCGGCGAGAGCTCGCTCGCGATGCCTGCTTCGTCACCCACGACGTTCGCCTCGACGCCACGTTGAGGGGCCAGTCCGACACCGAAGTGATGCTGGCCGCAATCGAAACCTGGGGCCTGCGTCGAGCCCTCGATCGGTTCGTCGGGATGTTCGCGTTCGCCCTGTGGGATCGCGGCGAACGCGAGCTGTCGCTCGTGCGGGACCGCCTCGGCGTGAAGCCGCTCTACTATGGGTGGACCGGCGGGACGCTCCTTTTCGGGTCGGAGCTGAAGGCGCTGGCGGCGCACCCGGACTTCGACGCGACGATCAACCGGGACGCCGTCGCTCTCCTGCTGCGCTACGCATACATCCCCGCGCCGCACTCGATTTACGCGCGGATTCACAAAGTGATGCCGGGGACGATGCTGCGGGTTCGTGCGCCGCATCCGGCAGCCGTGTCCACGGTCACGTACTGGTCGGCCGACGACATTTCCGCCCACGGCCTCGCGCACCCATTCACGGGAAGCCCTGAAGAGGCGGCGAGCGACGTCGAGCGTCTTCTGCGGGACGCCGTCGGCCTGCGGATGATCGCGGACGTGCCGATCGGCGCGTTCCTCTCCGGCGGCATCGACTCGTCCACGGTGACAGCGCTGATGCAAGCGCAGAGCACACGTCCTGTCCAGACGTTTACGATTGGCTCCTTCGATCGGGACTGCGACGAAGCGTCGGCCGCCCGCGCGGTGGCGCACCACCTCGGGACCGATCACACCGAGCTCTACGTCTCGCCGCAAGACGCCGTGGACGCGATTCCGCAGATGCCCTCGATCTACGATGAGCCGTTCGCCGACCCGTCACAGGTTCCCACCTACCTGCTGGCGCGGCTGACGCGGCAGCACGTGACCGTCGCCCTCTCCGGCGACGGTGGCGACGAGCTGTTCGCCGGATACAACCGGCACGTCTGGGGTCCACGGATCTGGAGCGCGCTGCAGCGCTTGCCGAACAGCATCCGCGCCGGCAGCGCGCAGGGCCTCGCCGCGATCTCGCCACAGGCATGGACCACCGCGTTCGAGATGGTTGAGGGTTTCCTGCCAGCCCGCTGGCGTCACCGCGCCGCGGGCGACAAGCTCCACAAGCTGGCGAGGATTCTGTCCGCGTCCACCGCGGAGCAGTTCTACGCGCTGCTCGCGTCCCGCTGGCATAACCCGACAGAGGCCATGCTCGATGCGATCGAGCCGGCACCGGGCGTGACGGCGCCGGCCACGTTCCACGACCTCGCGAACCGGATGCTGTACCTGGATCTGGTGACCTACCTGCCGGACGACATCCTGGTGAAAGTCGACCGCGCCACGATGGCGTGCGGCCTCGAGGCGCGAGAGCCGCTGCTCGATCACCGCCTGGTCGAGTTCGCGTGGCGGCTTCCGATGCGTATCAAGCTTGGCCGCGGCGAGAGCAAATGGCCACTGCGCCAGGTTCTGTACAAACTCGTCCCGAAACAGCTTGTCGAACGCGCCAAGTCGGGCTTCGGCGTGCCGATTGGCGCGTGGCTGCGCGGTCCGCTGCGCCCGTGGGCCGAAGAGTTGTTGAGCGCGCGACGGCTGGCCGCCGATGGCTTCTTCAACCCCGGCGTGATTCAGCAGAAATGGTCCGACCACGTCTCCGCCAGGACGAACTGTCAGGACGAGCTCTGGGCGGTCCTCATGTTTCAAGCCTGGCTCGCCGCCCGCGATCTCCGCCCTGCGACGGTCGCGGGCTCCACTTTACCCACTGGCGAGACGGCATTCGCATGCAGCGTCCAGTAACGCTCGCGTACGTGACAACGGTCCCGATCACGCAATGGGGCTTCCTGCGAGGCCAGAATGCGTTCCTGGCGGCCAAGGGTTTCGAGATCCACGCGATTGCGTCGCCCGGAATACATCTCGACGCGCTCGCGGACCGCGACGGGGTTGTCGCGCATCCCGTGCCGATCGCGCGGACGATCTCGCCGCTGCAGGATCTCGTGTCCGCCTGGCGGCTGTTCCGAGTCTTCCGCGAGATTCGACCAGAGGTCGCCCACCTCAGCACACCAAAGGCGGCGCTGCTCGGTGCGATCGCGGCCTGCGCCGCCCGCGTCCCGGTGCGGATTTTCTGCTTCCGCGGATCGATCACCGAACCGGCGTCCGGCCTGCGGCGCCGGATCTTCCGCCTGGCCGAGCGGCTCACGGCCCGGCTGTGTCACCAGACGATCTGCGTCTCCGAGTCGCTCCGCGCGTTCGCCAGAACGGAAGGGATTCTTCCGGCGGGCGCAGGCATCGTCGCGGCGAAGGGCATGTCGAACGGCATCGACGTTCAGCGGTTCGATCCCGATGCCGCCGATCCTGACGGGATGCGGAATCTGGACGACTCGCTGCAGCGCCTCGCGCGGGATACTTCGGCGACGGTCATCGGATACGTCGGCCGCCTGGCGCACGATAAGGGCATGGAGAATCTGTGGGACGCGTGGGTCAGCCTTCGAGCGACCAGCGCTCATGCCCACCTCGTCCTCGTCGGATCGTGGGAGAAGGAGGCGCAAGTCTCCGCCGAATGCCGGTGCGCGCTCGAGTCGGACGCCCGGGTACACATCGTCGGGACCGTGGAGGACGTCGTGCCCTATTACCGGCTGATGTCGTTCTGCGTGTTCCCCTCGTTCGGGTCGGAAGGCTTTCCGAACGCGCCGATGGAGGCGGCCTCGATGCGCCTGCCGGTGATCGCCACACGCGTCGTCGGCGCCGTGGACGCGGTCGTCGATGGCGTGACCGGCCTGCTGGTGCCGCCTCGCGACACGTCTGCCTTGCTGGAGGCGATGCGCGCGTACCTCGACGATCCCAATCTCCGGCGCCGCCACGGCCGCGCCGGTTACGTTCGAGCGCGGAGCGACTTCAGGCAGGAAGCGGTGTGGGAGGCACTCGACGAGGAATATGCTCGCCTCCTTCTCGAACACGGACTGCGCATGAGGGACGGCGCACCCGCGGCGGCCATCTCACCTGTCGACACGACATTCGTCCGCGAGGGAAAGGCATCGTGATCGGCCAGCCGGACGCGTCGCCTGCGGCAAGTGGAGTGCTGGCCGGGCGCCTGCCCTGGTCGCAAGGCTTTCGCGATCGATCCGCGCTCCACGCCGTCGCCGTCGCGCTGCTGACGGTCGCAGGCGGCAGCAGCATCGTCAAAGTCGCGTCGATGGCCAAGGAAGTGGTCATCGCCGGGCAGTTCGGCGCCGGCGATCAAATCGACGCGTTCGTCATTGCGTTCGTCCTTCCGTCCTTCGTCACGGGCGTCGTGACGGCGGCCTTTCAGTCGGCTGTCATTCCGACCTACGTTCAGGTGCGCGATCTCGAGGGCGTGGAGACGGCGCGCGAGCTGGTGTCGACGGTGACGATCTGGATCGGCGCGCTCCTTTTCGTGCTGACAGCCTTGCTCGTGCTCGCCGCGCCGGTGCTGCTGCCGCTCGTCGGCTCGGGCTTCGGTCCCGAGAAACTGTGGTTGACCCGGCGCTTGTTCTATCTGCTGCTTCCGCTGGTCGTCCTCACCGGCCTCACGTCGGTCTGGGGCGCCGCGCTGAACGCCGAGGGCCGCTTCGCGCTCGTGGCTGTAGCTCCGATTGCCACGCCGCTGCTCGTCGTTGCGCTCGTGCTCGCGACGGCGCGCGTCGTCGGCGTCCTTGCCGTGCCGGTCGGGATGGTCTTCGGCGCGCTGGTCGAAGCCGGCCTGCTCGCCCATGCGATCTCGAGGCGCCGCATCTGGATCGCGCCGCGATGGACGCGTCGGCACCCGGCCGTGCGCGTGGTGCTCAGGCAGTCGCTCGCGATGGCCGCGGGATCGGTGCTGATGGGCAGCACAGTGGTCGTGGACAACGCGATGGCAGCCATGCTCCCGGCGGGCAGCGTGGCGACCCTCAACTATGGCAACCGGTTCGTGCTGTTTCTTCTCGCGTTTTGTGCGGGCGCTCTCAGCACCGCCATCCTTCCGCAGTTCTCGGCGCTCGTTGCGCGATCGGATTGGACCGGCCTTCGAAACGTGCTGCGCAGCTGCCTGCGCTGGATCCTGTTCGCGACCGTTCCGCTGACCGCCGTCTTGATCGCATTCTCGCTCCCGCTCACGCGGCTCATGTTCGAGCGCGGCGCGTTCACGCCCGAAGCGACCTCCCTCGTCGCGCGCGTGCAGATCCTGTATCTCGTTCAGGTGCCGTTCTACATCGTCAGCATCGTCCTGGTCCGTCTCATCTCGGCATTCACATCGAATCATCTGCTGGCGTGGGGCGCGGCGATCAACCTCGTGGTCAACGTCGTGCTGAACTGGCTGTTCATGCGATGGATCGGTGTGAGCGGCATCGCGCTCTCCACGACCTTCGTCTACATCGTCTCGTGCGGCTTCCTGGCGCTGATGTCGTGGCGCCTCATGAAACAGTGCGTCTGACCCTTGTCATTCCGAGCCTCGCCGCCGGCGGCGCGGAACGCGTGCTGGCGCTGCTTGCCAACGAGTGGGCGGGATGCGGCCACGCGACCACGCTGGTGACGGTGGGATCTCGCGTGGACGACCGGCAGACGCTGCACCCCGCCGTCGGCCGCGTCGCGCTCGACATGATGCGCGGATCCGCCACGGCAGCGCAGGCGGTCGGAAACAACTGGGGCCGGGTTACACGCTTGCGTGCCGAGATACGGCGATCACGCCCCGACGCCGTCGTCAGCTTCCTGGCATCCACGAACGTCCTGACGCTGGCAGCGACCCGCGCAATGGGCATACCGGTGATCGTCGCGGAGCGGATCGATCCCAGCGCGGAACCGATCTCGCGCTTCTGGGCTGGGACTCGGCGCCTGTTCTATCCACGCGCGGACGCCGTCGTCGTTCAGACGTCCGACGCGGGCCGATGGGCCGTGCGCTTCCTGCCGGAAGATAAGGTTCATGTCATTCCAAATCCGGTCGCGGTCCTTCGCCCGACGACTGACGAAGCCGGCGCGGCTCACCCTCCAGCCTGGCTCGAAGGCGAGTCTTTGCGCGTGTTCGCTGCGGGCCGCCTCACGCCGCAAAAGGGCTTCGACATTCTCCTGCGCGCGTTCGCTCGCTGCCTCGTCGATCATCCGAATTGGTCGCTGGTCATTTTCGGAGAAGGCGACGAGCGCGGCCGCCTCGAGGCTTTGGCCGCGGAGCTCGGCATCGACGCGGCGGTCATCCTGCCGGGACACGTGCCGAATGTCGCGAATCTCTTCCCGCACGGGGATCTCTTCGTCCTCTCGTCGCGGTACGAGGGCTTTCCCAATGCCCTCCTCGACGCGATGGCGTGCGGCTTGCCGGTGATTTCCACCGACTGTCCGAGCGGGCCGCGGCAGATCGTCCGGCACGGAATTGACGGACTCCTCGTCGAGCCGGAGCGCGTCGTCGCGTTGCACGCCGCCATGGACCAGTTGATGAGACTGCCGGATTTGAGGCGCCGCCTCGCTTCGCGTGCCGGCGACGTGCGCGACCGCTTTTCGGTCCCCTTCGTCATGCGCCAGTGGAACGCGCTGCTGGATCGCTGCACGCACGTCCAGGTGCTCCGATGACATCGCCACCTTGCACCTTCACGGTCTTCACGCCGACCTTCAATCGTGCCCACACGCTTCATCGCGTGTACGACAGTCTTTCCGCGCAAACCGTGCGCGATTTCGAATGGCTCATCGTGGACGATGGCTCCGACGACGGCACCGGTGCGCTGACGGCGCGGTGGCGGGACGCCGCCGACTTCCGCATCCGTTACATCCGGCAGCAAAACCGCGGAAAGCACGTCGCATTCAATCGCGGCGTCCGCGCGGCCGCCGGCCAGCTCTTCCTTCCCCTCGACTCTGACGACGCGTGCGTGCCACACGCGCTGGAACGGCTCCTTCACTATTGGGACTCGATTCCGAATGAAGAGAAGGCGCGCTTTACCGGCGTCACGGCGCGCTGCATGGACGCCGCCGGCCGGCCGGTCGGCAGAGCGTTTCCGCACGACGTCACCGACTCGGACTCGTTGACGATGCGGTACGAGTTCCAGATCACCGACGAGAAGTGGGGATTTCATCGCACGAGCGTTCTGCGGCAGTTCCCGTTTCCCGAGAACGTCCCCCGCGGCTACCTGCCCGAAGCAGTAATCTGGTCGCGGATCGCCAGGGTGTACAAGACGCGCTTCGTCAACGAGGCGCTCCGGATCTATCACACGGACCAGCCGTCGCTGATGCGGGGCGACGGCCCCGAACGGCACGCAGCGGCGGCGCGTCTGGCCGATCTGATGGTGCTCAACGAACATCTCGACTACTTCACCCGCGCGCCGGCAGCGTTCTGTCGCAGTGCCGCGCAATACGTTCGGCTGTCCACGCATGCGCATGTCGGCCCCGCCGCACAGTTCGCGGAGATCGATACGTACCTCGGCAAGGCACTGTGGATCGCCGCGTATCCCGCCGGGGTCGCGGTGTATCTGCGCGATCGGAACGCCAGGCGCCAGGCGCGCCGGAGCGATCATGACAAAGTCCGCCCAGTCGTCGTATCGCCACGATCCTGACGAAGCGAGCCGACCGGCAGCGCGACCGTCCGGTGTTCGCGCCCTGCGGATCGCGTTCCTCATCGATCGCCTCAACCACGACGGCGCCGCGCGGCAGCTGGTGGTGCTCGCGAAGGCGCTGCGCGCCGCCGGTCACCCGGTGGTGGTGATTGCGTTCTACGACGACAATCCGCTCGAGGCGGAACTGGTCAGGTCGGGCGTCGCCGTCCGGACGCTTGGAAAGCGCAGCCGCTGGGACGTCGTCGGCTTCCTGCGGCGTCTGGTGTCCACCGTCGAACAGGAACGGCCGGACGTGTTGCACAGTTATCTCGGGGTTCCCAACTTGCTGGCAGTGGGACTCAAGCCGTGGTTCCCGCCGGTGAAGATCGTCTGGGCCGTGCGAGCGTCGGACACGCGGATGCAATGGTACGGATGGATTCCACGGATCCTCGAGGGCCTCGCGCCGCTCTTGTCGCGGTATCCGGATCTAATCGTCGCGAACTCCATCGCGGGCCGGCAACACGCCGTCGAGCGCGGCTATCCGCCAGAGAAAGTGGTCGTCGTCTCCAACGGAATCGACACCGCTCAGTTCGGGCCCTGCGCTGAGGCGCGCCTGCGTTTCAGGGCGCGCTGGCGCATCGCGCCCACCGACATGCTGGTCGGCGTCGTCGGGCGGCTGGATCCCATCAAGGATCACGCGACATTTCTTCGGGCTGCTGGCCTGCTGCGGACCGCGCGCGGCCATGTGCGGTTCG
Organism: Vicinamibacterales bacterium; assembly: GCA_036268855.1. Lineage (GTDB taxonomy): Bacteria > Acidobacteriota > Vicinamibacteria > Vicinamibacterales > CAVVIG01 > DATATJ01. The sequence continues at coordinate 8,368 of DATATJ010000307.1, forward strand.
CGTGCGTCGGCGACGGACCGGACGACTACGTCTTCCACATGCGACGTCTCGCGGCGAGTCTCGGACTGCGCGATCGCGTCGTCTGGGTGCCGCACCAGACGGACATGAGCGAGGTCTACAACGGGCTCGACGTCCTCTGCTCCACGTCGCTCTCCGAGGGCTTTCCGAATGTTGTCGCCGAGGCGATGGCGTGCGGCGTGCCGTGCGTCGTCACCGACGTCGGCGACTCGGCCAGGGTGGCGGGGCGGTACGGCGTTGCGATCCCGGCAGGGGATGCGCGCGCGCTCGCCGATGGCATTCGAGCCGTGCTCGACACTCCGGATCGTGAACGCGCCAGGACGGCCGGCGCCAGCCGCAGCTGGATCGCCAACGAATTTTCCGTGGACCGTCTCGTTCGGACCTCCGAACGCGCACTCGGCTCGCTGCTCGAGGGCCGCGCGCGATGACGCGAGCGAGGCCGATGGTCATGATCTCGCGCGTCGCCATGATGGCGGGCGTGACCATCTTCTTTGCCTACGTGGACTTTCACCTGGCGCAGACGACCGCGCTGTCGACCGCCTCCACGTACATCTTCCTGTGGGCGCTGGCCGGCTGGAGCGCGATCGTCCTCGCCCAGTGCCTGGCGATGCCGGGCTTGGCGCGAGAAGTGATCGCCGTGTATGCGAACCATGTCGGAGTGCTGGTCGCACTGCTGGCAATCGTCGTTTGTTCATGCCTGTTCGCGCTGCTGCCAACGGCGTACTGGAACGACGGACTGATGTACCTGCTCTATCCACCGTACGACGCACTCATCGTCGTGCTCTCGATGCTGCTGGCAGTTCACGCCGTCCATAGACAATCGTTCCCCATGTACCTGTGCGGCGCGTTCGCGGCCCTCGCGTGCAGCGTCATCTATGACGCGCTGTATCCGGGAACGTTTTCGATCGTTCCCGATCGTGCCGCGGGGTTTGCGGAAAATCCGAATACGGCCGCATTCGTCCTCATGCTGCTCTGCTCCGCGATCGTCGATCTCGACCGCCTTCGCGTGAGCGACTGCGTCGTGTGGGCGCTGGCGGCTGTCGCGGTCTTCCTCACGCTTTCTCGCGGCGGCGCGATTCTGTTCCTCTGTGGGTTCGGATACTACGCATACAGAATGCTGCGGGTGAACGCCGCACGGCCCGCTCGCCTGATCAAAGGCGGGGCGGCCCTGGCGGCCATGCTGGCGGTCGTGGCCGCCAGCAGCACGTTCATGGTGGAACGGGCGGACATGTTCGCCCTGTCGTTTCAACCGCGCCTCGACATGATTCATGGCGACAGCAGCGTGGTGACGGAAGACGACGACCGCATCGAGGCGCTGAAGACGGCCATCGACCTCGTGAAGCAATCGCCGGTGATCGGATACGGGACCGGCTACAGCTATTCGCTCACCGACCTCACGCCGCACAACATGTACCTGCAGCAGTGGATCAACAACGGCTTGCCCGGCCTGCTGGCGTACCTGCTTCTCCTTGGCGCCGCCGCCCGCACGTTCTGGACGCGCCGGTACCGGCGGGGCCTGCTGTTTGTCTCGATCGTCGCCGTCAACGGCATGTTCAGCCACAACATCCTCGAGGAGCGGGCATTCCTGGGATTGCTCGGCATCCTGCTCACCTGCTCGTTTTACGAACGCTATCCGGCGATTGCCTCCCGCATCGCCCGGTCGCGGCTCCAGCCTCTCGTGAGCTAGCCATGTGCGGCATCGCCGGATGGTGGTCGAGACGGGGCGGATCGTGGGACGACGCCGAGGCCTGGATGCGGTCGGCGCTTTCTGACCTCGCGCATCGCGGGCCGGACGATGCCGGAGTGTGGAGTGAGCGAGAGTCGGGAATCCTGCTGGGACACAGGCGGCTTTCGATCATCGACCTCTCGCCGCTCGGCCATCAGCCGATGATTGCCGCCTCGGGCGACGCCGCGATCGTGTTCAACGGCGAGATCTACAACTATCGCAGCCTGCGTCACGAACTGGCGCGCGAAGGTTTCGCCTTTCGGTCAGACTCAGACACGGAAGTGCTGGTGAACGGCTATTGCCGCTGGGGGGTGTCGGTGCTCGACCGCCTCGTCGGCATGTTCGCCTTCGCGATCTGGGACCGGCGCGCGGAGACGCTTTTCCTGGCTCGGGATCGCGCCGGGGAGAAGCCGCTCTACTACGCCATCACTCCGGAAGGCATCGCATTCGCCTCCGAGATCGCGCCGCTTGCACAACTGCCCGGCGTCGATTTGCGAATCGATGAGGCGGCCGTGTCGCTGTATCTGCAGTATCAGTACATTCCCGCTCCGTATTCGATCTACACGGGCATCCGCAAGCTGCCCGCGGCTCACGCATTGAGCCTCACGCGAGCGCGGGCGCGAAGCTGGCGGTATTGGGATCCGGTGCCGATCGCGACTGGACCACGGCTGCGGATCGACGTCGGCGACGCGGTGGATGAGCTCGAACGCCTACTGCGGGATGCCGTGACGGGCCAGATGATGTCGGACGTCCCGCTGGGCGCTTTCCTGTCGGGCGGGATCGACTCGTCGGCGGTGGTCAGCATGATGACCGAGGCCGCCACCGCGCCGGTCCGCACGTTCACGATCGGGTTCGACGTGCCGCGGTTCGACGAGTCGCGGCAGGCGAGCGCCGTCGCGCGGCATCTCGGCACCGACCACACGGTTGAATATCTCACCGAACGGGACGCCGTCGCGTTGATCCCCGACGTGCCGGCGATGTACGGCGAGCCGTTCGCCGATTCGTCCGCACTGCCGACGCACCTCGTGTCGCGGGTCGCGCGGAAGCACGTGACCGTATCGCTGTCTGGAGACGGCGGCGATGAAGCGCTTGGCGGCTACACGAGGTACGACGAACTGGAGCGCATTCTCTGGTGCT
>DATATJ010000308.1:0-2885 GCA_036268855.1 Vicinamibacterales bacterium
TGATCGAACGTGGCGCCGACGCCCGGGTCGAGATCGAAATGCAGGTAGTCCGGCCGGTCGACATCGTCGCAGCGCGCGTACCACTGATTCAGGTCGATGCAGCCGAGATTCACGACCCATAGCAGCGTCGCGCGATCCTGCACCATCGGGAAGTCGATGACATTGCCGTGGCCATGATCGATGCGGCACGTCTCGATCCACGCTGGCCGCGGCGTCGGCGCGCGCTTCATGAAAAAGAACTCGCCGCCGGCGCCGTGCGGATAGCGCTTCATCACCATCGCGCGATCCCGCAGGTGCGGCAGCAGGACACCTGCGACCTCCAGGTAGTACTGCAGCAGATCGCCTTTGGTGAGCCCGAGCTCAATCCAGAACAGCTTGCGCAGGTTCGTCAGGCGGACCTCGCGGCCGTCAACGGTCAGGACGGCCTGATCGGCGTCACGCGGAATCGACACGGACTTCGGCATCGGCAGGCGGCTCTATCGCGGGACGCGCGGAACAGGCGGCAGCTTCGGCGGACGCGCGCCGTGACGGACCGCGCCGGCGACCGGCGCGTAGTCGAGCTCGACGCCTTCGCGCGCGCGGCGCAGCAGCAGGCCGCCGCGGCTCATGTCGCCGCGGCCGACGAAGTCGATCGGAAAGCGCAGGCGGCCGCCGAAGATGCCGAGGAGCACGTCCACGTATTTGGGCGACGCGATGCTGCCGAGGAGCACGACGTCGCAGTCGGGCCCGATGTCGCGGGCCAGCGCGGACGCACTTCGTTCGAGCGGACGCCGATACGCCGCGTTGTCCTGGTGCACGTCGCCGCCGGCGAACGCCTGCACCGCTTCGTGCGTGACGTAGGTATCGGGGCTGCGCAGGCCGGCATTCGGCGTGATGATGTGAACGCCGCAGCCGATCGTCGGGTTGTCGCGATCGGTCGGCACGGCGAAGCGGAGTGAATAGGTCAGCTTGCCGCGGAAGTACAAGCCGCTGACGAACATGAACACGTCGCCCAGCATCGCCCCGCGCGGGGATCGCAGCTCGGCCGCCAGCGCGAACTGCGCTCTGGGCGAGAGCACCTGCTTGGCGCGGGTGCCGCCGCAATTGGCGGGCGAGAGCAGGAAGATGCGGTTCTGAGGCGCGCTCACGACAGATCCCGGAGACACCAGGACATCTTCGTTCAGGACTACGTCCAAACGCCAACGCCGCGTCCGGCCTGGAGCGTTTCAGCGGATGCCGGGGACCCGCATCAGGAGCGGCCCCGTCAACGCGTGGACGATCCAGTACAGCGCCACCAGCGGCAGAAGCACCAGGACGGCGACGAGGCCGATGATGGCGACGACGAACAGCCAGTCGCCCGCGGACGCCGGGCGCACCTGGGCGGCGTGGCGGTCGAGCAGCGCCATGTTCTTCGTGTTCGATTTCCAGAACACGTCCGCCGCGTCGCCGATCAAGGGCACGACGCCGACGATCATGTCGATGCCGATGTTCAGCACCATCCGCAGCTGCACGATGCGCGGCAGCCGCATCTGATGCGCCTGCACGACGATCGCGCACGACAGCAGCGCCGTCAGCGCATCGCCGACCCAGGGCACAAGGCCGATGATCGGATCCCAGCCGAAGCGGATGCCGGTGCCGGGGACACGGAAGGCCTCATCGAGGAGGTGCTGCAGCCGGCGGAGCGCGGCGAGGCGCCTCTCGAGATCGGTCACTAACTCTCCACCACGGAGGTCACGGAGGACACAGGGGTGAAAGCCGCTCCGGACAGGTTTTCCCCTCGGTGTCCCCCGTGTCCTCAGTGGTGAAGCGTTTCAGAACCCCCACCGCACCAAAACCGCTCCCACCGTGAAGCCGGCGCCCACCGAAGCCAGCAGCACGAGGTCGCCCTTCTTCAGTCTTCCCGAAATGACCGCGTCATTGAGGGCGAGCGGGATGGTGGCGGCCGTCGTGTTGCCGAACCGCTCGATGTTGATGATCACCTTGTTGGGATCGACGCCGAGCTTCTCGGTCGCCGACATGATGATGCGGCGGTTGGCCTGATGCGACACGAACAGGTCGAGATCCGCCGGCGTGAGGCCGTTGCGCCGCAGGACGCGCAGGGCGATCTCTTCGGTTTTGCGCACGGCAAACTTGAACACCGTGCCGCCGTCCTGCTTCACGTAGTGGAGGCGCTGCTCGACGGTCTCGTGCGATGGCGGGCGCAGGCTGCCGCCCGCCGGCATGCACAGCGCCGGACCGCCGCCGCCGTCGATTTCGTGCTCGAAGTCGAGAATCGCGCCGTCGGTCTCGGTCTGCGCGGCCGAGATCACCACCGCGCCCGCGCCATCGCCGAACAGCACGCAGGTCGATCGGTCCTTGTAGTCGATGATGCTCGACATCACATCGGCGCCGATCACCAGCGCGTGCTCGTGCGCGCCGCTGCTCACGATCTGGCTCGCCGTCGTCAGCGCGTACGTGAACGCGGAGCAGGCGGCGCTGATGTCGAAGCCCCACGCGTGGTGTGCGCCGATCTTGTGCTGCAGCAGGCAGGCGGTGCTCGGGAACATCATGTCGGGGGTCACCGTGCCGACGACGATGAAGCCGATGTCGTCGGGGGTGAGCCCGGCGTTGGCGATCGCCTGGATCGCCGCCTCCTTCGCCAGATCGGAGGTCGCCACGCCCGGATCGACGATGTGCCGCTCGCGGATGCCGGTCCGCTGCAGGATCCACTCGTCGGTCGTGTCCACCATTTTTTCGAGATCGGCGTTCGACAGGATGCGCGGCGGCACGTAGGTGGCCAGCGCTCGAATGCTCGTCGGACGCCCGCCGCTGCGCGGCGCGCGCTTCACCTCGGTCACCACAGTCGTGAATCCCTTCCGGGCGCATCCAGCCCGAAGTACCCGTACGCAAGCGGCGTCGCCACGCGT
>DATATJ010000309.1:0-10612 GCA_036268855.1 Vicinamibacterales bacterium
CTGGTTGTCGTCGCGGGCACCGCGGCACTGGTGCGCGTCCCGTTCCTGACGTTTCTGAAGGCTGTCCGCGAGCCGTTCCTGATCGCGTTCACGACCGCAAGCTCAGAGGCGGCGCTGCCGTCGGCGCTGACGCTGATGGAGCGCTTCGGATCCCCGAACCACATCGTCGCTTTCGTCCTGCCGACCGGCTACAGCTTCAACCTGACCGGCACCACGCTCTATCTGTCGCTCGCCAGCGTATTCGTCGCGCAGCTCGCCGGCGTGCCGATGACCTTCGGTCAACAGCTCGTGATGATGCTGACGCTGATGCTCACGAGCAAGGGCGTCGCCGGCGTGCCGCGCGCCGCTCTCGTGGTCCTCACCGCCACGCTCACGCAATTCGGCCTGCCGCTCGAGGGCGCGGCGATCCTGCTGGGCATCGATCAGATCATGGACATGGGCCGCACCGCCGTGAATGTCATGGGCAACTGCATTGCGACCGTGGTCGTTGCCCGCTGGGAGGGCGTATTCGACGACGCGCAGATGCGGGCGTTCAACGCGGACGACGTGTCCTCGCCGGCGGCATGATGCGCATTGTCGTGACCGGTGCGCAGGGCCAGCTCGGCGCGGCTCTCGTGCACGAGTTCCGCGCGACGCACGACGTGACCGCGCTCAGCCACGCCGACCTCGACGTGACCGGCGACGCGGCGGTGGCGTCAACGATGACGGCGCTCCGCCCGGACGCCATCATCAATGCGGCCGCCTACAACGACGTGGACGGCGCGGAAGATCATCCGCTCGACGCGCTGGATTTGAACGCGTTCGCCGTTCGCGCGCTGGCGCGTGCCGCCGAACGGTGCGGCGCCGCGCTGATCCATTACTCCACCGACTTCGTCTTCAACGGCACCGCGTCGCAGCCGATGACCGAGACCGATCGGCCGAATCCCCAGAGCGTCTACGCCGCTTCCAAGCTGCTCGGCGAATGGTTCGCAGCCGACGTCGATCGACAGTACGTGCTCCGCGTCGAGAGCCTGTTCGGCCAGGCACCTGGAGGGCCGGCACCGAAGGGCAGCATCGGCGCGATGATCGCGCGGCTGCGTGCGGGCGAAGAAGTGCGCGCCTACGAAGATCGCACGGTGTCGCCGACGTACGTGTGCGATGCCGCGAGCGCCACTCGGGCGCTGCTCGAGCGCGCTGCCGCCCCCGGCTTGTATCACTGCGTCAATTCCGGATCGGGGACATGGCTGGAGCTTGCCGGCGAGCTGGCCCGGCAGCTGGGCGTGACCGGCCGCCTCGTGCCCGTTCGCATGCAGGACGTGACACTGAGGGCACAACGGCCGAAGTACTGCGCGCTTTCCAATCAGAAGCTGGCCGACGCTGGCTTCGCCATGCCGCCGTGGCAGGACGCGTTGGCCCGGTACCTCGAATCAGCTCGAGTCTCGGGTTAGCTTTGGCGCGTTTCTCATCACGAAACTCCGATCGCTGTCAGCTACAGCTACAGAGGCACGGCGACACCTAGGCGGTGTCCCAGCCTGATATCGGTGGGTGCGCGCCATGTATTCACGACAGCGCCTCAGCCACGATCTCGCTCACCAGGTTTCCGACGGCCAGGCATGACGTCAGGCCGGGCGAATCCATGCCGGCCGCCTGCACGACGAACGGATTTTTGCGATCGCGTCGAATCATGAAGTCGGCGAACGACTCGCTCGGCGGATGCAGCTTCGCGCGGATGCCGCTGCCGGCCAGCCGCAGGTCGTCAATCGAGACATCGTCCATCAGCTCGCGAGCGGAGGCGGCGAACGCCTCGAGCGGCTCGCGATCGTTCTCGTAATCGTCCTTTCGCGATTGGTACTTGATCGTGGGGCCGAGCCACAGCTGGCCGCCAGTCGAACGCACGAAATGGACGCCGAGCCCATGACCTGACGGGTGAGGAACGGGGTAGACGAGTCCGTGGACGCGCGATCGCTTGCTCGCCGTAAGCTCCGCATATTCCCCGCGGCAGGGATGAATCGTGAAGGGTTCTCCGCCGAGCATCGCCGACACATCGTCGGCATAGAGGCCCGCCGCGTTCACGACCGTACGTGCATGAATCGTCTCGCGTCCAGTCTGCAGGACGATGCCGTCCGGCCGTGTTTCGGCGCCTGCCAGCGGAGTGGCCGGCAGAAAGATCGTCCCGTCCGCCTCGGCGAGCCTGAGCAGCGTCTTGACGAGCGCATCCGCATCGACGATGCCGCTGTGCGGCGACCAGAGCGCGGCGGCCGCGCGGATCGCTGGCTCGCGCGATCGGACGAACGTGCGGTCGACGATCTGGAGGCCTTCGACACCGTTGGCCGAGCCGAGCTGCCGGAGACGTTCGAGCTCGGGACGCTCGCGATCGTCGCGTGCGACGACCAGCTTGCCGCAGCGCGCGTACGGCACGCCGTGTTCGGCGCAGAAGGCATAGAGGAGGCGGCCGCCGTCGACCGAGAGCCGCGCCTTCAGCGTGCCGGTGGGATAGTACAGACCGGCATGGACGACGCCGCTGTTGTGCGTGCTGGTGTCCATCCCTGGACGCGGGTGGCGTTCGAGCAGACAGGTCGAGCGTCCGCGTGCGGCGATGGCGCGCGCCGAGGCGAGGCCGGTCACGCCTGCGCCGACGACGGCGACGTCGATCCGCTCCATCAGGCGCCCTCGCAGCTTGACCTGTGCGCGCGCAACCTCATAAAATTGTTCGGTTTACAGTCCATATTATGTCGAAGCGCGCTCTCATCACCGGAATCACCGGTCAGGACGGATCCTACCTCGCGGAGCTGCTGCTCTCGAAAGGCTACGAGGTCGTCGGCGCGGTGCGCCGTTCGAGCGCGCCGAATTTCTGGCGCATTCAGCACCTGCTGGATCGCATCACGATCCGGCCCGCCGACCTGCTCGATCAACTGTCGCTGATTCGCCTCGTGGACGATGTGCGGCCGCACGAGTTCTACAACCTCGCCGCAATGTCGTTCGTGCCGGCGTCGTGGGATCAGCCGATGCTCACCGGCGAGTTCAACGCGCAGGGCGTCACGCGCGTGCTCGAGGCGATCCGCCATGTGGACCCGTCGATCCGCCTGTATCAGGCATCATCGAGCGAGATGTACGGAAAGGTGCGGGAGACGCCCCAGACCGAGCTGACGCCGTTCTATCCGCGAAGCCCGTACGGCGTGTCGAAAGTGTTCGCGCACTACATCACCGTGAACTACCGCGAGAGCTACAACCTGTTCGCGGTGTCGGGGATCCTGTTCAACCACGAGTCGCCGCGGCGCGGGCTCGAGTTCGTCACGCGCAAGGTCACCGACGGCGTCGCGCGCATCAAGCTCGGGCTCGCCAGCAAGCTGTCGCTCGGAAATCTGGACGCCCACCGCGACTGGGGCTTCGCGGGCGACTACGTCCGCGCCATGCACCTGATGCTGCAGCAGGACCGCGCGGACGACTACGTGATTGCCACGGGCAAGAGCCACTCCGTGCGCGATCTGGTGCAGGTCGCGTTCGAGCACGTGGGGCTCGACTGGGCCCAGTATGTGGAGCGCGATCCGAATCTGATTCGGCCGGCGGAAGTCGAGCACCTGATCGGCGACAGCACGAAGGCGCGCACGCAGCTGAACTGGCACCCCGACGTGGACTTCGCGACTCTCGTCAAGATGATGGTCGACGCGGATCTCGAGCGCGCCGCCGCGGCGCCCCACGTCGCCGATCGGTTGTCCTCGCTCTAGATTCCTCAATACCAGCGCGATTCCGCTTCCCGAGTCTTTCATTCTGAATTTTATGAGCCAGACACTTCTCAGCACGCTGCTCGATCGCATTGCGTCGAGGACGGCGAAGGTTGGCATTATCGGGCTCGGATACGTCGGGCTGCCGCTCGCGGTGGAGTTCGCGCGCCAGGGCTTCACGGTCACCGGCTTCGACGTCGACCCGTCGAAAGCGTCGATGATCAACGCCGGCAAGAGCTACATTCCCGACGTGCCGGAGGCCGACCTTGCCGCGGTCGTGCGCGCGGGCAAGCTGACGGCGACCGCCGACATGCGCCAGCTGGGCGCCATGGACGCGATCGACATCTGCGTCCCGACGCCGCTCCGCAAGACGCGGGATCCCGATCTGTCCTATGTCGTGAAGGCGGTCGAGGCGGTGGCGGCGACGCTCGCGCGGGGGCAGCTGGTCATCCTGGAGTCCACGACGTATCCGGGGACCACCGACGAAGTAGTGCAGCCGATGCTCGAGGCCAAGGGGCTGAAGGCCGACGTCGATTTCTTCCTGGCGTTCTCACCCGAGCGGGTCGACCCGGGCAACGCGCAGTTTCACACGAAGAACATCCCGAAGATCGTCGGCGGCGTCGGCGAGCCGAGCACGCAGGCGGCGTGCGCGCTCTACGCGACGAGCGTGGACCATGTCGTCCCCGTCAGCTCGACGCGTGTCGCCGAGATGGTGAAGCTGCTCGAGAACACGTTCCGCGCGGTGAACATCGGCCTGGTGAACGAGATCGCGCTGATGTGCCACAAGATGGACATCAACGTCTGGGAAGTGATCGACGCGGCCAAGACCAAGCCGTTCGGCTTCATGGCGTTCTATCCGGGTCCCGGCCTCGGCGGCCACTGCATTCCGATCGACCCCTACTACCTCTCGTGGAAGGCGAAGCAGAGCGGCTTCGAGGCGCGCTTCATCGAGCTGGCGGGCCAGGTCAATGGCGCGATGCCCGAGTACGTCGTGCAGCGCATCAGCGACGCGCTCAATTCGGTGAAGAAGGCGGTGAACGGATCGCGCATCCATCTGTTCGGCGTGGCGTACAAGCGCGACGTGAACGACATGCGCGAATCGCCGGCCCTCGACATCCTGGAGCTGTTGAACAAGCGTGGCGCCATCACGAGCTATACGGATCCGTACGTGCCGGCGCTGACGCTGGGCGGGCACGCCATGCAGTCGCTCCCCTTCGATCAGGCGCTCACGGCCTCATTCGACTGTGCCGTCGTCGCGACCGATCACGTGGTATTCGACTACGCCGCGATCGGCCGGCTGCCGCTCGTAGTCGATACACGGAACGCGTTGAACGGGATCGCGGGACCGTCCATCTTCCGCCTCTGAGGCGGCTCCGGCAGATGCCGGCGCGTCGGCCGAGGCGTGCTGGTGTGGCAGCGGTCACCGACGCGCGACGGGGTCCGGCCGCGCTTGACAACGGTCCGATCATCGTTCATTGTTTGAACACACGCGGACCTCTTCGGCGGCCTCCAGCCCGCCGGCGACGGGAGGCTCGCTTCTGCTCACCCAGTCGCGCACACATCGATCCTCCCCGTAAGTCAGAGGGCGGTAGCCTGTCGTGGATCTAGAGTCCCATCGCGATCTGCGCGTGCTCGAGGCCGTGGCCGCGGACGCGCGCACCACCCAGCGCCGGCTGGCCGATCACCTCGGCATCGCCCTCGGTCTCACCAACCTGTACTTGAAGCGCCTGGTGCGGAAGGGGTTCATCAAGTGCGTCAACGTGCAGCCCAATCGGGTCCGCTATCTGATTACGCCCAGGGGCATCGCGGAGAAGACGCGGCTGACGTACGAATTCATGGAGTACTCGCTGCGGCTCTTCCGTGAAAGCCGCAATCATCTGCGCGAAATGCTCGAGCCGTGCGCCGCCAATCCGTTAACGCGAGTGGCGATCTTCGGGGTCGGCGAAGCGGCCGAACTGGCGTGCCTGTGTCTGAAGGAGCTTGGCGTCGATCCGGTTGCCGTCTTCGGATCGACCGACGGGACCAGGGTCTTCGGCCAGCCCGTGCGGCCCATCGCCGATCACGCCAGCGTGGCGTTCGACGTGATCGTCGTGGCGACCCTCGACGATCCCGGCGCGCAGATCGCGCTGCTCGAACGCAGCGGGATCTCCCGCGATCGTCTGCTGCTGCTGCGACAGCCGCGGCGGGGCGCGAAGTAGCGGAGTCCTTACCGTCTTATGGCTCATGGTGTCATCGGCGATCCGACGGCCGTCGCAGACCGGCCACGCCGCACGCTGTTCGCGGCGTCGATCTGGGCGACCGTCGCCGCCGTTCTCGGGTATGCGCCCGGTTTCTTCGTGCCGATCGCGATCGCGCGCTTTCTGGGCGCCGATGCGCGGACCGATGCGTTCTTTCTCGCCCTGTCGGTCGCCACCCTGGTGGCTGGCGCCGTCGGCGCCACCACGCAGCAGGCGGCGATTCCGTTTCTCATGGAGGCCCGGCGACAGCGGCGCGACATCGGCGCGTACATCGCCGAGATGTCCAGCTCGCTGCTCTTGCTGGCGGTGATTCCGACGCTCCTGTTGAGCGGCGGCGTCTTCTTCTATTTGAGCCGTCACAGTCATTGGAGCGCCGGACAGCTCGGCATCCTGACCCGAATGCTCTGGCTGCTGGTGCCGTACATCGCGTTCTCCGTGCTCAGCGGCATCTACGCGGGGACGCTGAACGCCGAACACCGCTACAACCGGGTTGCGATCTCGCCAGCGATTCGATCCGGCATCGTGTTGGTCGTGGCGGTCACGATGAGCGTGGCGGGCGTAACGGGGCTGGCGATTGGCTACGTGGTCGGCGAACTGGCGCGCGTGGTCTTTCTGATCGTCCAGGCCGCGAAACGGCAGGGCGTCCGACTCCTCGCGTGGCCGGGGAGCGACGGGATCGGCGAGTTCTTTCGTACGGCCGTCTGGCAGATGCTCGGATCCGGCGTCGTCGCATTCATCCCGCTGCTCGATCGGATCATGGCGTCGAGCATCGGACCCGGCAGCGTGTCGGTGCTAGATTATGCGGACAAGCTCTGGCAGGTGCCCGTGGGCTTTGCGCTGTCGGGGATTATGGTGACGAGCCTCGGACACTGGAGCGAGCGATTCCAGCAAGGCGGGACTACGGCGATCTTGTCGCGCGACACGTCGCGCTTGGCGGCCGGCCTCTTCGCAGCTGTCATGCCGCTGTCGATCCTGTTCGTCCTGATTCGTGCGTCGGTCGTGCCGATCGTGTTCAGAGCAGCGAAGCTTAGCCCCGGCGAGATCGGCTTAATTACGGACACTCTCGCGGCCATGACATTGGGAATCCCAAGCTACATTGCTGGATTAATTTACACCAGGGCTTTTCTCGTGTTGAAGCGATCCGATCTCCTACTTCTCATCGGCGCCATTGAACTGTGCATGAAGCCGGCGCTGAATGCATTGCTCATTCCTGGATTTGGCACCGTTGGAATCGGCGTCGCCACGGTCATTACCTACTCAGTAGCTGCGCTGCTGTTCGTTGTGATTTTCCATGCTTGGCTCGCCAGACCGAGCGATGCATCCGGCCGCGATCCAGTGAAAGCGATGCCGGTGCAATGAGCGCGTCGCCCACGCGCGCGACGCTCCGCGATGTGCCGGCGTGTCCCGCTTGCCATGCGGTCCACTCGATTTTCGACCGACATCTCACGATCGAATCACAGCATCTCGCGTACTTTCCAGATGACGCACTGATCCGGCGAGAGTTGACGCAAGCGCTCGTATCAGTCAGTTCTGGATATGACCTGATGACCTGCACCTCATGCGGCTTGGTGTTCGCCGCACCGATGGTGGCGCCCACGAGCTCTTGGTACCAATTGGCCTATCGCGCGTGGCATGTCGAGCCCGAGGAACGCTGGGAGTACCCGGTCGTCCTTCGAGAACTGACGACACGGGATTTCGTGTACGAAATTGGTTGTGGCCAGGGCGCGTTTCTGGCGCACTGTAAGTCCGAGGGCGTCGCGGCATTCGGCATTGATTTTTCCAGCCACGCGGTGGAGACGTGTCAGCGGCGCGGCTTGAGCGCCGCCACTAGTGCCGTCGGGATGCGAGCCTCTGTCGACATCGGGCGACAAGCCTCTACAATCGCGGCGTACCACGTGTTGGAACATCTCGACCGTCCGGACGATCTGTTCATGGCCGCAGCGGAAGTTGCTGCTGAAGGCGCAACGCTCTGGGTTTCCGTTCCAAATGTCTCGAGAGTCGGCCGTGTACTGGACGTCATCGAGCCGTTGGATGAGCCGCCTCACCATCTGACGAAATGGACACATCCGGCGCTCGAAGCGATCGGACGTCGAAATGGATGGATATTGGAGAGTGTTCTCGACGAGCCGTTTTCCTGGCGAGCCGCTCTCTACGTGGTCGTCAGTCAATGGCGCTCCTACCAGCGTCTGTGCGGCTCACGTGGACCCTTGACGAGATCCAGGTGGGAGCGAATCGTTCGCATCAGCCTTTATCCGTTCGCGTTTCTGTGGTTGAGCCGACGTCGAGTCCGTGCGGGCATGAGAGGGTTTTCGATGATGGCCCGTTATCGCCGTGATAGGGAATTGGCACAGAAGTCCGGTGCACGTGTCTGAGCGGATCCGGATTGTATTCCTGATCCGATCGCTCACCCGCGGTGGGGCGGAGCGCCAATTGTCCGTTCTGGCAGAAGGACTCGATCCGGCGGTCTTCGATGTGCTGGTGCTCACGTTCTACCCCGGTGGAGCAGTCTGGTGTGAGTTGGAGAAGGTGCCTCACGTGCAACTGCGATCGCTCCACAAGCGAGGCCGGTGGGATAATGTGCGAACCGTCAGGGCGTTGGCGCGCATTCTCCGTGCCTGGCGGCCGTTGATCATTCATGCTTACCTGGTTGAAGCCTCAATCGTGGCTCTCTTGGCCGCGCGGTTGGGCTCGACCCCAATCGTCGTGTGGGGCGTAAGAGCGTCGAATGTGGACTATTCGCAGTACGGCACCATCCATTGGTTGACATTCCGCGCCGCAGGGATGCTGTCGCATTTCGCCGACCTGATCGTTGCCAATTCTGAATCCGGTCGCGCGCATTGTGTCCGACATGGCTACCGATCCGACCGCTTCGCCGTGATTCTCAACGGCATCGATACGGATCGCTTTCGTCCTCGCGCTGATGCCCGATCGCACATGCGCGCCGAGTGGGGAATCGCCAGCGGAGAGGTCCTTGTCGGAATCGCCGCGCGTATCGATCCGATGAAGGGCCACCACACCTTTCTCCAAGCCGCAGCCGAAGTAGCTCGCGCGAATCGAAACGTACGGTTCGTGTGCATCGGCGCCGGGGACACACGTTATGCCGCGGCACTGCGCGCGGCGGCAGACGGATTCGGACTCGATGCGAAGCTGCTCTGGGTGGGCGAGCGCGGCGACATGGAGCGCGTATATCCCGCATTGGACATTGCGTGTTCATCGTCCCTGTTCGGGGAAGGGTTTTCGAATGCTGTCGGTGAAGCAATGGCGTGCGGCACGCCATGCGTCGTGACTGACGTGGGGGATTCGGCAACGATCGTAGGAGATACGGGGACAGTCGTTCGCCCCGGAAGCGCTGATGCGCTGGTCACGGCTATATTGGGCATGGCGGGAATGACCCCGCCGGACCGTGTCGGTCTTGGATTGCGGGCGCGGGCGCGTGTCGTACAGTTATTTAGTATGCGAGAAATGATCGAACGGACGGCGGCGTCCTATCGACAGCTCGCGGTCAGTCATAAGAGACCAGCCGGCATGTTGCCGGCATGAAACACCCTTTTGCTTCTAAGGAATTCGAAACAGCTGACGGATCTTCGATTGCCGAATCCAAACAGAGAGGATCGCTGCTGCCGAAACGGAACGTGAACCTGTGAGCACTCCTCGTCCCTCAGAACTCCCGCCACAGATCGGTGCACTGGAATGCTTCCGGAACGCTGAATTGCGGCGAATCCGAAAATGGCTTCACCCGGGGGCGCGTGTGCTCGAAATCGGCGCGGGCAGTGGCTTTCAGGCCCGCGTCCTTCATGGCCTGGGGTGCGCGGTTACGGCTATTGACGTCCGAGTCCCTCAACCGAGCCGCCGGTTTTGGCCCGTGGAGCCGTTCGACGGCCTCAATCTCCCGTTTCCAGAGAGCTCATTCGATCTCGTGTTCACGTCGAACGTACTGGAGCATGTCAGGGATCGACCCGGTCTCCTGCGTGAGATTGAAAGAGTCACGAGCCTACGGGGTTACGCGATCCACATCGTGCCAAGCGCCACATGGCGTTTATGGACCTCGGTAACGCGTATCCTGCACGTGGCATGGCGAGGACGAAAAAACGACAAATCCCTGGAAGATGCAGAGCCGCTGCCCGATCAGATGCTGCCGCCTCGTTCAGTGCTCGACGTGATGCTGGGCCGTCCCCATGGCGAGTACGCGAGTGCCGCACTGGAGTTGTGGTGGTTCCGTCGTTCCAAATGGTCCCAAGCGTTGAGGTCGTCAGGTTTCACGCAAGTCGCGTCGTTCGGCAATCGCCTCTTCTACACGGGTTACACTTTTCTGCCGCAGCTGCCGCTCGAGGCACGGGCGTTGGCGTCCAGGGTCTTGGGTTCATCCTGCCACGTGTTTGTCCTTCAACGAGTCGATGCAAGCCCAGCTGGGTCGCCGACCGTCGCCGAGCGGATCGGCCGATGAGCGACGCTCGCCGCGATTCGCCTCTGCGAAGCGATATCGAGGCGGAGCGCTTCGAATTCGGCGCAAATTGGGTGAGGATCCTGCTCCACATCGATGTGGACTTGTACGAACCGACGCGCGACAGCATCGCCTTCCTTTACGAACGGATGAACCCTGGAGGCATTGTCGTCTGCGACGACTACGGTTTTATGACCTGCCCTGGTGCCACCAAAGCGATCGACGAGTTTCTG
>DATATJ010000310.1:0-18069 GCA_036268855.1 Vicinamibacterales bacterium
CATGAGAGTTTTGGTCGTCGGCAGCGGCGCGCGCGAGCACGCGCTCGCCCTCCGCCTCCTGGCCGACCCGCATCTCGACGAGTTGATCGCCGCCCCCGGAAACCCCGGCCTCTCGCATCTGGTGCGCACCGTCGCGGTCGATGTCATGGAGCTCGACAGCCTCGTCGCGCTCGCCGATCGTGAACGGATCGATCTCACCGTCGTCGGCCCCGAGGCACCGCTGAGCGTCGGTCTCGCGGATCGCTTCGCGGCCGCGGGCCGCTTGATCGTCGGGCCGACAGCGGCCGCCGCGCGTCTCGAGTCGAGCAAGGCGTTCGCGAAGGCGTTCATGCAGCGGCATCACGTGCCGACCGCGCGCTTCCGCACGTGCACCACGCTCGCCGACGCCCTCGCGTCCGTCCACGCGGGGGAGCTCGGATGGCCAGTGGTGCTCAAGGCCGACGGCCTCGCCGCGGGAAAGGGCGTGGTGATCGCCGAAGATTGCGCCGCGGCCGAGTCGGTCGTCGTGGACGCGATGCGCGATCATCGTTTCGGCGCGGCCGGCGAGTGTCTGGTGATCGAAGAGTGCCTGACCGGCCCCGAGGTGTCCTTCTTCGTGCTGACCGACGGCGCCCGCGCGCTGTGCATCGGCACGGCCCAGGATCACAAACGCATTTTCGACGATGACCGCGGACCGAATACGGGCGGGATGGGGGCATTTGCATCCAGCCCGCTCGTGACGCCCGACCTCGCCGCGCGCATCACGCGCGACATCGTCGATCCCGTGGTGCGCGGCATGGCGGCCGAGGGGCATCCTTACGCGGGCTTCCTGTATGTCGGCGCGATGTTGACGCCCGAGGGACCAAAAGTCATCGAGTTCAATGCGCGGCTGGGCGATCCCGAGGCCCAGGTGATTCTGCCGCTGATCGACGAGCCGCTGTTGCCGCTGCTGGCCGCGTCGGCATCAGGGACGCTGAACCAGACTGCCGTGCGCATCAGCGCGGACCGGATGGCGTGCGTGGTGCTCGCCTCGCGCGGCTACCCAGGGTCGTCGGAGTCGGGCCGGCCGATCTCGGGCGTTGCGGAGGCGGCGCGCGTCGCGGGCGTCACCGTGTATCACGCGGGCACCGCGATGAAGGACGGCCGACTGATCACGTCGGGCGGGCGCGTGCTCACGGTTGCCGCGCGCGGCGCCGATTTCAGCGAAGCGATCGCGCGGGCGTACGCGGCTGTCCTGAAGATTTCGTTCGACGGCATGCAGTATCGTCGGGACATCGGAAGAAAAGCGCTGGAGCCTCGCCAATGAAGTACGCCGTGGTCACATTCGGTTGCCGCGTGAACCAGGCGGATTCGCTCGGCTTCGAAGAAGGGCTGCGGGCCGCCGGGGCTACGGCTGCCGTGCCGGCCGAGGCCGAGCTCGTGATCGTCAATACCTGTTCGGTGACGTCCAGTTCGGATCAGGGGGCGCGCCAGACGATTCGGCGCGTCGCGCGCGAAAATCCTGGCGCGCGCATCATTGTCACCGGCTGCTACGCGACGCGGCGGCCCGACGAAGTGAGTGGGCTGCCGAATGTCGCGCGCGTCGTGGTCAACGACGACAAGCGGCGGCTCCTGCAACTGATCGCGCCGGAGATCGAGAGGCTGTCCACGACCGCCGAACGGTTCGGCGCCGGCGACGGCGCCTGTGGCGCGGCCATCGAGCCGGGCGTTGCCGGACGCACCGCCTTCACGCTGCGTGTGCAGACTGGCTGCGCGGAGCCGTGTTCGTACTGCATCATCCCCGCGACCCGCGGCACACCACGCAGCGTGCCGATCGATCGCGTCCTGGACGAGGTGCGACGCGTCGCCGACGCCGGCTTCAAGGAGATCGCGCTGACCGGCGTGCATCTCGGATCGTACGGCCGTGATCTGAACCCGCCCCGCTCGCTGATCGATCTGCTGCGCGCGCTCGATGCCGCGAACGATCGCGCGGAGCGGCTCTTCCGCATCAGCTCGCTCGAGCCGATGGACTGCACGCAAGAGGTCGTGGATCTCGTGGCCGCGTCCTCATCGTTCGCCCCGCACTTCCATCTGCCGCTGCAGCACGCCAGCGATCCGCTGCTGGCGTCCATGCGGCGGCCGTACACGATCGCGCAGTACGCCGCACTCGTCGACGACATTCGCGCGCGCCTGCCCAATGCCTCGATCGGCTCGGACGTCATCGTCGGCTTCCCGGGCGAGACCGACGAGGACTTCGCGCAGCTGGCGGCGTACTTGTCGGCGAGCCCGTTGACGCATCTGCACGTGTTTCCGTACTCCGACCGGCCGGGCACGGAGGCGTCGCGGATGCCGGCAAAGGTGCCGGGCGCCGTCATTCGCGAGCGCGCGAGGATCGTGCGCGACATCGGTCAGCGGCTGGCTATCGCGTTTCGGGATTCGCAGGTGGGCACCGTCCATCGGGCCCTGACGCTCGAAGACGGGTCGCTGGTGGTGACGGGTAACTATCAGAAGCTCAGGATTGCGGCGGGACGCGAGCGCAACGAGTGGGTACGCGTGCGGGTGCGGTCACATCATGACGGCGAGCTGCTGGGCGGGCGATTTCCGCTGGCCCTCGACGATCAGCTGGCCGCAGGCGGCGCGGATGTCGCGGCCGCGGCTCTTCCTGACCGACACGATCACGTGGCGCTCGGCGAGAATCCGCGCGAACCGGTCGATCGCCTCGTCTGACGGACGATCGAAGGGAATGCCAGCCGCCGCGTTGAGCGGGATCACGTTTACCTTCGCCTTCATACCGGCGAGGAGCCTGGCGAGACGGCGCGCGTCCTCTGGCGCGTCGTTGACGCCGGCCAGCAGCACGTACTCGAAGGTGATGCGGCTGCGCTTCCGCACGGGAAATCGCTTGCACGCGTCGATGATCTCCTGCACGCCGTATCTCGCGTTCAGGGGCACGAGCGCACTTCGCTGTACGTCGGTCGGCGCGTGCAGCGACACGGCGAGGTTCGGCATGATCGGCTCGCGCGCCAGCCGTTCGAGTGCCGGCAGCAGGCCGACCGTGGAAAGCGTGACGCGCCGCGGATGGACGGCCAACCCCTGATCGTCGGCGAGGATGCGCAGCGCCTTCATCGTCTCGTCGTAGTTGTGCAGCGGCTCGCCCATGCCCATCAGCACGATGTTGAACGGCGTCTGGTGCATGTCGAGCGCGCTGACCAGGACGCGCACCTGTCCGACGATTTCGCCGGCGGTCAGGTTGCGCGCGAGGCCCATCCTGCCGGTCAGGCAGAAGGCGCAGGCCATCGCGCAGCCGACCTGGGTCGACACGCAGAAGGTCATCGCCGGCGTGTCGGGGATGAACACCGATTCGATCTGCCGGCCATCGGCGAGGCGGATCAGGAATTTTTCGGTGCCATCGGCCGAGCGTTCGCGCGCCACGAGGGCGGGTGTGGCGAGGACGAGCGCACCGGCAAGGTCGGTGCGCAGCTCGCGCGGCAGATCGGTCATCGCGTCGAGATCGGTGACGCCGCGCTGGTAGATCCAGTGAAAGATCTGCCGGGCCCGGAACCGCGCGTGTCCGCGCTCGGCCAGTGCGGCCTCGAGCGCCGGCCGCTCCAGTTCGGCCACGTACAGGGGACGGGACTCGCTTGACACCGCTATCTCGCTCATGGCTAACAACTTGTCGGAACAGCCATTGTATCGCGAATCTGAGCCCCGTCCCCCGTACCGGTACACGAGCCTTGATGCGGCGGCGCGGCGCGTGTTATAGTGTCTATGGACTTGTAATCCCTTCACTGTCAATGGTTTGCGGCACGTCTGCCGGCCTGGTTCCGAACCACATTCTGCTGCGAGCGGTTTCATCGTGTCGAATGCACCGATCGTCAGAGACGTTCTAGATAACGGCCTTCGTCTTCTCACCGAGGAGATGTCACAGGTCCGTTCGATCAGCATCGGCGTCTGGCTGACGCGCGGATCGCGACACGAAACGGCTGAGCGCGGCGGCATCGCGCACTTTGTCGAGCACATGCTCTTCAAAGGCACCGCCGCGCGCACCGCCGAGGACATCGCGCAGGCAATCGACTCCATCGGCGGCCAGCTCGACGCCTTCACCGCCAAGGAATACGCCAGCTACTACATCAAAGTGCTCGACGAGCACCTGCCGCTGGCCATCGACATCCTGTCCGACATCGTCCGCAACCCCGCGTTCAGCGCCGAGGACATCGAGCGCGAGAAGAAAGTCGTCCTCGAAGAGATCAAGATGGTGGAAGACACGCCGGACGATCTCGTGCACGAGCTGTTCACGCAGGGATTCTGGGAAGATCATCCGCTCGGGCGACCGATTCTCGGGACGAAAGAGACAGTGGAGGCGCTCAACGCCACGCTTCTGCGCGACTATTTTCACAACGCCTACACGCCCGGCAATCTCGTCGTCTCGGCGGTCGGCAACCTGCAGCACGCGCACGTGCGCGAGCTCATCGAAGAGAAGTTCGGATCGCTGAAGCCGGTCGGCGACGCGGCGGCCGAGCACGCGCCGACCGTCGTGCCGAAGATCCTCATCCGGAACAAAGAGCTCGAGCAGAGCCACATCTGCGTCGGGACGAGCAGCTATCCGCAGAATCACGACGATCGGTACGCGAGCTACGTGCTCAACACGCTCCTCGGCGGATCGATGAGCTCGCGGTTGTTTCAGAATGTCCGCGAGAAGCGCGGTCTGGCCTACGCCGTCTTCAGCGGTCTGAGCGCCTATCGCGACGCCGGCTCATTCACGATCTACGCGGGATGCTCCAACGATGCGGTCGGCCAGGTGATCGACTTGATCGTGGAAGAGCTCCGCGGCGTCAAGCAGACCGCCGTGCCGGATGCCGAGCTGCGGCGCTCCAAGGATCACTTGAAGGGCAGCTTGATGCTCAGCCTCGAGAACACGGCGAGCCGCATGTCGCACCTGGCGCGCCAGGAGATCTACTTCGACCGTCAGTTCGGGCTCGACGAGACGCTCCAGGGCATCGACGCCGTCACGCCCGACGATGTGCAGCGCGTGGCGACGGAGTTGTTTCACCACGATTCCCTGGCGGCGACCGTCCTCGGTCACGTCAACGGTTTGCAGATTCCGAAAGAGCGATTGAACCTGGGGTGAGAAATACACCTCGCCGCGCCGGCTACGCATGATTCCTCGTTACACACACCCCGAGATGGGGCGAATCTGGAGCGAGCAGCGCCGATACGAGACGTGGCTGCTTGTGGAGACGGCCGCCGCCGACGCGATGGCCGCCGCCGGCATCATCCCGGCTGCGGCCGCACGCGACATCCGCGAACGTGGCGCCTTCGACATCGCCCGCATCGAGGAAATCGAGCAGACCACTCAGCACGACGTGATCGCGTTCACGACGGCGGTGGCCGAGCACGTCGGACCGTCGGCGCGGTGGCTGCACTTCGGCCTGACGTCCTCGGACGTGATCGACACGGCGCAGGCGCTGCAGATGCGCGAGGCGTGTGACCTCATCCTGGCCGACCTCGACGGACTGTCGGCGGCCATCCGCGATCGCGCGATCGAGCACAAGCGGACGCCGATGATCGGCCGGACGCACGGCGTCCACGCGGAGCCGATGACGTTCGGCCTCAAGCTCGCGCTCTGGTACGCCGAGGTGGGACGGGACATCGTGCGGGTGCGGCGCGCGCGGCAGACGATCAGCGTCGGCAAGCTGTCCGGCGCCGTCGGGACATTCGCGCACCTGCCGCCGTCGATCGAAGCCGCGGTATGCCGGACGCTGGGACTCGAGCCGGCGCCCGTCGCGTCCCAGGTGATTCAGCGCGACCGTCACGCCGAGGTGCTGGCGGCGCTGGCGATCACCGCGGCGTCACTCGAGAAATTCGCGCTCGAGATCCGCGGGCTGCAGAAAACGGAGATCGGCGAGGTCGAGGAGCCGTTCGGCAAGGGCCAGAAGGGCTCGTCGGCGATGCCGCACAAGCGCAATCCGATCGGCTGCGAGCAGATCGTCGGTTTGGCGCGGCTGCTCCGGGGGAATTGCCACGCGTCGTTCGAGGACATCGCGCTCTGGCACGAACGCGACATCTCGCACTCGTCGGTCGAGCGCGTGATCGTGCCCGACAGTTTCATCGCCATCGATCACAT
Organism: Vicinamibacterales bacterium; assembly: GCA_036268855.1. Taxonomy (GTDB): domain Bacteria; phylum Acidobacteriota; class Vicinamibacteria; order Vicinamibacterales; family CAVVIG01; genus DATATJ01. The sequence continues at coordinate 6,080 of DATATJ010000310.1, forward strand.
GCTGCGGCGCTTCACGCGGATCGTCCGGGGGATGGCGGTGTACTCCGAGCGGATGCGCGAGAATCTCAACCGATCGCGAGGCGTCGTTTTTTCCGGCACGGTCCTGCTGGAGCTCGCCAAGCGCGGCGTGTCGCGCGAGCAGGCGTACGAATGGGTGCAGCGGAACGCGATGCGGTCGTTCGCCGAGCAGCGCGACTTCAAGGCGCTGCTGCTGGCCGATGCGGACATCACGCACGCGCTGCCCGCGGCGGAGATCGAGCGGGCGTTCGATCTCGACGAGCAATTGAGGCACGTCGATGATATTTTCGATCGCGTTTTCGTCTCGACACCAGTGGCGGAACCGGCATAGAGGGTCAAGGCATGCGCGCGCGCGTTTTCGTCACGTTGAAGCCATCGGTGTTCGACCCGCAGGGCAAGGTGATTGCCGACGCGCTGCACTCGCTCGGCTACGGCGGCGTCGAGGACGTGCGGCAGGGAAAATATTTCGAGCTCGACCTGGCGACTACCGAAGGCGTGCAGGCGAAGGCGCTTGCGGCCGAAGTGGCGGACAAGCTCCTGGCCAACCCGGTCATCGAGAGCTATCGCATCGAGATTGACTGAGCCATGAAATTCGCGGTCATCGTCTTTCCCGGATCGAACTGCGATCACGACGCGCATCACGCGGCGCAGGACGTCCTCGGCCAGCAGGCCGAATGCATCTGGCACAAGGACACCGACCTGCACGGCGCCGATGTCGTGATTCTGCCGGGCGGCTTCGCCCACGGCGACTACCTCCGGACTGGCGCGATGGCGCGCTTCGCGCCGATCATGGGCGCCGTCCGCGAATTTGCGGCGCGCGGCGGACCGGTCGTCGGCATCTGCAATGGATTCCAGGTGCTGCTCGAAGCGGGACTGCTGCCGGGCGCGATGCTGCGCAATCGCAGCCTGAAGTATCAGTGCGAGTTCATCCACGTCCGCGTGGACGCGACCGACACGCCGTTCACGTTCGGCGTCCCTGCCGGGCAGGTGCTCCGGATTCCGATCGGACACGGCGAAGGCAACTATTTCGCTCCGCCGGATCTGCTGCAGCGCCTCGAGGCCAACCGGCAGGTCGTGCTGCGCTACACGGATCCGGACGGCCGCCTCGACGAGGCGTGGAACCCGAACGGTTCGGTGAATGGCATCGCGGCGGTCTGCAACGACCAGCGCAACGTCGTCGGCATGATGCCGCACCCGGAGCGCGCGTGCGAAGCGATCCTCGGCGGCGGCACCGACGGCCTGATGCTGCTCGAGTCCGTGGTGAAGTGGGTCGCCGCGGGTTCCCGCCAGGCGGACAAACTGGCGCTGCATACGTCATGATCGATTCGAAGGTCCTCGAGCGGCACGGCCTCAAGCCCGACGAGTACGAGCGCATCGTCGCGTTCATGGGGCGTGAGCCGAACCTCACCGAGCTCGGAATCTTTTCGGTGATGTGGTCGGAGCACTGCAGCTACAAGAGCTCGCGTGTGCACCTGCGCACGCTGCCGACCGACGGGCCGCAGGTGCTGCAGGGGCCAGGCGAGAACGCCGGCGCGATCGACATCGGCGACGGCCTCGCCGCGGTGTTCAAGATCGAGTCGCACAACCATCCGTCGTTCATCGAGCCGTATCAGGGCGCGGCCACCGGCGTCGGCGGCATCATCCGCGATATCTTCACGATGGGCGCTCGGCCGATCGCGCTGATGAACTCGCTCCGCTTCGGCGCCCTCGAGGCGCCCGCTACCGCACGGCTGCTCGAAGGCGTCGTGGCCGGCATCGCGGGCTACGGCAACAGCATCGGCATCCCGACCGTCGGCGGCGAGATCGTCTTCGAGCCGCTCTATGCCGGCAATCCGCTCGTCAACGTGTTCTGCCTCGGCATCGCGAAGCAGTCGGACATCATCAAAGGCGTCGCCTCCGGCGTCGGCAACGCGGTGTATTACGTCGGCGCGAAAACTGGACGCGACGGTATCCACGGCGCGACGATGGCCTCCGCGGAGTTCGACGAGAAGTCGGCGGACAAGCGCCCAGCGGTGCAGGTCGGCGACCCGTTCATGGAAAAGCTGCTGCTCGAGGCATGCCTCGAAGTGATGCAGACCGACGCGCTCATCGGCATCCAGGACATGGGAGCGGCCGGTCTCACCTGCTCGACGACCGAAATGGGCTCGCGCGGCGGTGCCGGCGTGGAGATCGACGTCGCGCTGGTTCCGCAGCGCGAAACCGGCATGACGCCGTACGAGATCATGCTGTCCGAGTCGCAGGAGCGCATGCTGCTCGTCGCCAAGCGCGGCCGCGAAGCGGAGGTCGAGCGCATCTTCGAGAAATGGGATCTGCACGCGGTGCGCATCGGCGAAGTGACCGCCGACGGCCTGCTGCGCGTGAAGGATCGCGGGACGCTGGTCGCCGAGATTCCCAATCGGGCCCTCACCGACGAAGCGCCCGTGTACCATCGTCCAATGGTCGAGCCCGAGTATCTTGCGGACGTTCAGCGGCTCGACCTCGACGGGCTGGGACGCTCGGCTAAACCCTTCGCGCTACGGCCGAGCGCCGAACCGTCTGACGTTGCGCGACGGCTTCAGCCGAGCGATCAGAGCGATGTATTGCTCGCCTTGCTCGGGTCGCCAACGATCGGCAGCAAGCGCTGGGTGTACCAGCAATACGACCACATGGTGCGCACCAATACGGTGGCCGTTCCCGGTCTGGGGGCGGGAGTGGTCCGCATCAAGGGCACTGACCGCGCGCTGGCGATGTCGCTCGACGGAAATGGCCGCTACTGCTATCTCGATCCGCATCGCGGGGCAATGCTCGCGGTCGCCGAAGCCGCGCGCAACGTCGCCTGCTCCGGCGCACGGCCGCTGGCCGCCACCAAGTGCCTCAACTTCGGGAACCCCGAACGGCCGGCGATCATGTGGCAGTTTGCGCGGGCGGTCGAAGGCATCGGCGCCGCGTGCCGCGCTCTGGACGTCCCGATCACGGGCGGCAACGTCAGTTTGTATAACGAGACCGACGGACGCGCGATTTATCCGACGCCGGTCATCGGCGTCGTCGGGCTGCTCGCTCATGCCGACCGCGTGCTCACGCGCCGCTTTCAGGGCGCCGGCGACGTCATCGTGCTGTTCGGCGAGGGCCGCGGCGAGCTGGGCGGCAGCGAGTACCTCAAGGTCGCGTACGACATCGTCCGCGGCCTGCCGCCATCGCTCGATTTGAACGCGGAACGTGCGCTCCAGTCGCTGACCGTCGCGCTGGCCGAAGCGCGACTGATTCGATCCGCGAACGATTGTTCCGATGGCGGGATCGCCGTCGCCCTCGCCGAATGCTGCTTCGACACGAATGGCATCGGCTTCGAGGCGTCGATCCCTGGCGTGACGGCGGCCGACGACCCGCACGTGAACCTGGCCGCCGCACTCTTCGGCGAATCGGCCTCGCGCGTCGTCGCGTCGCTGACGACGGATGTGCTTGCGGAGGTGCTCGAGCGCGCCGCGGCCGCGCAGGTGCCGGCCCGGGTGATCGGGCAGACGGGCGGCAACCGTCTGCACTTCGCGGTCGACGGCTCGAAGGCGATCGACCTGTCTGTGGACGACGCCGAGCGGGTCTGGGCGTCGGCGGTATCCCGATATTTCAAGAAGCACGCAGCCTGATGCTGGACAAGTTCAAAGACGAATGCGGCGTCTTCGGCATCTTCGGGCATCCCGAAGCGGCCAACATGACCTATCTCGGGCTGTACGCGCTGCAGCACCGGGGGCAGGAGAGCGCCGGCATCGCGGCGTCCGACGGCGAGCAGGTGCGCATCTCGCGCGAGATGGGCTACGTCGCCGACGTATTCGACGGCGCGACGCTCTCGGCGCTGACCGGTCGGGTGGCCATCGGCCACGTGCGGTACTCCACGGCCGGCGAGAGCAAGCTGCTGAACGCGCAGCCGATTCTCATCGACTGCGCGCACGGGCAGATTGGCATCTGCCACAACGGGAACATCGTCAACGCGCGGGAGCTGCGCGACGACCTCGTCCGGCGCGGATCGATCTTCCAGTCGAACAGCGACACCGAAGTGATTCTGCACCTCTACGCGCGCTCGCAGGCCGCCAGCGTGGAGGACGCGATCGTCGAATCGGTCGCGCAGGTGCAGGGCGCGTTCTCGCTCGCGATGCTGACGAAAGACAAACTGATCGCCGTCCGCGATCCGCACGGCTTCCGTCCGCTCGCGCTGGGCCGGCTCGATGATGCGTGGGTGGTGGCGTCCGAAACGTGCGCGATGGATCTGATCGGCGCCACGTACGTGCGCGACGTCGCCCCGGGCGAGGTCGTCGTGATCAGCGCCGCGGGCATCAAGTCGATCAAACCGTTTCCGCCGGCGCCGCTGGCGCACTGCATCTTCGAGCACGTCTATTTCGCCAGGCCCGACAGCTACGTGTTCGGCCGCAGCGTCAACGAGGTGCGGACCGAGCTCGGCCGCATCATGGCGCGCGAACAGCCGATTGGCGCCGACGTCGTCGTCCCGGTGCCCGATTCGGGCGTCTGCGCGGCGATGGGCTATGCGGAGCAGGCGGGAGTGCCGTTGCGGATGGGGCTGATTCGCAACCACTACGTGGGGCGCACGTTCATCCAGCCGCAGTCGTCCATCCGCCATTTCGGCGTGAAGGTGAAGCTGAACCCGGTCAAGAGCATCCTCGCCGGCAAGCGCGTTGTCCTCGTCGACGATTCGATCGTCCGCGGCACGACCAGCCGGAAAATCGTGAAGATGGTGCGGGCCGCCGGCGCGAAGGAAGTGCACGTGCGCATCAGCTGCCCGCCGACCGTGTCGCCCTGCTTTTACGGAGTGGACACGCCAAGCAAGTCCGAGCTGATCGCGGCGACGCATACGCTGCCGGAGATTCGCGAATTTCTCGAGGCCGACAGCGTCGCCTACTTGAGCCTCGAAGGATTGATGAGCGCGGTCGGCCCCGATCGCGGCTCGTACTGCAGTTCGTGCTACACGGGCGTATATCCTGTCGCCATTCCGCGCGACGAGGCGAGCTACCTGCAGCTCGCTCTCAAGCTCGACAAGACCACCGAGGCTGTGACGAAGTAGCGGCATGCCGCGGGTCAGCCTTTCAGCGCAGAAGATTCGAACGACGCCGAGGCTCCGGCCGGTTCTGATTCTCGGAGTCCTCTGCGTTTTCGGATGCGTCGAGTCGTTGATTGCGCAGGAGCCGCCGGCGCCGCGCGCGGTCTCGGCCGATCAACTCAAAGCCGCGATCGCGAAGCTCGGAGATCTTGACTACACCACGCGGACCAACGCGTCGCGCACCGTTCGCCGCACGCCGGCCAATCAGGCCGTCCCGGCGCTGCTGCAAGCCGTTGACGAGCAGCAGGACGGGTACGTCCGCTATCGCGCGCTGGTGTTGCTCACGGGATTCAACGACCCGCGTACGAAGGACGCGATGCGCGCGTCGCTCACGAGCCCGAACGATCGGTTGCGCGCGGCGAGCTACAACTTCTTCGAGCACCACCCCGACCGCAGCCTCGTGCCGGAGTTCGTCGCCGCGCTCGACAAGGAGCAGGGGGAGTTCGTGCGGCCGGCCGTCGTCCGCGCGGCCGCGGCGCTCGCCGTGCAGGAGCCGGGCGTCCGCGCAGCCGTGCTGCGCGAGGTGAACCGGGGCGAAGATTTTTTTCGAAGCGCCGTGATCGAGGCGCTGGGCGACTACAAAGCGACGTACGCGGTCGATGCCTTGATCGCCGTCGCCAAGCTCGATGGTCCGCTGCAGGACGACGCGGCCCTTGCCCTCGGCAAGATTGGCGACAAGCGCGCGATGCCGGTGATCGCGACGATTCAGCATTCCGCGCCGCGATCCGCCCAGCCGTCGATTGCGGCGGCGATTTGCCTGCTCGGCGTCAACTGCGAGACGCACGAGAACTACCTCACCGAGACGCTGAAGTTCGCCGACAAAAACGCCGGCTTCCAAGAGCTCCTGCGCGGCGCCGCGGCGGGCCTTGGCGCTCTCGCGATCGCAGGTCACAAGGAGGCGGCCGAGTCGTTGATCCAGGTGGGCGTGCCGTCTCGGGATCCGACGCGTGCGCCGGTGGCGCTGGCGCTGGCGACGATCGCGCTGCGGGACACGCCGTCGATGATGACGATCCTGGAGTCGGCGCCGGAGCGTGCGCAGGCGATCGATCTGCTGGCGGAAGGTTTCGACATGCTCGAGGAGGATCTCGAGAAGGAGCGGTTTTTTGCCGCGACTCGCCAGTCGTATTGGGCGGCCGCGGCCGGATCACCCACGCGTGATCTGATGCAGACGCTCATCGGGAAGCTGGATTTCTGATGGATTACCGGCGGTCTGGCGTCGACATCGATGCGGGCAACGAGGCGGTCCGGCGGATCAAGGGGCTCGCGCGCTCGACGTTCACGCCGGGAGTGTTGTCGGAGATCGGTTCGTTCGGCGGTCTGTTCGCGCTCGATCGCGATCGCTGCCGGGAGCCCGTGCTCGTCTCGAGCGCTGACGGCGTTGGCACGAAGCTGAAACTCGCGTTCATGACCGGGCGGCACGATACAGTTGGCGCCGATCTCGTCAACCATTGCGTCAACGACATTCTCGTCCAGGGAGCGGAGCCGCTCTTCTTTCTGGACTACCTGGCGACGGGACGCCTTTCCCCCGATGTCGCGGAGCAAGTCGTGCGCGGCGTCGCCCACGGCTGCCGTGAGAATGGCTGTGCGCTGATCGGCGGCGAGACCGCCGAGATGCCGGGCTTCTATGCCGATGGCGAGTACGACATCGCGGGGTTCATCGTCGGCATCGTGGAGAAGACGAAGCTGGTGGATGGCCGCGCGATTGTTCCCGGTGATGCGCTGATCGGGCTGCCCTCGGCGGGGCTGCACACCAACGGGTATTCGCTGGCGCGGCAGGTGCTGTTCGAGACGGCGGGGTTCACGCCCGACACAATGGTGCCGTCGTTCGGCGTTACGGTCGGCGACGCCTTGCTGGCGCCGCATCGGTCGTATTTGACGATGGTCCGTCCGCTGCTGGCGGCGAACCTGGTGAAGGGGATGGCGCACATCACCGGGGGCGGTCTGACGGAAAATCTGCCGCGGACGCTGCCCGATGGCTGCGGCGCGGCGATCGATCAGCGCGCGTGGTCGATTCCGCCGATCTTCCAGCTGATCGAAGACCAGGGCGGGATCGCCCGCGCCGAGATGCTTCGCGCGTTCAACATGGGAGTGGGCCTGGTTGTGGTATGCGCGGCCCGCGATGCCGAGACGGTGATCGAGACGATCGCCCGGGCCGGGGAGCCGGACGCGGTCCGCCTGGGCGTTGTCGTCGCCGGCGAGCGGGCGGTGCGGTACTTGTAAGGGGGACGGGTCTCCGTACGGTACGGGGACGGGTCTCCCTACAGGTCGTACGCTGTGAATGCTCTATCGGAACCGGACTCCGTGCGGTTTTTGCCATGGTCCGTTGACGCAATCCAGCCAATTGGCCGGTCTGGGCACTGGCCACTCACTCGTCAAGGCATCGTCGCAATAGTGTTCGCGTCGCCAGAGACTGCACCATCGCCATTCCTCCGCGCGTGCGACCACTTCCGCTCGAAGAGCGTTGCGTTCAACGTACCGGCAGGTGACGAGAAACTGCTCCTCGGTTTCGATCGCAATGGCCTTGTATCGCCCTTGATAAATGGGCCCCGTGCCAGCGGTCGCGTGGTATCGATGGCAGCGCTGCGCATGGATCCCGGTGAACCGATGCATGAAATGAGGCAGGGCATGTGCGGCCTCCGGACCCAGGACCAAGTGCCAGTGCGTCCGCATGGCACAATATGCAAACAGCTTGACCGGCATACTTCGAAGCGTTTGAAACAGCAGCAGCTCGAACGCGCCGTACTCCGCATCGTCATGAAACAGCGTTTCCCGTCTAACTGCGCGATTCAACACGTGATACGCGTGGCAATCGGCAGGTCCGCGAGGGCGTCTCGGCATCGGCGTCACGAAATGGACCCGCAAGCGTGATGCCGATAGAGGAGACCCGTCCCCCGTACGGCACCGAGACCCGTCCCCGTCTCGGGGCGCTCATCTCCGGCCGCGGGTCGAACCTCCAATCGATCGTGGATGCCACACGCGACGGGTCGCTCGACGCCACGGTCGCGATCGTCATCTCCAATCGCCCGGACGCCGCCGGACTCCAGCGCGCCCGCGATGCCGGCCTTGACGCCTTCTGCCTGCCGCCGCGCGAGTACGCCGATCGCGACGCCTACGATCGCGCGATCGCCGGCCTGCTGCGCGCACATCACGTGGACCTCGTCTGCCTCGCGGGCTTCATGCGCCTGATTGGCCGGCCGCTGCTCGACGCGTTCCCCGATCGCATCCTCAATATTCATCCCTCGCTGCTGCCGGCGTTTCCCGGCCTCGACGCGCAGCGCCAGGCGCTCGAGCACGGCGTGCGCATCACGGGCGCGACCGTCCATCTCGTGAACGGCGATCTCGACGCCGGACCCATCGTCCTCCAGTCCGCCGTGCCCGTGCGCGACGACGACACGGTGGACACCTTGTCCGCGCGCATTCTCATCGAAGAACATCGCCTGTACCCGGCGGCGATCAGTCATGTGCTCGAAGGCGGATGGACGATTCGCGGGCGCCGCTTCGTCACGCGAGGAGGGGCCGATGCGCAGCGCTGACTGGACCGAAGAAGACTCGCGCACTTTTCTCTCGATCGCGCCTGTCGCGGTGCCGCGGCGCGACGAGCAGATGGCGACACTGATGAGCCTCGTCCCCTGCGCGCCGACCGAGCCGTGCCGCATCGTCGAGATCGGCTGCGGAGACGGCCGGTTAGCCGCGGCGCTGCTCGAGGCGTTTCCACAGGCGACGCTGACCGCGCTCGACGGATCGCCGTCGATGCGCACCGCGGCGGCGACACGCCTGACGCGCTTCGGCGATCGGGCGCGTGTCGTGCCGTTCGACCTGGCGACGGTGGACTGGTGGGAAGCCCTCTTTGGCGCGGACGTCGTCGTGTCGGCGCTGACGCTGCATCATCTCAACGAGGCCAAGACGCAGTATGTCTACAAAGCGATCGCCGATCGCATCTCGGCCCGCGGTGCGCTCCTCATCGCCGATCTGATCGCGCCGTCGCATCCCTCCGGCTGGGCGCTGGCCGCCGACGCGTGGGACGGAAGCGCGCGCGAGCAAGCCGCCGCGCTCGACGATGCCACGACGCTCGGCCGATTCGATGCGTCGCACTGGAATCATTACCGGCATCCCGATCCAGCCGATCGTCCCGCGGCGCTCTTCCATCACCTCGTGTGGCTGCGCCACGCGGGTTTCGCCGCCGTGGACTGCTGGTGGATGTACGCGGGCCACGCGGTGTTCGGCGCCCACAAGAGCGCCGAACGAGCGCCAGCCGGCGTCTCCTATGCGGCGGCGCTCGAGCTGGTGCGACAGCTGCTCAGCGACTAGGCGGGGCTGGATGCCGACGCGGAAAGCAGGCGCGTCAGAGCACTCGAGCGCCCTCAGACATTCAGGACGGCCCCTTCGCGCTGCAGCGTCAGCACGGCCACCTCGGGTGGACAGTTGATGCGGACCGGAACGTAGATCGTGCCGACGCCGCGGCTGACGAAGATCGTGGTGTCTTCGCGTCGGCCCAGTCCGGCCATCAGCGGAACCGGCGGCGAGAATTTCCTGGCCGCGACGGCGCCGGCGATCGGCAATACGACCTGACCGCCGTGCGTGTGGCCCGACAGCACCAGCGGAATTTTCAACGCCGCGGCCTCGGCGAGCCGGCGCGGATCGTGCGCCAGCAGGATCACCGTGCTGCCCGCTCCGCGAGTGATCGATGCGATATCGCGGCCCCGCTTCGTCCAGAAGCGCACGCCCACCAGGTGGACGTCCGTGCCGCGGATCGTGACGCGCGTCCGCGCGTCCTTCAACACCTGCACGCCATTTCTCGCGAGCGCAGCCGGCATGTCGTGATCGTCGTCGTGGTTGCCGAGCACGCCGAAGACGCCGTGTGGAGCCGACAGCGGGCGGAGCGCTTCAGCGGAGGGCGCGACGTAATGGCGGTTGCCCCACGTCACGTAGTCGCCGCCGAGCACGATCAGATCCGGCTGTTCGCGCATCAGCACGGACACCGCGTGCGCGACATCCTCGTCGGTCACCCAGTGGCTGCGATGGACGTCGGTGATCAGGCCGATGCGCAGTCCCGCGAGCTCCTGCGGGAGGCCGGCGACGGGAACGGTCGCGCGCGTCAGTTCGAGCTCGTGCCGCGCGTACAGGTACCCGTACGATCCCACGCCGGTCACCGCGCCGACGCCCGTGGCGAGACACGCTTTCAGGACGGCGCGGCGGCTGACAGCCATCGACTGGTATAGTAACTCCTTGGCCGCGATGACGAATTCGAGCGTCAATCTCTACGACGAACTGGTGTGGCGCGGCCTGCTGTACGGCGCCACCGAGGGATTGTCCGATGTGTTGGCAAGCCAGCGCATCACGGCGTATATCGGTTTCGATCCGACCGCCTCCAGCCTGCACGTCGGGTCGCTCCTGCCGGTGATGGCGCTCGCGCGCCTGCAGCGATTCGGCCACTCGCCGATCGCGATCGTCGGCGGCGGCACGGGGATGATTGGCGATCCGAGCGGCAAGTCGCAGGAGCGAACGCTGCTGACGCGCGAGCAGATCGCCGAGAACCTCGGGGGGATTCGCGAACAACTCGCGCGCTTTCTCGACTTCGACCGCGCAGTCAACGCCGCGCGCGTCGTCGACAACGCCGACTGGCTCGCCTCCCTCGATCTCCTCGGTTTTCTGCGCGACACCGGCAAGTACTTCACCGTCAACTACATGCTCCAGAAGGAATCGGTGAGCCGGCGGCTCGAGAGCGCCGACGGCATTTCCTTCACCGAGTTCAGCTACCTGCTCCTGCAGGCACGCGATTTCCTCGAGCTGTTCGATCGCTTCGGCTGCACGCTGCAGATGGGCGGCAGCGATCAGTGGGGCAACATCACCGCCGGGACGGAGCTGATTCGCAAGCTGCGCGCGAAGAAGGCGCACGGCCTCGTGATGCCGCTGGTGACGACGGCGTCGGGCGTGAAGTTCGGCAAGACCGAAGCGGGCACGATCTGGCTCGACGCCGCCCGCACGTCGCCGTTCAAGTTCTACCAGTTCTGGCTGAACACCGATGATCGCGACGTGGTGACATACTTGAAGTACTTCACGTTTCTCGATCGCGCGGCGATCGAGACGCTCGAGGCGGCGACGGCCGCTGCGCCGCAGGCGCGCGAGGCGCAGCGCGCCCTCGCGCGCACGGTGACGACGCTCGTGCACGGCGAAGCGCAGGTCTCGCGCGCGGAGCACGCGTCGGCGCTGTTGTTCGGGGAGGACATCGCGACGCTGGACGTCGAGGACGTGCTCGCCGTGTTCGACGAAGTGCCATCGACCGAGTTGCCCGCGGACGCGTTGACGGACGGCGGGATCGGCATCGTCGACTTGATCGCGCGGGTGCAGCTGGCGCCGTCGAAGAGCGAAGCGCGGCGGCTGGTGCAGTCGGGCGGGATGTACGTGAACAACCGGCGCGTGGCGGATCCGCAGGCGCGCGTGACGCGCGCGCAGGCGATTGGCGGCACGCTGTTCGTGCTGCGCAAGGGGCAGAAGCAGAATCATCTCGTCCGGTTGACTTGACGTACCGGGAAACGTACGTAATACTCTCGGAACGTTCTGAGCGCGACATCCGCTGCATGGGCAGCGAGAATTTGTTGGGCCGGCGGCTCAACAAATTTATTGTCGTCGGAATACTGCCAGGTTCTCTTCGAACAGGCCGTTCCCAAGCTCGAGCGTCACCCTTTCAACCAGAGCCGCCGCGCGAGGCGCGTGGTCGCGTCGGAGGGGGGTTGACAGGGTCAGAAGGTTCTAGTAACCTCAGAAGGTTCCCCTAAACGCGGTCGGCGAGACAGCCGAGATCGTGGCGGGGCGGGGCGTCCAGGGCGCACCGAAGGTCGGTTCTTTGAAAACTGGATAGTGCGTGCAAGCACACACAGCCCGTCAATCGTCA
>DATATJ010000311.1:0-6119 GCA_036268855.1 Vicinamibacterales bacterium
CGAAGCGCGCCGCGCCACGCTCACCACGATCTGCGAGCGGCTTTCCGCGCCCGTCGGTCCATTGCCGCCGCGATCGGGTTCGAGGCCGGAGGGCAGCGTGGAGGCGCCCGCTGATTGCTCCCCAGCATCGCCAGCTGTCGCTGAAGCCGTTAATCTGCCGCGCGCGGCCGACGCCGCCCTGCCCGTCCACACCAGCGAAGCTGGCGCGGCGCAGGCCATCGACCAGGTGGTCGCCACCTACTTCCCCGCTCCGCATTCGTACACCGGCGAGGACGTCGTCGAGCTGAGCGCGCATGGCAGCCCCGTAGTGCTGCGCGCGATCGTGCGCGCGGCGTTGGACGCCGGCGGCCGCCTCGCCGAGCCTGGAGAATTCACACTGCGCGCGTTTCTCAACGGGCGGATCGACCTGACCCAGGCCGAGGCGGTCGCCGACTTGATTGCGGCGGTGACGCCGCTGCAGGCGCGCGCCGCCTTCGACCAGCTGCAGGGCACGCTGACGCAGACGATCGGCTCGATCGACGCCGCGCTCTTCGACCTGATTGCGAGGCTCGAAGCCTCGGTCGATTTTCCAGACGAGGGCTATCATTTCGTCGATCCGGGGGCGCTGGCCGGCGCCATCGCCGATCTTCGCGCCAGCACGACGGCGCTCCTCGCCGCATCGCGCCGCGGGCGTCTCGTCCGCGAGGGCTTTCAAGCGGCGATCGTCGGGAGGCCGAACGTCGGCAAGTCGAGCCTTTTCAACGCGCTCGCCGGCGCGTCTCGTGCGATCGTCACCGCCGTTGCGGGGACGACGAGGGATCTGGTCACCGAGACGGTGGATGTCGAAGGTCTTCGCGTGACGCTCGTGGACACCGCCGGTCTGCGCGAGGCAGGCGACGCCATCGAGGCGGAAGGCGTCCGACGATCCCATCAGGCGCAGCGCGCCGCCGACGTCGTCGTGGTCGTCGTCGATCGCTCGGCGCCGCTCGAGGAAGCGGACCGGCAGATCGTCGCATCGACGACGGGCCGCGCGCGTGTCGTCGTGGCGAACAAGGCCGACCGCGAACCGGCGTGGACGCACGATACGCTCGGCGCCGCGGCCGCTGACGCCGTGGACGCGTCGGCGACGACGGGCATCGGGCTCGACGAGGTGCGCGAGCGGCTGGTGCGCGCGCTCGACGTCGACGTCCACCAGGATCGTCCGGAGATCACCAACGTGCGCCACGTCGCGCTGGTGCAGCGCGCGGACGAGGCGCTGGCGCGAGCCGGACGGGCCGCGTTCGAAGACGGCGCGTCGTTGTCGGAAGAATTCGTGCTCGCGGATCTCCAGGAGGCGCGCGCCGCGCTGGAAGAGATTGCCGGCCGCCGCGTCACCGACGATCTGCTCGCGCACATTTTTTCGAGGTTCTGTATTGGGAAGTGACAACGATTCACCACGGAGGATACGGAGGAAATTCTTTCGCGATCGCGCGAAATTCGGTCTGAACCTCCGTGTCCCCCGTGTCCACAGTGGTGGAGAGCTCCCGGCGGTGATCGTTCGATGAAAGACACCTTTGACGTGATCGTGATCGGCGCCGGCCATGCTGGATGCGAGGCCGCGTTTGCGGCCGCGCGCATCGGTGCGCGCGTCGGCCTGTGCACGCTGAGCACCGACACGGTCGCGCACATGCCGTGCAACCCCGCCATCGGCGGGACGGCGAAGGGGCACCTCGTTCGCGAGATCGACGCGCTCGGCGGCCTGATGGGGCGCGCCATCGACGCGACTGGCATCCAGTTCAAGCTGCTGAATCGCAGCCGCGGACCCGCGGTCTGGTCGCCGCGCGCGCAGGCGGACAAGAAAATCTACGGCGGATGGGTGAAGGCGGCGCTCGACGCCGAACCGAATATCGAGTGGCTCATTGGACGAGCGGGCCGCGTGCTCACATCGGCGGGCCGCGTTGCCGGGATTGAGATGGAAGACGGCGGCGCCTACGGCTGCGCCGCGCTGGTCGTCACCACGGGCACCTTTCTGAACGGCTTGATTCACATCGGCCCGGAGCAGCACCCGGCCGGTCGCGCCGGCGAGCCGCCATCGCAGGCGCTGGCGGAATCGCTGAAGGCGTTCGGCTTCGTGTGCGGCCGGCTGAAGACCGGCACGCCGCCGAGGCTCGATCGCGCTTCGATCGATTTCGACGCACAGGTAGCGAGCGGCACCTTCGCCGTGGAACGCGGCGACGATCCGCCGGTCGCGTTCTCGTTCGACTCCGGCCCGATTGTCCGGCCGCAGATCGCGTGCTACCTGCTGCACACCAACATGCGCGTCCGCGAGCTCGTGCTGGGCCATCTCGATCGGTCGCCTCTGTTCAACGGCCAGATTCGAGGCATCGGCCCGCGCTATTGCCCGTCGCTCGAAGACAAGATCGTCCGCTTCCCGGACAAGGAGCGCCACCAGATCTTTCTCGAGCCGGAAGGGATCGACGCGCGCGAGATCTACGTGAACGGCTTTTCCATGAGCCTGCCGCGCGAGGTGCAGGCCGATCTCATCCACGCGCTGCCGGGCCTTGGCGATGCGGTGCTGCTCCGGCCTGGCTATGCCGTCGAATACGATTTCATTCAGCCGACGGAGCTGACGCGAACGCTCGAAACCAAGCGCGTCGCCGGGCTGTATTTCGCGGGGCAGATCAACGGCACGTCGGGCTACGAAGAAGCCGCCGCGCAGGGGCTGATTGCCGGCATCAACGCCGCGCGCCGGGTCCGGCGTCTGGACGGCTTCGAGCTGCGGCGCGACGAGGCATATATCGGCATCCTCGTGGACGATTTGATCACGAAGGGGTGCCTCGAACCCTATCGGATGTTCACGTCGCGCGCCGAGCACCGGCTGCTGCTCCGCATCGACAACGCAGATCTGCGGCTGACGCCACGCGGACGCGAAGCGGGCGTGATCGACGATCAGCGCTGGGCGCGGTTCCGGGCGCGGCACGATCGGCTCGAGCGGAACCAGCGGACGCTCGACGACACGATGGTCCGTTCGGCCGGCGGCGATCGGGTGCCTGCGAGCCTGCTGCTTCGTCAGCCGGAAATCCGCCTGGAGACGTTGATCGCCGAAGGGCGCGTCGCGCTCGACCTGGATCCGGCCCGCCGCGCGGTGGACCTCGCCAGCGTGGAGACTACCGTGAAGTACGCCGGCTATCTCCGGCGCCAGGAGCGCGAGATCCAACAGGCGTCGAAGGACGAGCGCCGGCGTATTCCAGCGGAATTTCCTTTCGGCCGCGTCCCAGGGCTCTCGCACGAGGTGGTCGAGCGGCTGGCGCAGGTCCGTCCGGACACGCTCGGCCACGCGCTGCGGGTGCCGGGCGTCACGCCTGCGGCGGTGGCGGTGTTGTCGGCGTATCTCTCGCGCCTCGCCTGATTTGTATTCATAATCCGAATACGATACGGTTGGTATTCACGACATGAATATCAATACGGTCGACCTGAACCTGCTCGTGGTCTTCGATGCCTTGCTGGCTGAGGGTAGCGTGACCGTTGCGGCCAGGCGCCTGGGGCTTTCGCAGCCGGCGTTCAGCCACGCCTTGGGACGACTGAGATCCGCGCTGGGAGATCCGTTGTTCGAGCGGACCGCGGGCGGTATGACGCCGACGCCAAGGGCGGTGGCGATGGCGGTTCCCGTCCGGAAGGCGCTCATCGATCTGCGGCGGGCGTTGGCGACGCCGGTCGTTCCGGCCACTCCTCCGCTCATCGTCACGATTGCGGCGAACCGGTACGCGCAGTACCTCTTGTTGCCCATGGCAATCAAGGCTCTGAGGCGGCAGGCACCGACCATCAGCCTGGACGTTCGCGACACGTCGGCGCTGGGCGCGGCCGACTCTCGGGAGACGGATCTGGCGCTCGACTGGGCGACGGCTGGCGTCAGCGGTTCGGCCGCTGCGGTGCTGCGCGACCGGCTTGTCGGCATCGCGCGGCGATCGAACGCCGTGGTTCACGGTCCCGTCAGCCCGGCGATGTTCGAACGTCTCGATCGAATCGGCGTTCATTACGACCCGTCGTCTCGATCAGATGCGGGCGCGGACGGCCATGTCGTCTCCGATGCCGTCTCGGCGATGTGCGTCGTTTCGCAGACCGACGCTGTTGCGGTCGTGCCTAATCGGCTGGCGAAGCAATTTGCAGGAGCAATGGGTCTGAAGACGTTCCGGCTGCCAGACAACCGGCCTGACGTCGTGCTGCAGGTCGCCTGGAACACGGAAGCGCCCATGAATAAGACGATTTCAACGGTGCGAGACCGCCTGGTTGATGCCGGCGCACATCTGGCAGGAGGACGAAAGAAGTGAGCGATGTCCATTTCATGAAGAGGCTGGCGGAGCGGGCAGCCGCTGCGAGGGTGGCGGTGACGGCCGCGGAGATTCTCCAGCTCGAGGTGTATTTCGCGCTGTTGAAGCGCTGGAGCGCACGAATGAACCTGACGGCGCTCCCCCTCGAAGGACCGCCGGACGCGACGATAGACCGTCTCTTCATCGAACCGCTGGCCGCGGCGCGATACGTGCCGAAGTCCCCGATTGCGTGGGTTGACGTTGGCTCGGGTGGCGGCTCCCCGGCGATCCCCCTGCGAGTCCTCCGCCATCAGGCCCGGCTCACGATGGTCGAATCCAAAGGTCGAAAGGCCGCGTTCTTAAGGGAGGCCGTACGTGTGCTCGACCTCCATGGGGCGGAGGTCCAGGGCGATCGCTTCGAAGATCTGCCGGGAACAGGCGAAGCTGATCTGGTGACGGTTCGCGCCGTTCGGGTCGATCTTGAGATGCTCCAACTCTGTAGAGCTGCCCTTCGCCCGGGCGGCGGACTTCTGCTGTTCCAGTCGGCACCAATCGAGGCCGACGTGCAGGGTTTCAAGCGGCTCCGTTCGGTCCAGCTCACGGGAACACCTGCGTTCCTCGACATCTTGAAGGCCATCTGAATGTTCCACGTGGAACATTTCACAGCGTTGACCTTCGTCCGCCGAACGGCTATCCTCGCCTGACGTCCTCCCCTCAGATTTAACCCGGTTTTAGGTCGATCACCATAATGGGACGAATCGTCGCCGTCGCGAACCAAAAGGGAGGCGTGGGGAAAACCACCACCACCATCAACCTCGCGGCCTCACTCGCCTTCGCCGAGCGCCGCGTCCTCCTCGTGGACGTGGATCCCCAGGGCAATCTGACGAGCGGTGTCGGTCAGAAAGGTCGCGCGGGCGCGGGCGGGACGATCTACGAGGCGCTGACGAGCCCGGAACCGCTCACCGACGCCGCGCCGTTCATCATTCCGACCGCTGTCGACCGGATGGTTCTCATCCCCGCCGACCGCCAGCTGACGGGCGCTGAAATCGAAATGGTCCCCTTCGCCCATCGCGAGGAGCGCCTGCGCACGCTGCTGGCTGCCGTCCGCGACGCCTTCGACTTCGTGTTCGTGGACTGTCCACCGTCGCTCGGGCTGCTCACGCTGAATGCCCTCGTCGCCGCCGATGCGGTGCTGATCCCGCTCCACTGCGAGTACTTCGCGCTCGAGGGTCTTGCCGATCTCGTCGGCACCATGCGCCGCGTCCGCGCCGCCCTCAACCCGGCGCTCGACATCGAGGGCGTCCTGCTGACGATGTGCGACGAGCGCACCAACCTCGGGCAACAGGTCGCGAAGGACATTCGCGCGTTCTTCAAAGACAAGGTCTTTCGCACGGTGATCCCGCGCAACGTGCGTCTCGGCGAGGCCCCGAGTCACGGCATGCCCGTGATGCTGTACGACGGAAAATCGCGGGGCGCCGAAGCGTATCTCGCCCTCGCGCGCGAAGTGCTCGAGCGATCGGCTGCGACGGCAGCATGACGGCAGCGGCGCGGCGACCGAGGCAGGACGCGCGGAGTACGCCGCGTACGAATCCAGCCGGAACACCGCGGCCTCTGCGGCGAATGTGACTCCCATGGAAAAACGTCCAGCTCTCGGCAAGGGCCTCAGCGCGCTGATACCCGACGCGCCCGATCCGATCCGCCCATCCTCGGCCGACGTCGACATCGATCGCCTCGCGCCGAACGACTTCCAGCCGCGCGGACCGATGGACGAGGCCCGCCTCCAGGAACTGGCGCACTCGATCGCGTCCAACGGCGTGATTCAACCAATCGTCGTGCGCCAGGTCGGCGACCGCT
>DATATJ010000312.1:0-1935 GCA_036268855.1 Vicinamibacterales bacterium
GACGTCGCGTCGGGAGTCCAGCCGACCGCCGACACGGCGCCTGAGATCACCACACCGCCTTGCATGGCGGCCTGCGTCTTGGAAAACTGCGCATAGCCCGGCATGGCCGGCAGCCGGTCCTGGGCGAGCGGACGCGCTGGACGCGCGAGGACGGCAGTGGCGGCGATGCCGAGCGCGACGAGAGACGATGGAATGCCGGAGATTCGCATAAACGCCGGCCAGTCTACACCGATGGAAGGACTCCGGGTGAAGCCGGCACGCCTTCGAAGACTGGGCGCGCTGGCGCCACCCGGAATCCTTCGCTTACTCGCCCCGCAAGGCGATCATGGGTTGGACGCGCATAGCGCGGCGTGCGGGTACCCAGCTTGCGAGGAAGGAGACGCCCACCAGCACGGCGGCCACCGCGGCGAACGTCACCGGGTCGAACGGGCTGACGTGATACAGCAACTGACGCGCGGCCATCGTGCCGAGCGGCGCCAGCGCGAGGCCCACCGCGACGCCGATGCCTGACAACAGCAGCCCGTAGCCGATGACGAGCTTCAGCACGTCGCGCTGATCGGCGCCGAGCGCCATCCGCACGCCGATTTCCTGCGTGCGCTGCGAGACCGAATACGACAGGACGCCGTAGACCCCGACCGACGCGAGCAGCAGGCCGACGACCCCAATCGTCCCGAAAATCCAGCCATACAGTCCGTACTGCCAGTACGACAACTGCCGCCACTGGTCGACCGACCTGACGTTGAACACCGGCAGGTTCGCATCCGACGCGCGAATCGCGTCACGCACCGGTGACGAGATCGACGTCGGATCGCCGGCGGTCCGAATCGTGATGCCCGTGTTCAAGGCCTGCTGAAAGGCGTACGGCACGAAGGCCGCCGGCGTCGGCTGGTCGTTCGACGGATCAACGCCGTACAACTTCGCGTCCGGCACGACGCCGACCACCGTGAACCACGATGCGCCTTCGCCGGTGGCGTCAGCCATCCGGAAGCGGCCTCCGACGGCTTCGCGGTTCGGCCAGAATCGCCGTGCCATCTCCTGGCTGACGAGCGCGACCGCCTGATGCGAGTTCCCCTCGTCTTCGGTCAGGTCGCGACCTCGCACCGACAGGCCCATCGTACGAGCGACGTGTCCGGTCGCGCCGATCAGCGTGATCTGCGCCTGCGGTCCGCGCACCTCGGGTTCGCCTTCGATCGCGACCCGTCCGCCTCCGCCCCCGCCACTGAGGGGCACGAAGTTCGACGCGAACGCCGCGCTGACTCCGGGCAGTGCCTCCACGCGCGAGACGATGTCCTGCGATCGGCGCAGCCGCGCGTCCGGCGGATCGTACGGCTGCCCGGGCATGTAGAACCGCATCGTCATCAACGGCTTCGGATTGAAGCCCACGTCGTAGGTGTCGAGATTCGAGAACGTCCGGACGAAGAGCAGCGCGCCCACGAGGGCCACCAGCGCGAGCGAGACCTGCGCGACGACGAGCGAACTCCGAAGCAGCGAGCGCCGTGCGCTGTTGCCGCGCGTGCCTTCCTTGAGGGCGTCGTGCAGGTTCCCCCGGGTGGCCTGGAGCGCGGGTGCCAGCCCGAAGATAACGGCGGTCGTGAGCGCGACCGCGACGCTGTAGATGAGCGACCGGTAGTCGACCGACCACGTGATGTAGTACGGCACCTGATCGGGCGGCATGTCGGCCGCGATCAGCCGCGTGCCTACCTCGGCCAGCAGAATGCCCAGGGGCAGGCTCACGACCGACAGCGCGAGGCTTTCGGCCAGGAGCTGGCGGACGATTCGTCCACGGCCGGCGCCGAGCGCGGCCCGCAGCGAAATCTCGCGCTGCCGCACCGAGGCGCGCGCGAGCAGCAGGTTGGCCACGTTCGACCCCGCAATCAGCAGGACCAGGGTGACGCCCGCCATCATCAACCAGATGACTGTGGTCACATCGGGCGG
>DATATJ010000313.1:0-22786 GCA_036268855.1 Vicinamibacterales bacterium
TCGGCGGAAGCCTTCGCGCTACGGCGTCGCTCGGCGGAAGCCTTCGCGCTACGGCGTCGCCCGGCGGAAGCCTTCGCGCTACGGGCGCCGCGCAGCTGCCTAATCGATCCAGCCGCCGCCGACAACCGCATCACCGTCATAGAGCACGACGGCCTGGCCCGGCGCCACCGCGATCTGCGGCGCGTCGAACACCACCTCTGCGCGCGCGCCGTCGAGCGTGCGCACGCGGGCTGGCGCGGGCTGGTGCCGATGACGAATCTGCGCGGTCACGGGCAGCCACGTACCGGGGGCGTCCACCATCCAGTTCACGGCCGACGCGGTGAGCGTCGTGCGCTCGAGCGAGGCCTTCGGCCCAACCACCACCTGATGCTCGCTCGGTCTCAGCGCCAGGACGTACATCGGCGCGCCGGTGGGCGAGTGCGAGAGGCCGAGCCCCTTGCGCTGGCCGACGGTGAAGCGATGGATGCCCGAGTGGCCGCCGATGACGCGGCCCTGCTCGTCCACGATGGCGCCGTCGCGCGCGGTCTCCGGCGCCTGCTTCGTGACGAACGCCGCGTAGTCATCGTCCGGAATGAAGCAGATTTCCTGGCTGTCCGGCTTGTCGGCCACCGGCAGCTGCAAGCGGCGTGCATACTCGCGCACGGTCTCCTTCGGCCGGTCGCCGACGGGGAAGAGCGCGCAGGCAAGCTGCGCCTGGGTCAGCGAAAAGAGGAAGTACGATTGGTCCTTGGAGGCGTCCACGCCGCGGCGAAGGCGGTAGCGGCCAGTAGCGGCGTCCCGCTCGACGCGCGCGTAGTGGCCGGTCGCGACGGCGTCGGCGCCGAACCCGCGGGCGCGATCGAGCAGCGTGGCGAACTTGAGATCGCTGTTGCAGTGGGCGCACGGTAGCGGCGTGCGCCCTGCGGCGTACTCGCTGACGAAGTTCGACACCACCTGCGCATCGAACTGCTGCTCGAAGTTCATGATGTAGTGCGGGATGTCGATCGCCGCCGCCACGCGCCGCGCGTCATGCAGGTCGTCGAGCGTGCAGCAGCTGCCGAAGCTCCGCTCCGGATCGCTGTGATCGTACAGCTGCATCGACAGGCCGATCACGTCGTGCCCCTGCTCGGCGAGAAGCGCCGCGGCCACCGACGAATCGACCCCGCCCGACATGGCAACTACGATGCGCACTGTTACTACGCTTTCATCGCGTTCATGTTGATTCCGGAAGCTGCTTCACCACGAAGGGCACGAAGAATCTGAATGTACCGGATTTAGACCGAGCATCGTTGTTCTTCGTGAGCTTCGTGGTTTAACGTCCTGCCAAGGCTGCGGGCTTTCGCGTCAGGCCGCGCAGCTTCTCGACGAGCCGCGGCAGCACCTCGAGCACGCGATCGACCTCGGCGCCGGTGGAGAACAGCCCGAGGCTGAAGCGCAGCGAGCTCTGCGTCCGCGGCGCCGGCAGCCCCATCGCTCGCAGGACGTGCGACGGCTCGAGCGTCCCTGACGAGCACGCCGACCCCGTGGACACCGCGATCCCTTCCAGATCCAGCGCGATCAGCAGGCTCTCGGCCTCGACGCGATCGAAGCTGATGTTCGTCGTGTTCGGCACGCGCTGTTCGGGTGCGCCGTTCAGCTGGGTTCCCGGCACGGCGCGCAGGATCCCCGCCTCGAGTCGATCACGGAGCGCGCCGACCCGGACCGCCTCGGCGGCCATCTTCGCGCGTGCCTGCGCCGCGGCGACGCCCATCCCGACAATCGCGGGCACGTTCTCGGTGCCCGCGCGGCGGTTCCGCTCGTGCTTGCCGCCGGTCAGGATCGGCCGCATCCGAGTGCCGCGCTTCACCCACAGAACGCCCGCGCCCTTGGGGCCGTTGAACTTGTGCGCCGAGAGCGACAGCAGATCGACGCCGAGCGCGCGGACGTCCACCGGAATCTTGCCGACCGATTGGACCGCGTCCGTGTGCACGAGCGCACCATGCCGGTGGGCGACCGCGGCGATTTCGGCGATCGGCTGAATCGTGCCGATCTCGTTGTTCGCGTGCATCACCGACACGAGCGCGCTGTCGTCGGTCATCAGCGCCTCGACCTGATCGACCGCCACGATGCCCGACGCGGTCAAGGCCATCAACGTGGTCCGCCAGCCGTGGCGCCCGAGCGCCTTGCACGTGTTCAACACCGCTTCGTGCTCGATGGCGCTGGCGATGAGATGCCGGCGGCCCGAGGGCTCGATGGCCTCGGCGGCACCCCGGATGGCGAAGTTGTCCGATTCCGTCCCGCCGCTCGTGAAGATGATTTCCGACGGATCCGCGTTCAGCAGCGCCGCCACGGCGCTGCGGGCATCGTCCAGGGCCGCTTTGGCCTGCTGGCCGAAATGATGCACGCTCGAGGCATTACCGAACTGATCGCGGGCGGCAAGGCTAATGGCGTCGAGGACCTCTGCCGAAAGAGGGGTTGTCGCGTTGTAGTCAAAATATACACGCATAGTGAAACGTTCATTGTATCATTGCCGCTAACCTCTGGTAACAAAAGGACTAGACAACATCAGGGGCGTTCCATATACTTGCTGCACTTTTGCGGCCCCGGCACCCCGAAGCCGACAATCTGGCTCTTTGGGGCAAGGCAAGCGGAGGATTTATTAGATGTGGAAACGCGATGAAGCGGTCCGAGCCCCAAGCGGACAACCGACGGCTGCGCCGCAGCCGCCCGCCCCGGCCCCGGCCGGAGCTTCCGGTGCCCGAGGAGAGGCGAGCCATCACATGGAGAAGGACATCGTGAACATCGGCAAATCGGTGGTCATCAAGGGCGAGCTGAACGGCAGTGAGGATCTGACCATCGAGGGTCATGTCGAAGGCACCATTCAGCTGCGCGAGCATGTGCTCACGATCGGCCCCAACGGGAAGATCAAGGCGCAGGTCTTCGCCAAGTCGGTCGTGGTGCTCGGTGAGGTCACCGGCAATGTCACCGCGAGCGACAAGGTGGACATCCGCGACAATGGCTCCGTGGACGGCGACATCATCTCGCCCCGCGTCGCGATTGCGGAAGGCGCGCATTTCCGCGGTAGCGTGGATATGCAGCGCAAGGGTGCGGCCGCCCCGGCACCGGCGCCGAGCGGCAAACCTGCCGCGCAGCCCACGCCTCAGGCCGCAGCGGCTGGCACGCCTGCCGGCCAGCGCGTGGGCGCCTGACGCTGTCGGGATTCCGGGATTCGGGCGACGGGGCCCGCATGGTGCGGGTGCTGGAAGCGTCCCGAATCCCTTGTCCCCACTCCCGACAACAGTGGGTCTCCTAGATCGTCTCGCCCCGCGTCGCCCCGAGCTGGATGCGCCGATGCCATCGTCGGCAGCGGGCGACGATCCCGTCTTTGCGACCAAAGCGCTCCGGAAGTTTCTCGGCACGCTGACGGCGCGGGAGTCGCCCGTGCTGCTCGATCTGGGTCCGGTGGTCGGGAGCAACGTCAGCTTTTTCGGCGAGCAGTTGAATTGCAAGATCTTCGTCGAAGATATCTTCGCCGACGTCGAGCGCCACATCCGCGACGGCAAGCTCGAAGGGCTGCCCGAATTCATTGGCAAGCGCTTTCCCCAGGCCGACGGCGAGTTCGACGGCATCCTCTGCTGGGATCTGATCGACTACCTGGATCGCGGCGCGGCCAAGGAACTGGCGGATCAGCTGACACGCGTCCTCCGGCCCGACGGCGCGCTCCTCGGATTCTTCGGCACCGCGCAAGCCCGCGAAACCCGCTACACCAAGTACATCGTCGTCGATGATGTGAACCTGAAGCACCGGTCGTATGCCGCGGCGCGCGGACGCCAGGCGATTCTGCTCAATCGCGACATCATCCGGTTGTTTTCCGGCCTGCGCGTCTCGGATTCGTTCCTGCTGCAGAACAACCTCCGGGAAATCCTGTTCCGCAAACCCGCCTGAACCACGAAGATCGCGAAGCCACGAAGATAGCGCTGGCCAACTGATTCTTCGTGACCGTCGTGCCTTCGTGGTTTGACGGATAGTTGTATAAGCTAGCCTCATGGGGCGTCCCGTCGTCGCACTGCTGACCGACTTCGGCACGCGCGACCACTACGTCGCGGCGATGAAGGCCGTGGCGCTCGGCATTTGTCCCGATCTGACGCTCGTGGACATCTCGCACGAGGTCCCAGCGCACGACGTCATGGCGGGCGCGCTGGAACTCGCCGCGGTCTATCGCTATTTTCCGGCGGGCACGATCTTTCTCGTCGTCGTGGACCCGGGCGTCGGATCGACGCGTCGCGGAATCGCGGCGGACGCGGGCGACTACCGCTTCGTCGCGCCCGACAACGGTGTGCTGACGATGATCCTCGACGCGCACCCGCCGCGCCGGGTCGTCGAGCTGAGCGAGCGCAAATATGCGCGGCCGACGGTCAGCCGCACGTTCGAGGGGCGCGATCGGTTCGCGCCTGCGGCGGCGTGGCTCGCCAAGGGGATCGATCTGGCCGCGCTCGGACGGTCGGCCGGCACGGTTCACCGGCTCGACCTGCCGCAGGTCCATGCGGAAGCGGGCAGGATTGCGGGCGAGGTGGTCCGCGTCGATCGGTTCGGCAACCTCATCACCAACATCGATCGCGGAACCTTCGAGGCGCTGGCGCGCGAGGCGGTGGAGATTCGCATCGGTACGCATCGCGTGCCGCAGGTGGTCTCGACGTACGCGGACGCGGCGCCCGGCGGGATCTGCGCGCTGTTCGGCAGCACGGATCACCTGGAGGTCTCCGCCAACGGCGCCAGCGCAGCCGAACGGCTGGCGCTGGGGCGCGGGGCGGTCGTGGAGGTTCTCCGCCGTGCGTGATACGATTCCCAGCTTTGGAGACGGCGATCGACGCGAGGCGTGCCATTCAACGCGCGCTGCAACGGCCGACGCGACGTCACGTGGGGAAGAGCGCCAACGATGATGGACTTCAGTCTGACCGAGGAACAGCGCCTGCTCGAGCGGTCCGTCCGCGAATGGGCCGCGCGCGAAATTCAACCACACATCCGCGAGGACGACCGCCAGCACCGCTTCGACCGCGACCGCGTTTTCGGCGGCATGGCGAAGCTGGGACTGCTGGGGGTGTCGGTGCCGCAGCAGTACGGCGGCGCGGGGATGGACTACATCTGCCTGGGCCTCGCCAGCGAGGAGCTCGAGTACGTGGACACGTCACTGCGCGTGATCATGTCGGTGCACGCCGGCCTGAACTGCCTGTCGCTGCTGACGTGGGGCAATGAGGAGCAGAAGCAGCGGTACCTGGTGCCGCAGGCGCAGGGCAAGAAAATCGCGGGGTACGGGCTCACCGAGCCGGCAGCCGGCAGCGACGTGCGCGGCATGCAGTCGACGGCGGTGAAGAAAGGCGATCGCTGGGTTCTGAATGGCGAGAAGAGCTGGATCTCGCTCGCCGACGTCGCCGACAACTTCCTCGTCATCGCGTGGACCGACCTCGAGAAGAAGAAGGCGCGCGACACCTCCGGGCTGAGCGCCTTCATCATCGAGCGCACGTACACGGGTTTTTCGAGCGGCCCGATGAAAGAGAAGTGGGGCATCCTGGCCGGCAACACCGGCTGGTTCAAGATGACCGATGTCGAGGTGCCGGAAGAGAACGTCCTTGGCAAGCTCGGCGAGGGGTTCAAGATCGCGATGTTCGCGCTCGACCAGGGGCGCTACACGGTTGCGTCGGGCGCCACCGGCCTGATCCGCGCGTGCCGCGACGCGAGCGTCAGCTACGCGAAAGAGCGAAAGACGTTCGGCGTTGAGATCGGGCAGCACCAGCTCGTGAAGGAAATGATCGCGCAGATGGAATCGGACTATCAGGCGGCGCGCCTGCTGTGGCTGCGCGCCGGGTGGCTGAAGAATCAGGGCGCGCGCAACACGCGCGAGACCGGCCTCGCCAAATGGTTCGCGACCGTTTCGTCCGAGCGGGCGGCGTCCGACTGCGTGCAGATTCATGGCGCCAACGGCTACTCGGACGAGTATCCCGCCGGCCGCTTCTTCCGCAACTGCAAGGGCGCGGTGATCTATGAAGGCACGCGCGAGATTCACAAGCTGATGCAGGCCGACTATCTGCTAGGCTACCGGACGGATCGCCCCACGCGGTGCGAGCTGCCCGCGTTTCGCCCTTAACTTCTGCCTTTTGCCTTTTAACTTCTAACAGTATGGACTCCGACCTTTCGCTCGAATTCCTTCGCGTCGTCGAGCAGGCTGCCATCGCGTGCGCGCACACGATGGGGCAGGGCGATCGCCACAAGTCGGACCAGGTTGCCGTCGAGGCGATGCGCAGGGTGATGGACACGGTGCCCATCGACGGCACCATCGTCATCGGCGAGGGCGAGCGCGACGAGGCGCCGATGCTCTATATCGGCGAGAAGGTCGGGATGGTCAACGCGAAGGACCTCACCGGTCCCCGGCCGGTGCGCTTCGCCGAAGTGGACATCGCCGTCGATCCGCTCGAGGGCACGAACCTGTGCGCGACGGGGACGCCGAACGCGATCGCGGTGCTCGCCGCCTCCGAGCGCGGCGGCCTCCTGCATGCGCCCGATCTCTACATGGAGAAGCTGGTCGTCGGGCCGAGCTCGAAGAACGTCGTGAGTCTCGATGCGCCGGTGGCCGAGAACCTGGCGGCGATCGCGCGCAGCCTCGGCCGCGACGTGGACGACCTCGTCGTCATCGTGCTGGAGCGGCCGCGGCACGAAAAGCTGATCGAGGACATTCGCGCGACCGGAGCGCGCATCCGGCTGATCGGCGACGGCGACCTGTCGGCCGGCATCGCCGCTGCGGTCGTCGGCTCCGGCGTCCACGCCGTGATGGGCACCGGCGGCGCGCCCGAGGGCGTGCTGACGGCGGCGGCGATGCGCTGTCTGAACGGCGAGATCTTCGCGCGCCTGGTCGTGAAGAAGCCGGAAGACGAAGCGCGCTGCCGCGTGATGGGGATCACCGACGTCAAGAAGATCTATCGCTCGCGGGATCTCGCGCCCGGCAAGAAGATCATCTTTGCGGCCACCGGCGTGACCGACGGGACGCTGATGCGCGGCGTCCGTTTCTTCGGCGACGGCATCCGGACGCACTCGGTCATCATGCAGAACGAGCCGCACCAGATCCGGTTCATCGATAGCATCCACGTGGCGACATCGGCAGACGTGAAAATCCGCTTCTGACCACCCTCGCTCCTCCGGCGCCCGTACCCGAACCCTGGCGGCGGAACATCTTTGCGGTGACCGCGGCGAGCTTCATGGGCTACACCGGCTTCACCGTCGTGATGCCGTTCCTGCCGCTCTTCATCGCCCAACTCGGCGTCACCGATGTCGGCGAGGTCGCCGTTTGGACCGGCCTGAGCCTCGGCGTCACGCCCGGCCTGACCGCGCTGTTGTCGCCGCTCTGGGGCCGGCTGGCCGACCGCTTCGGCCGCAAGATCATGGTCGAGCGCTCGCTCGCCAGCTTCGTCGTCCTGATGGCCGCGATGGCGCTCGTCACCAGGGCCTGGCATGTGCTCGCGCTGCGGGCCGTGCAGGGGCTGTTTGCCGGCTACGGTTCGCTGTCGTTGACCATGGCCGCGGAGTCGGCGCCGCGCGACCGCATGCCGCAATCGATCGGCCTCGTGCAGACGGCGCAGCGACTCGGCCCGGCCGTCGGTCCGGTGATCGGCGGCGTCATGGCCGCGATGGTGGGGCTGCGGCGCGCGTTCCTCGTCACCGCCGGCTTCTATGCCATCGCGCTGGTCGTGGTGTTCGTGATGTACGACGAGCGAACGACGCACGCGGCGCCGGACGGATCGTCCGATCGCGGGCCCGTGACGTTCCGGGACGTCCTCGCCTTCCGGAATTTTCTACTGCTGATGGGCGTGATCTTCGCCTTCCAGTTCGTCGATCGCAGCTACGGCCCCGTGCTGCCGCTGTACATCGAAGGGCTCGGCGTGGGGCGCGTGCCGCTGGTGGCGGGCGTGCTCTTCTCGATCATGGCGTGCACGGGCGCCCTCGGCCATCATTTCTGCGCCCGGCTGCTGCAGCGCTACTCGCCGCGCGTGGTCATCGCGGCGGGATCAGCGGCGGCTGCGGCCGGGTCGCTGGCGCTCGGCGCGAGCGGCAGCCTGTGGGTGATGGCGGGCGCATCGGTTGTGCTGGGCGTCGGCATCGGCGCGGCGATGACCGCCGCCTACACGGCCGCAGGCGCAGTGATTCCGGCGGGCGCGCACGGCACGGGCTTCGGCGTGCTGACGAGCGCGTCGCTCAGCGGCATGGCAATCAGCCCCATCGTCGCCGGCTTCGTGGGTGGCGCGAGCATTCGCGTCGTGTTCGCCGCCGATGCGCTGCTGATGACGGCGCTGGCGATTGCGGTGGCGCGCACGATGGCGGACACTTGAGCGACGGATGAGACGCGTTTTCGTGAATCCCGAGTCGCCGCATCGCGACGCCGTTCAAGAGGCGGCCGCCCGCATCCGCCGCGGTGCCGTCGTCGCGCTGCCGACCGACACGCTGTACGCGCTGGCGGCCAACCCGTTTGCGCGTGATGCCGTGGCGCGCGTGTTCGAGGCCAAGGATCGGCCGGCCGAGCGGGCGCTGCCGCTGATCGCGCATGACGCGGCGCAGGTGGCGTCGGCGCTTGGAGGTCTGCCGGCGGCGGGCGAGCGGCTGGCTTCGAGGTTCTGGCCCGGTCCGCTCACGTTGCTGATTGCCGCGCCGTCCACGCTGGCGCCGGACGTGACGGGCGGTACTGGTCGCGTCGGCGTGCGTGTGCCGGACAATGTCGTGGCGCGCGCGGTGTGCCGCGCCGTCGGCTATCCCGTGACGGCCACGAGCGCCAACGTCAGCGGCGAGCCGGCGACGGCCGATCCCGACGAAGTCGAGCGGTCGATGGGCGCGCGCATCGACTTGCTGATCGATGGCGGCTCGACGCGCGGCGGACCGCCTTCGACGATTGTGGACGTGACGGAGCCGGTGCCGCGGCTGGTACGTGCAGGAGCGATTTCATGGGACGACATTCAGGCGTGCCTGGTCCGCGTGTAACCGGAGCCGAGCGGGCCGCGCTCGTGGGCCTCATCGCCGGCCACGCCAGGCGCCTCGAGGCGGAGCGTTCGCTCGACGAGCTCGGCGGCCTCGCCGAAGCCGCCGGCGCGCGCGTCGTCCTGCGCATGCTGCAGGAGCGGCCGAAGCCGGATCCGTCGACCTTCCTTGGGAAAGGCAAAGTGGCGACGCTCGCGACGTCCTGCGCCGAGATGAACGTGGACGTCGTCATGTTCGACAACGAGCTGACGCCGGCCCAGCTGCGGCAGATCGAGGAAGCGGTCGGCCGCAAGATCATCGACCGCACGCAGCTCATTCTCGACATCTTCGCGCGCCGGGCGCGCACGCGCGAAGGCAAGCTGCAGGTGGAGCTGGCGCAGCTGAAGTACCTGCTGCCCAGGCTGGTCGGCGCCAGCGCCGCGCTCTCGCGCCTGGGCGGCGGCATCGGCACCCGCGGCCCTGGCGAAACCAAGCTCGAAACGGATCGTCGCCGGATCCGGACGCGCATCCACGCGATCACGGACGACATCGATCACGTGCGCCGGCGGCGCGCGCAACTGCGCGAGCGGCGGCACAAGGCGTCGGTGCCAACGGTGGCCCTCGTCGGCTACACCAACGCCGGCAAGACGACGCTGTTCAACGTGCTGACGCGATCGGACGCCGACGCGTCCGACGCGCTGTTCGTGACGCTCGATCCGCTGGTCCGGCAGGTCCGGCTGCCCGACACGCGCGAGCTGCTCGTCTCCGATACCGTCGGCTTCATCGATCGGCTGCCGCATGCGCTCGTCGCCGCGTTTCGTGCGACGCTCGAAGAAGTGGCGGATGCCGATCTGATTCTGCACGTCATCGACGCGGCGGCGGTCGATCGCGGCAGGCGCATGGCGGCCGTGCGACAGGTCCTCGAAGAGGTCGGCGCGACCGACGTGCCGCTCGTGGAGCTGTACAACAAGTGTGATCAGCTGACGCCCGACGAGCGCCGGCGCCTGCAGGATCAGGACCCCGACGCCCTGTGCGTCTCCGCGCTGGCACAGCAGGGCATCGACGAGCTGATCGAGACGATGGCCTCGCGTCTGGCGCTCGACGTGCGCCGCGTGACGCTCACGTTCGACGCGGCGAGCGTCGCCGATCGCGAGCGGATCGCGCGCGTCTATCGCCATGGCCACGTCCTCGTGCACGAGACGCGCGACGACCAGGTGTCGATCGTCGCTGACGTGCCGCGGCGGCTGGCCGGACGGCTCGAGCGTGAGTAGACGAAGTCGCCGTGTTCGTGATCCGGCCAAGACAGGTAAAATTCGTCTGATGCGGACGTGGCTGCTCCCGATCGTCGGCACGATCCTTCTGGTGAGCGCCTGCGCGCCGAAGACCGTTCCGGCGCCGATCGTCACGTCGCCGAAGTTTCCCGACTTCCTGGCGCCCGCCATTCCGCCGGCATACGACAACACGGAGGCGGCGGCCGGCGAGGACCGCGGCTGGCGATTCCTGCAGGCGGGCGATCTGAAGAACGCGGAGCGCGAGTTCTCGACCACGCTCAAAGCGGCGCCCGCGTTCTTTCCGGCAGAGGCCGCGCTCGGCTATGTCGAGCTGGCGCGCAAAGATCCGAAGGCGGCGCTGGGGCATTTCGACCGCGTCGCCACGCAGCAGGCGGGGTATGCATCGGCGTTGGCCGGTCGCGGCCAGGCGCTGCTCGGGTTGAATCGCGACGCCGACGCCGCGGCGGCGTTCGAAGCCGCCGTCGCCGCCGACCCCTCGTTGACCGATCTGCGCCGGCGGGTCGACGTGCTCAAGTTCCGCGGCCTGCAACAGAGTCTTGCGTCGGCTCGCGAGGCGGCACGGGCCGGAAAGGCCGACGACGCCATCCACGCCTACAGCGCCGCGTTGGCCAGCTCGCCGGACAGTCCGTTCCTGTACCGCGAGCTGGCGGCGGTCGAACGAAAGAAGGGTGACAGCGACGATGCGCTCGCGCATTTCCAGAAGGCGGTCGCCCTCGATCCGTCCGACGCGCACTCGTTCGAGCAGATCGGCGACATCCTCGAAAGCCGGAACGACGACCAGGGCGCTGCGACGGCGTACGCCAGCGCCAGCGCGATCGAGCCGACCGCAGCCCTGACGAAGAAGATCGACGCGCTGCGCGACAAGATGGCGCTCGCGGCGCTGCCCGCCGAATACCGCGCCATCGACGAGTCGCCGCAGGTCACGCGGGCGGATCTGGCGGCGCTCATCGGCGTGCATCTGGCGCCCCTGCTGCAAACGCACCGGCAGGACGCCGTGCTCATCACCGACGTCCGCACCAGTTGGGCCGCAACCTGGATCATCGCGGTCGCGCGCGCGGGCGTCATGGAGCCGTTCTCGAATCACGCCTTCCAGCCGCGCGCCATCGTCCGGCGGACCGATCTGGCGCAGGCGGTGGTGCGCGTGCTCTCGCGGATTGCGGCCGGAAATCCCGCGCAGGCCAAAGCGTGGGAGTCCGCGCGGGGATCGTTCAGCGATCTGACCGCGGGCCACCTCGCCTATCCCGCGGCGTCGGCCGCGGTGGCCGCCGGCGTGATCACGGTCGGCGCCGACCGTGCGTTCCAGCCGTCGCGTCCGGTCACGGGGGCCGAAGCGCTGGACGCCGTCGGCCGCCTGGAGGCCCTGGCGCATCTGCCGCCCTCACGCAGCGGACGTCGATGAGCGTCCTCACGTTCGCCAACCAGCTCACGATGCTGCGGATGCTGCTGATCCCGGCGTTCGTCATCCTCGTGGTGTACGGACATCTCGGGCTGGCGCTCACCGTGTTCGTCACCGCTGGTGTCACCGACGGCCTCGACGGCTTGATCGCCAGGCGGGCGAGCCAGCGGACGAAGCTCGGTGCCTGGCTCGATCCGATGGCCGACAAGCTCCTGCTGGCGACGACGTTCGTCGTGCTGACGGTGCCGGGCCTCGGGCTGGCGAATCGCCTGCCGCTCTGGCTGACGGTGCTGATCCTCTTTCGCGACGTCGGCATCATCCTGACGGTGGCGATCGTCAACCTGGCCATCGGGCCGCGAACGTTCATGCCGTCCATCTTCGGCAAGATCGCGACCGCCACCTACATCGTGACCGCGGTGGTGGCGATGGTGTTCAATTACCTGGGCTATCACTCGGTGCTCTTCGACGTGGCGATCGACGCGTCGCTCGTGATCACCGTCGTTTCGGCGCTGCACTACATCTGGCACGCGCGCCAGATCATCGATGCCGCGGGTGAAAAATGAAGCGCCTCTTACGGCTCTGCCTGGCGATCGTCCTGGCCGCCGGTAGCGCGAAGGCTTCCACCTCCGCCAAGGCTGCGGCGGACAGGTTAGCCGGGCGAGGGCGTTCGATCGCGCAGAGCGCGTCCAAGCAGGCGGTCGTCGAGACATCCGCCGGCACGTTCGTGATCGATCTGACGCCCGACACTGCACCGAATTACGCCGCGCACTTCAGCAAGCTGGTGAGTGAGAGCGCCTACGACGGGACGACATTCCACCGGATGGTGAAGCTTGGCATGGTGCAGGGAGGCGATCCGCTGTCCAAGGATCCGGCCAAGCTCGCGTCGTACGGCACCGGCGGGCTCAACGCGGTGAAAGCCGATGCGCGCGCGCCGAAGATGACGGCCGGATCGGTGGCAGCGGTCCTGGTGCCCGGCAAACCGGACAGCGCTGGCGCCCAGTTCTTCATTGTCGTCGTCGATCAGCCAGGGCTCGATGGCCAGTACACGGTCTTCGGGCACGTCTCGGACGGCATGGAGATCGTGCAGAAGATCTCGGCGACGCCGGTGGACGACAAGGGGCTGGCGACCGAGCGTGTCGAGATCCGTCACATCACGATTCGCGACATGCCGCCGCCCGCGCCCGTGCCGTTCTCGACCGAAACGCCGCAGGAGCTCGCGACGTACCGCGCGGTCCTCGAGACGAGCGCGGGGCCGATTACCATCGCGTTCCTGCCGGAGAAAGCGCCCGGCCACGTGCGGCAGTTTCTCCGTCTCGCCCAAGCCGGCGTGTTCGACGGGACCGCGTTTCACCGGGTCGTGCCCGGGTTCGTCATTCAATCCGGTGCGCTCAGCAGCCGCGCGGTGCCATTGACGCCGCGGCAGCAGGCGATCGTCCACAACCTCGAGCCGGAGTTCAACGACACGAAGCACGTCAAGGGCATCGTATCGATGGCGCGGGGCGACGATCCGGCGAGCGCGACGACGTCGTTTTTCGTCTGCACCGGCGAGTCCGCGGCGCTCGACGGTCACTACACCGCATTCGGGCGCGTCGTGGACGGGATGGCGGTCGTGGACGCCATCGAGGCGGCGCCGCGCAACGGCGAGGCGCCGGTGACGAGGATCGAGCTCAAAACGGTGCGCGTCGAGCGGGTGCCGTGACCCGGCGCGGGCTCCTGCTGTCGGTGCTCGTTCTGCTGTGCGCGTGCGAAACGCGCGTCCCTGCGCTGGACCCTGCCGCGCCGCTGCGCATCGAAAGCGCGATCACGTTCGACGACACCCACAGCCTCGAGCTGCACCTGTCGCGGCCGTGCGATCTCGATCCGATGCACCCGCTGATTCTGTACGCGACCGGCGATGGCGGCTGGCGTGGGAAGGACGAAGAGGCGTTCGAGCGGATGACCCGCTGGGGCTATCCGCTGGTCGGCTTCAGCTCGCCCGTGTATCTGCGGCACATCGTCCGCCACATGCACGAAGCGACGCCGTCAGACGTTGCCCGCGATTACGCGCGCATCATCCGCATCGCCAAGGCGCGCATGAGCCTGCCCGACGAGATGCGCACCGTGCTGCTCGGGGTGTCGCGCGGCTCCGGGCTGGCGGTGGCGGCAGCGGGAGAGCCCGGATTCCAGCCGTTGCTGGTTGGGGTCGTGGCCGTCGCGCTGACGCGAGAGGAGGAGTACGTCCACCGGTTGAGACGGAGTCGGAAGACGCCGCAGGAGCCGCCCGAGATGGTGATGCTCGACAACTACGAGTACCTGCCGCGCCTGCGCAGCCTTCCGCTCTCGATCATCCAGTCGGTGCACGACAATTACCTGCCGGCCGAAGAGGCCCGCCGGCTGCTCGGGCCCGACTCGACGCTGCACCAGCTCCATCCGATCGCGTCGAAGAATCACAGCTTCACCGACGCTCGGGATGCGCTGTACGCACAGATGAAGTCGTCGCTCGAGTGGGTGTGTCAGCTCGGAGTCAGACCATGACGCGGCTCGTCGCCGCACTCGTGCTCGTGTGCGCGTGCGCACTGCCGGCGAGCCCCGCGCCGGCGCCGATCAAGGGCACGCCCCTCGCGTGGCATCTTCGCGGCAAGACGCTGACGCTGCGCGTGTATCGTCCTGACGGCCCGGCGAAGGGGACGGTGATCATGGCCAGCGGCGACGTCGGCTGGGTCGGCACCGGCGCGTCGCTGGCGGCGTTTCTCTCACGCGACGGGTTTGTCGTGATCGGCGTGAACGTGCGGCAGTACCTCGCCAGGTTCAGGACGAAGGCGTCGCACCTGGAGGTGACGGATCCGCCGGCCGATTATCGGGACCTGAGCCGCAT
Source organism: Vicinamibacterales bacterium (assembly GCA_036268855.1). GTDB lineage: Bacteria > Acidobacteriota > Vicinamibacteria > Vicinamibacterales > CAVVIG01 > DATATJ01. The sequence goes on from DATATJ010000313.1 coordinate 14,495, forward strand.
GCTGAATGAGCGCGGGCTGCTGGTGCAGCCGGTCGTGCTCTCCGGCGTGTCGGAGGGCGCGGCCCTCGCGGTCCTCGCCGCGTCGGCGCCGGACAACCACGACTGGGTGCGCGGCGTGATCACGCTCGGTCTGCCGCCGACCGCGGAGCTGGCGTGGAAATGGCGCGACTTCACGTCCTGGATTACCAAGGCCGACGCGAAAGAACCGTCGTTTGCGCCGAAGGACTTCATTGCGGCGGTGTCGCCGGTGCCGATCGTGATGATTCAATCGACGAAGGACGAATACGTGCCGGCGGCGGAATATCGCCGGTTCGAAGCGACGGCGCGGCCGCCGAAGAAGCTGGTGCTCATCGACGCGCGCAATCATCGCTTCAGCGGTCGCCGGAGCGAGCTGCGCCGGGACGTGCTCGATGCGCTGACCTGGATTCAGGATCCCATCAAGTAGGGACCACACGCGTCACCTTCACGGCGACGCCGACGACGTACTCGATCTGGATGCGATCGCCCGGCTCCAGGTTGTGGCCGACTACCGCCTCCGGGCCGACGCGCGCCATGTGCGTCTGGCCGCCTTCATCGTCCACGTCGGTGAAGAAGATGTCCCACGACACCTGCCCGTGAATGCTCACCGGCTGCACCCGCTTCAGGATTCCGTCCCGCGTGCCTTTCAGCATTTCTGTCCCCAACAGAGTATCCGCTTGAACGGAAAAAAGAACGGCGTCGTCTGGTCGAGCCCGGCGAGCAGGCGCGCGCGGTAGGCCTCGAGAAACGACGGAAAGAGCTCGGCCGGCAGGTGCCGCGCGTACTCGGTGAGCAGCGTGCCCTTCATCCATTCGAACACGCCCTCCGCGTTGTCGAGCACGTGCGGATAGACGACGAGGCGGACCGATGGAGCAGCCAGGCCGTGGCGGTAGAGGAGCCGCGCGTACGTGTCCGGGGAGAGGACCGGCTGCGGCCGGTGCCATCCAGCGAATCCTCGTGCGAACGGCTCCGTGTCTGTCAGCGCCTTGGCGGCCGTATGACTGAGGTCGTCATGCATCGCCGGCACCTGGAACAGCAGCTGGCCGCCGGGCTTCAGCGCCGCCACCAGCCGCGCGATCAGCTCGTCGTGGTGCTCCACCCATTGGAACGCGGCGTTCGAGAAGATCAGGTCGTATTCGCGATCGCCCGCGAAGCCTTCGATGTCGCCAACCTCGAACGTCAACCCCGCCGGCAGCACCGAGGCCCGCGCCTCCGCGAGCATCCGGCTCGACCGATCGAGCCCCAGCGTCCGCCGCGCCTCCAGCTGAGTGTGGAGCTTCCGCGTGAGCGCACCGGTACCGCACCCGAGATCGACGATGCGCATTGCCCGCGCGGGGCGGACCATGGCCATCAGATCGATGAATGGCTGTTCGCGCTCGTGCTTGAACTTGTCGTACTGCGCGGGACTCCAGAAATCTGTCAGAGAGCCGCCGCTACTTGACCGGTTCCGCATCGCGTCGCTAGTGTTCTTTGTGGTGGGTGTCATCAGTATCAAAACGGCAGTCGATTCGGATCGGGAGGCATCTCGGTGTCGTATTCGCCGCAGAGATTATGGACGCTGACACCCAGCAGGCGGATCGGCCGCTGGCCGGCGTCGGTCTTCTCCAGCAGCTGCACCGACCGGGCGACGATCTCCCGGTCGTCGCGTGTCGGCGGCGCCGAATGGCTGCGCGTGATCGTCGAGAAATCAGAGTAGCGTACCTTGATCGAGACCGTTCGCGCGCGCAGCTGGCGCCGGGCAAGCCAGCCGGCCGCGTGCGCCGCCATCTCGCCGATCTCGAGGCGAATCGTGTCGAGATCGGTGAGGTCTGCCGGGTACGTATTCTCCGAACCGGACGACTTCGTCTCGCGATTCGGGACGACGGGGCGATCGTCGATGCCATGGGCGAGCTGCTGCAGCCAGTCGGCGAGGCTGCCAACCGCCGCGCGAAGCGCGTCGATCTCGACGGTCCGCACGTCCACCAGCCGCTCGATGCCGCGGGCTCGCAGCTTCTTCGCGGTGACCGGACCGACGCCCCAGAGCGCATCGACCGGCAATTGCTGGAGGAACGGCTCGACGCGGCCGGGGCTGATCACGGTGAGCCCATCCGGCTTCTTCCAGCCGGAGGCAATCTTCGCGAGGAATTTGTTCGGCGCCACACCCGCTGACGCCGTCAGGCCGGTGTCGGCGCGGATGCGCGCCTTCAGCTTCTGCGCGACCGGCGTCGCCAGCGGCTCGCCCCATGCGTTCTCCGTGACGTCGAGGTAGGCTTCGTCGAGCGACAACGGCTCGACCAGCGGCGTGACCTCGCGGAAGATCGCGAAGACGGCGCTCGACGCCGCCTTGTAGCGCGCGAAATCGGGCGGGACGATCGTCAGCGTCGGGCAGAGGCGGACGGCCTTCGTCATCGACATCGCGGAGTAGACGCCGAAGGCGCGCGCCTCGTAGCTGGCGGCGGCGACGACACCACGGCGATTGGGCTGACCGCCGACGGCGAGCGGCCGGCCCCGCAGCGCCGGGTCGTCGCGCTGCTCGACGGATGCATAGAACGCGTCCATGTCGATGTGAAGAATGCGTCGCATCGCCCTGCGTCCGTGCCTCGCCCGGTAGAATATCGCAATGCGCGCCGGCGGGTGCGCGCGGAGCCGAAGGAGGCGCGGTGGAGTCGTCGGAGATCGTCGAAGCGTCGGGTCACATCATCGATTCGGGCATTCTCAACAGCATTTTCGACACCGTGATCCGCCACGGCGGCGCCTTCGAGGTGCTCCAGTTCCGCATCGGCCGCACCAACGACGAGCCGTCGCTGCTGACCCTGCGCGTGAGCGCGCCGGCGCCAGGGCGCCTCCACGATCTGCTGCACGACCTCGTGCCGCTGGGGTGCGAGGTGGCCAAACCCGAGGACGCCGTCACGCGCCGGGCCGACGACGACGCGTGCGCGCCGGTCGATTTCTATTCGTCCACCAACCATCAGACGCACGTGCGGATCGGCGGCGCCTGGGTTGCCGTCGAGCACCAACGCATGGACGCGGCAGTCGTCGTCGAGAACGGCCGCGTCTCGTGCCGGAAGCTCCGCGACCTCCGGCGGGGCGACGCGGTTGTCTGCGGCGTGGACGGAATCCGGGTGATTCCACAATTCCAGGATCGCGATCGGCTCGGCTTCGCGTTCATGACGAACGAGGTATCGTCCGAGCGCCGCGTGGAACTGGCGGTGGCAAGGGTTGCCGAGATGATGCACGCTGCGCGCGCGGCCGGACGCCCGATCGCCTGCGTCGCGGGGCCCGTGGTGGTGCACACTGGCGGGGCGCCCCATCTGGTGCGGCTCATTCGGGCCGGGTACGTGCAAGTGCTCCTCTCCGGCAACGCGTTGGCCGTCCACGACATCGAAGGCGCGCTGTTCAACACGTCACTCGGCGTCAACGTGGAGACCGGCCGGGTGGCCGAGGGCGGCCATCATCACCACATGCGGGCCATCAACGCGATCCGCCGCGCCGGCGGCATTCGGCAGGCCATCGATCAGGGCGTCCTGCGCTCCGGCATCATGTACGAGTGCGTGCGCCACGGCGTGCCCGCCGTGCTGGCCGGCAGCATCCGCGACGACGGTCCGCTGCCCGAGACGATCATGGACCTGATCCAGGCGCAGGATCAGTACGCGGCAGCGCTGGCCGGCGTATCCGTCGTGCTGATTCTCGCGAGCATGCTGCACGGCATTGGCGTCGGCAACATGCTGCCTTCGTCGGTGCGGACGGTGTGCGTGGACATCAATCCGGCGGTGGTGACGAAGCTCGCCGATCGCGGGTCGTCGCAGGCCATCGGCATCGTCACCGACACGGGGCTGTTCCTGCATCAGCTGGCGGATCACCTGAGCGGCCTCGAGCGTAATACAATCTAAGGTTCCTATGCCCCAATTCATCTACACCATGAAGGGTCTCGGGAAGGTGCATCCTCCCGACGCCAAAGTTCTCGAAGATATCTGGCTGTCGTTTTATTTCGGCGCGAAGATCGGCGTGCTCGGCCTGAACGGCGCCGGCAAGAGCTCACTGCTGAAGATCATGTCGGGAGAGGATCAGAGCTTCCTCGGCGAAGCGTTTCCCGCTGCAGGGACGTCGATAGGGTTCCTGCATCAGGAGCCGCGGCTCGATCCGGTGAAGACCGTGCTCGGCAACGTCGAAGAGGGCGTCGCCGAGACCAAGGCGCTGCTGCAGCGCTACGACGACGTGAACGCGAAGCTCGGCGAGGACCTGTCTCCGGAGGAGATGGAGAAGGTGATGGACGAGCAGTCGAAGATCCAGGACAAGATCGACGCGTCGAACGCGTGGGATCTGGATTCGCGGCTGGAACTCGCCATGGACGCGCTGCGCCTGCCGCCGCCGGACGCGGACGTCACGACCCTCTCGGGAGGCGAGCGCCGGCGCGTGGCGCTCTGTCGCCTGCTGCTGCAATCGCCCGACATCCTGCTGCTCGACGAGCCGACCAATCATCTCGACGCCGAATCGGTCGCCTGGCTCGAACGCTTCCTCAAGGATTACGCCGGCACTGTCGTCGCGGTGACGCACGATCGGTACTTCCTCGACAACGTGGCCGGGTGGATTCTCGAGCTCGATCGCGGACGCGGCATCCCCTGGGAAGGCAACTACTCGTCGTGGCTCGAGCAGAAGTCGAACCGTCTCCAGCAGGAGGAGAAGGCCGAGACGCGCAAGCAGCAGACGCTCGACCGCGAGCTCGAGTGGATCCGGATGTCGCCGCGCGCCCGCCAGTCCAAGGGCAAGGCGCGCCTGAATGCGTACGAAGAGCTGCTGCGCGAAGAGGGCACGAAGAAGATCGAGACCTCCGAGATCTATATCGCGCCGGGGCCGCGTCTGGGCGACGTCGTGGTCGAGGCACGCGGGGTCAGGAAAGGCTACGGTGACAACCTGCTGATCGAGAAGCTCGACTTCACGCTGCCGCGCGGCGGGATTGTCGGCGTGATCGGGCCCAACGGGGCGGGCAAGACGACGCTGTTCAAGATGATCACCGGCGCGGAATCTCCGGACGCCGGCACATTCAAGGTGGGGGAGACGGTCAGGATCGGGTACGTGGATCAGAGCCGCGACGCGCTCGACCCGAACAAGACGGTGTTCGACGAAATCACGGACAGCGCGGACGAGATCGAGCTGGGGAAGCGCAAAGTGGCGTCGCGGGCGTACGTCTCCTGGTTCAACTTCAAAGGCGGCGCGCAGGGGCGCAAGGTCGGGACGCTTTCGGGCGGCGAGCGCAATCGCGTACACCTGGCCAAGCTCTTGAAGAAGGGAAGCAACCTGCTGCTGCTCGACGAGCCGACCAACGATCTCGACGTGGACACCCTGCGGTCGCTCGAGGAGGCGCTGTTGGGCTTCGCCGGCTGCGCCGTGGTGATCAGCCACGATCGGTGGTTTCTCGACCGCATCGCGACGCATATGCTGGCGTTCGAGGGCGACAGCCAGGTGATCTGGTTCGAGGGCAACTATCAGGACTACGAGGCGGATCGGAAGCGTCGCCTCGGCGCCGCGGCCGATCAGCCGCACCGGATCAAGTATCGAAAGTTGACGCGATAGGGTGCAGAACGAGCCGGAAGGGGCCGGCCGCACATGTGCAGGAATATCAAGACGCTGTTCAATTTCGATCCGCCGGCCACCGATGAGGAGGTCCGGGCGGCGTCGCTTCAGTTCGTGCGGAAGCTGAGCGGCTTTACGAAGCCGTCGAAAGCGAACGAGGCGGCGTTCGATCGCGCGATCGACGAAGTGGCCGATGTGGCCCGCCGCCTGATCGACTCGCTCACGACCACGGCGCAGCCGCGCGATCGCGAGGAGGTCGCCACACTGGCGCGGGCGCGCAGCGCGGAGCGCTTCGGCAAAGCACTCGGCTGACGCCGGGCGCGGCGGGAGGACCGCCGCCCGCGAGGGCCGCATCCGGCGTCGCTACGGTGGCCGGTTTGTATATATAATCTCGCCATATATGGCCTCGACGCTTCTCGAGCGCGAGCTGAAGCGGGGCAGCACCGAGGTTCTCATCCTGGCGCTGCTGGACGAGCGGCCGCGCCACGGCTACGACATCAGCCAGCTGATCGACGAGCGGTCCAGCGGCACCATCACGTTCCACACGGCGTCGCTCTATCCCACACTGTATCGACTGGAGGACCGAGGCCTGATCGACGGCCGCTGGGTCGAGCGGCCCGCACAGCGGCGCCGCCGGTACTATCGGCTCACCGCCGCGGGCCGCCGGGCGCTCGCAAAACAGCGTTCGACCTGGGACGCGTTCTTCGGTGCGCTCGATCGCGTGGCGAGGATCCGCCATGCCTGAATGGACCTTGCGCCTGCGGCGCCTCATCAACGCGAGTGGCCACACGTGCGACGCCGACGTGCTGGAGGAACTGAGCGCCCACGCCGCGGCCGCCTACGATGCGTTTGTCGCGGACGGCTGCGACGCCGCGGAGGCAGAACGGCGTGTGGACGATCTGCTGCGCACGTGGGCTGGCGATGCGGGCGCCCTGCATCGCCGGACGATGCGCCCGCCGGCGATCCTGGCGCCGCCGGCGGAGCGTACCGTGCTCGCTGGCCTGATGCAGGATCTGCGCTATGGCGTTCGCCTGGTGCGGCGACAGCCCGGATTTGCCGCCATCGCCACGCTCACGATGGCGCTCGGTATCGGCGCGACGACGATGCTGTTCAGCGTCGCCTACGGCGTGCTGCTGAAGCCGCTGCCATGGCACAACGCTGATCGGCTCGTGCGCGTGATCGAAACACGCCAGGGACGCAGCGGTCGCGTCATTGGGACGGTGTTCAACGGCTCGTTTCTGGCCTGGGCCGACCATCCAGAAACGGTCGACGGCCTGGGCGGCTGGATGAACCAGACAGCGACGCTGACCGGCGCCGGCGATCCTCTTCGCGTGTCGATCAATCCGACGACGCCGAGCCTGTTTCCGCTTCTGGAAGTTCACCCGCTGATCGGGCGGCTGTTTCGCGAAGGCGAGGGCAGGCCGGGGCAGCCGGGGCTGATCATCCTCTCGCACGGACTCTGGCAGGAGCGCTTCGGCGCCCGATCGGAAATCATCGGTCGGCTCGTGCAGCTTGACGACAAGCCGTACACCATCGTGGGCGTGATGCCGCGCGAGTTCGCGTTCCCCGATCGCGACTCACGTGCGTGGACCGCCTGGAGCGTGCCCGAGGTGCTTGGAGAAGGCGGCGTCCAGGTGGGCGTGATCTTTCGTGCGCTGGCGCGGCTGCGTGCCGGGGCGACGCCGGCTCAGGCATCGGCCGAAGCGACGTCGCGTGCGCGCGCGGCCGCGAATACACGAGGCATTGTCGGCGTGGCGCTGTTCGGCGTGAAAGGTCCCATCGACATCTCCGCGGTGCCGGAGCTGCAGGCGATCACCGCCGACGTCAGGCCGGCGATTCTCGTTCTTCTGGCCGCGGTCGGTCTCCTGCTCGTCACGGCCACGGCCAACGTCGCGAGCGTGCAGCTCGCGCGCACGACGACGCGGCGGCGCGAGATGGCAGTGCGCGCCGCCATCGGCGCCGGGCAGTCGCGCATCGTCAGGCAGCTGCTGATCGAGAATGCGATTCTGGGGTTGTGCGGAGGGCTTGCCGGTGTGGCGCTTGCCGCGGGACTCCGCTCAGTCCTGCCGGCGCTGCTGCCCGCAGGCTTTCCGCGCCTGGACGCCGTGGCAATCGACATGCGCGCCCTGTCGTTCGCTCTCCTCATTTCGGTGGCTGCGAGCGTCGTCTGCGGATTGCTGCCCGCGTGGCATACGCGTCGCGCCAATCTGGTGGAAACGTTATCCGAGGATGGCGTCGCGCCGATCGGCGGAGCCTTACGCTCGCCGATGGCACGCACGCGCGCCTCGATCATGGCGGGACAGGTCGCGATCGCGTGTGTGCTGCTCGTCGGCGCGGCGCTGCTCGCGCGCAGCTTCGTGTCGCTCGTGCACGTCGACCGCGGCTACGATCCGCTCGACGTGCTCACCGCGCGTCTGCCGGTTCCCCCCGGCTACCCGGCGGAGCGGCGCGGACAACTCCTCGACACGCTGATCGAACGGCTCAAGCAGGTGCCAGGTGTCTCGCACGCGGCCTACAGCACCGCGCTGCCTTTGCTCTCGAACGGCGGGTTCACGGCGTTCACGATGCGGTCGCAGCGCAATCCAGACGTGGAACTGGAAGTTCAGGCGACGCAACGCATCGTCAGCCCGGACTATTTTGCTGCCATGCGCCTGCGGCTGATCGCCGGCCGCTTGTTGACGGATGCGGATCTCCCGACGGGCCAGCAAGCGATCGTCGTGAACC
>DATATJ010000314.1:0-12043 GCA_036268855.1 Vicinamibacterales bacterium
GTGCTGCCTCTCGTGTTGCTGGCAGAACGCTGGCTGTCGTCATCGACCCACCCGAGACTGGCGCCGGCGGCAACTGGCTGTCACCGAGAACCGTACGAACCCGCTCCATCGGGACTCCCAGCACATCGGCCGCGATCTGCGCCATCGTCGTATAGGTGCCGCCGCCCATGTCCTGGGTGGCGCTCAATACGTCGACACCTCCGTCCTGCCGCAGTCGCACCTTCGCCGCGCCAGGGCTGCGCATGCCGGGGTAGGTCGCCGTCGCCATGCCCCATCCGACGAGGATGCTGCCCTCGCGCATGGATCCGGGTGCTGCGGTGCGCGTCGCCCACCCGAAGCGGTCTGCCGCCATCCGATAGCACTCTTTCAAGTGCTTGCTCGACCACGGCTTTCCCATTTCTTCGTTGACGTCCGCGTGATTGAGCATCCGGAGCTCCACGGGATCCATGTTCAACCTGTACGCGAGCTCGTCCAGGGCCGACTCCAACGCGAAGAGGCCCGGGCTCTCGCCAGGTGCGCGCATCGATGTCGGTGTCGCGACGTTCACGCGGACGGCCCGGTGCTTCACGCGGACGTTGGAACAGCTGTAGAGAAAGCGCGACGTGTTTCCGCATGGCTCGATGAACTCGTCGACATTGGATGTCTGCACGACCGTATCGTGATCGATCGCGACGAGCCGGCCGTTGCGCTCGGCGCCGAGTTGCACGCGCTGTGTGGAGTCCGACCGATGACCGCACGCGCTGAACATCTGCTTACGCGTGAGGTTCAGCTTCACGGCGCGATTCACCGCTTTGGCGGCGATGGCGCACAGCATCGAGTGCGGCCAGACGAATCCCTTGCACCCGAAGCCGCCTCCGACGAATGGGGAGACGATATGGACCTTTTCCTCAGGCATGCCGAGGGTTTGCGCGACGGTGTTCCGGGCTCCAGCGACCCACTGCGTGGTCTCGTATAGCGTCAGCACGTCGCCGTCCCATGCGGCGATCGACGCGGACGGCTCGATCGGATTGTGGTGTTCGATCGGCGTCGTGTAGGTCGCCTCGTGCGTGACGGCCGCTCGCGACAACGCGGCGGCCGGATCGCCACGTGTGGTCGAGAGCTTATCGCCGAAGAATTCGTCGGGCGCAAAGGCGGTGTCCAGCGCCCCCTCCGTTTCGACGATCGGGTCTTCGACGGTGTACGAGACCTTGACACGGTCCGCGGCGTAGCGCGCCTGCTCGAGTGTCTCGGCCACCACAATCGCTACGTATTGCCCCGAGTAGTGCACCCGGTCGTCCTCGAACACGACGCGCGCCTCGCCCAACTTGGTGGCGGACATGAAGTCGTTGTCGGGTCGGTACAGCTTCGGCATGTTGCCATGATGAATGATGCCGAGCACACCGGGCACCCTTTCGGCCAGGGAGCTGTCGATGCCGGCAATGCGGCCGTTGGCAATGGTGCTCTGAATCGCGACGGCGTGGGCGACGCGGGCAATCGGGTGGTCGGCCGCATACCGCGCGCGTCCGGTCACTTTGAGCCGGCCGTCTATTCTGCTGATCGATCCGCCTACCGCAGTCGACATGTCACTCCTCGTCTAAAACGCCCGTGGCAGCAGCAATCGGTCCACGAATTCAAACGGTCTGCGGCAGCGCATCAGTGAGCGCGCGGATGATGGCACGTTTTGCGAGCTCGATCTTGTACGCGTTGTAGCGGCGCGGCACGGCGCCGGTCAGCGCAGCGTCCGCGGCGTTCCGGAAAGCATCCTGGCTCGCGTTGGATCCCGTGAGCACGCGTTCGGCTTCGACCGCCCGCCAGGGCTTGGTGGCGACTCCACCGAGTGCGACACGGACACTCTGAATGGTGGTGCCTTCGAGCTGCAGCGCCACCGCGGCCGAGGCGAGCGCGAACTCGTACGAGGCGCGATCGCGCAGTTTGACATACGCTGAGTGTCGTCCAAATGGGCGGTTCGGCAAGGTCACGTACGTGATCAGCTCGCCCGGACGGACCACGGTCTCACGATCCGGCGTGTCACCCGGGAGCAGATGAAAGTCCATGATCGGAACCATGCGTTCGCCGTTCGCGCCCCGAATGTGAACGAGCGCGTCGAGGGCGACGAGCGCGACCGCCATGTCCGATGGATGCGTGGCAATGCAGTTGTCGCTCACACCGAGGACGGCGTGAATGCGATTGAAGCCGTCGATCGCGGCGCAGCCCGCCCCCGGCTGGCGCTTGTTGCACGGGTAGACCGGGTCGCGAAAGTAGTAGCAGCGCGTGCGCTGCATCAGGTTGCCGCCCGTCGTCGCCATGTTGCGCAGCTGTGCGGAGGCGCCGGCGAGGATCGCCTGAGAAAGCACCCGATATCGAGACTGAATCCTGGAATCATTCGCGAGATCGCTGTTCCGAACGAGCGCGCCGATTCTGATCGCCCCGCCGGATTGGTCCTCGATCTCGTTCAGTGGCAACCCGTTGATGTCCACGAGTGCGGGAGGAACCTCGACGTTCAACTTCATCAAATCAAGGAGCGTGGTTCCTCCGGCCACGAATGTCGCGTTTGCGAGCCGCGCCCGTTCGAGCGCCTCGTCCTGTTTCGTGACCTTCTCATAGGAGAACGGCTGCATGACAGACCTCTCACACCCGGGTGCGCGCAGCCTGAATCGCCGCAACGATGTTCGGGTATGCGCCGCAGCGGCACAGGTTTCCGCTCATCTGCTCCCGCACGTCGTGGTCGCTCGATCCGCACGGTTCGTTCAGCAGCGCCGCCGCGGACATGATCTGGCCGGCTGTGCAGTATCCACATTGGAAGGCATCGTGCTCGATGAACGCTTCCTGCACTGGATGGAGCACGCCGTCCCGTTCGAGCCCTTCGATGGTGACGATGTCGTCGCTTTCGTGCATGACGGCGAGTGTGAGGCACGAGAGAACGCGACGGCCATTGACGTGAACGGTGCAGGCGCCGCACTGGCCATGATCGCAGCCCTTCTTGGTTCCGAAGAGCTGGCGCTGCTCGCGCAACGCGTCGAGCAGCGTGGCGCGCGTGTCGACGTCGAACCGAACGGTTTCGCCGTTCACTCGCAACGCAACGGTGCGGGTAACGACGGTGGACGGCGCGCCGGAAACGCTTGACGTGGCGGTGGCCTCCGGCGGCGCGACACTGGCGGCCGCAGTGATCCGCATGAATTCGAATCGGTCGAGAAGGGCGGTGGGCATGTCACACTCGCAATCAACAGTTCACAAGAACTACTGAAGGGGACGTGGCTGCAGCGCAACTCCGCTCGCCACGAAGGAACGGACCGATCGCCTGCAAACGAAACGCCGCCGCCGCGTGACCTCATCTTCACATTGAGACCTGGATTGGCCGGGCTGGAAACAACAGCAGCAACCGCTGAAGCTACCCCATCCAGCCGGTCGCCTCGATCCTACGACGCTCACCTCGGGCGACGTATCATGAGCGGCGTGAGTCCGCCGCCCAATCGCCGTCTCGCGACGCATCGCCTCGTGCCGTTGTTGCTGCTGACGATGTTCGTCTGGCACGCCGCGGCGCAACAAGTCGTCCTGCCGGCGACACCGGATTCGGTCAAATTCGCGGTGATCGGCGACAACGGAAACGGCGATCGACCGGAGTACGAGATCGCGACGTTGATGGCACAGGCGCACGAGCGCTTCCCGTTCGATCGGGTCATCATGCTCGGCGACAACATTTACGGCGGACAAAGCGCGTCGGACATGGTCAAGAAATTCTCGCAGCCGTACAAGGTGCTCCTCGACGAGGGCGTCAAGTTTTATGCGAGCCTCGGGAATCACGACGATCCTGGCCACGTCCGATATCCGCCGTGGAATATGAACGGCGAGCGGTATTACACCTATACCGTGAAGAACGTGCGGTTTTTTGCGCTCGACAGCAACAAGGTCGATCAAAAGGAGCTGGCCTGGCTCGAGGATGCGTTGAAAGCGGCGCAGGAAGACTGGAAGATCTGCTACTTCCATCATCCGCTCTATTCCGACGGTGGCACGCACGGCTCCTCGGTCGATGTGCGTGTGCTGTTTGAGCCCCTGTTCGTCAAATACGGCGTCAACGTTGTTTTTTCGGGGCACGACCACATCTACGAGCGCCTCACACCGCAAAAGGGCATCTACTACTTCGTCGAGGGCGCCAGCGGCGAGCTGCGAAAGGGCGACACGCGACCGTCCGCGATGACGGCGAAGGCCTTCGATGAGGATCGGAGTTTCATGCTCGTCGAGATCGGCGGCCACACACTCTTCTTTCAAACCACATCTCGCGCCGGTGTCGTGGTGGATTCCGGTACGATCGAGCGGCAGGGGCGACGATGAGTCTGCGCATGCGGATGTCCGGGCTGATCCTCGACTATCTCGTCGCGCTGCCCCTCGGCTGCGCGGCGGCGCTGCTGTGGGCCAACACGTTTGAGGAGAGCTACTATCGCTTCGCGCACGCGGCCGCGTTTGCCGTCAACGACGTCGGCATCGTCTTCTTCTTCGCGTTGATTACCAAGGAAGTCGCCGAGGCCACGATTCCTGGCGGGGCGCTGCACCCGTGGCGCCGAGCGGCGATGCCCGTCGCCGCTGCCATGGGCAGCGTGGCGGTTTCCGTGGCGCTCTATCTCTCGTTCGCCCACTACGTCGGCGAATACATGCTCGAAGATGGCTGGGTCGTTGCGTGTGCGGTCGATATCCCCGGCAGCTATGTCGTGGCGCGGATGATCTTCGGGCGCCACCCCGCGGTCCCTTTTCTCCTGCTCCTCGCCATTTCCGCAGACGCGATCGGACTGGCCTGCATCGCCGTTCTTCAGCCCATCGGCAATCCGCGGCCGCCGATCGGCCTGGGGTTCATGGTCATCGCGATCTATGGGGCCTTCGCGCTCCGCCGCGCTGGTGCGAAAAACTTCTGGCTGTACCTGGCCGGGCCCGGCCTGCTGTCGTGGTGGGCATTGTATGAAGCGGGCGTGCATCCCGCGCTCGCCCTCGTGCCGATTGTGCCGTTTTTTCCACACGGACGCCGCGACCAGGGCCTGTTTGAAGAGCCGGCGCCACAGGCACACGACACGCTGACCTTGTTTGAGCGGTGGTGGCGTCTGCCGGTGGAAGGCGTGCTCTTCTTCTTCGGTCTCGTCAACGCCGGCGTTCCACTCCATGGCTTGGAGGCTGGCAGTTGGGGGCTGCCCATTGCCGCGCTCGGACGTCCCCTGGGCATTGTGGCGGCTGTCGGAGTGGCGCGGATGCTCGGCCTGCACCTGCCTGCGCGCGTCGGCTGGCGCGACATCCTCGTTGTCGGAGCCATTGCGTCCATCGGACTCGTTTTCGCGTTGTTCTTTGCAACGGCCGTCATGCCGCCGGGGACGATGCTCCTCGAGTTAAAGATGGGCGCGCTCATCACGCTCACGGGGGCCGTGGTGGCGGCGATTGCCGCACGCCTGTTGCGCGTCGGCCGATTCGCTCACTGAGATGCCCGTGCATGATGTACAAACAGGCGGTCGGCAGTGAGACAATGACGGACGATGCGGTTCCTGCTGTTCGTCGCGTGTCTCGGAATCGCGACGCCAGCGCTCTGCGAGGATGGCTCGATCGCCGGTACCGTCGTCGACCCGACCGGCGCGTTCGTCGCACACGTGACTGTCACGCTGTCGTTCGATGACGGCGCGCGTGAGCGCGAGACCGAGTCCACCGATACTGGCGCGTTCTCGTTTGCGAGCGTCGGCCCAGGCCCCTACCGTCTCTCGTTCGCGGCCGCCGGTTTCGCCACGACGATCATCCGCGGCGAATTGGTGGCTGGACAAGCGGTCACGGTCTCACCCGTCGTGCTCACGGTCGCCAGGTTCGACACCGAAGTGAACGTGACGCCGTCAGAAGCCAACGTCGCCGACGCACAAATCAAGGCGGCCGAGCACCAGCGGGTCGTCGGATTCTTCCCCAATTTTCTCGTCAGTTACGAACGCGACGCCGCGCCATTGAATGCCCGACAGAAGTTCGAGCTGAGCTGGAAGGGTTTCGTGGATCCCGCGGCTTTCGTGTCCACGGCTTTCGAGGCCGGCATCGCTCAGGCCACGAACAGCCATGCTGGATTCGGGCGAGGCGCCGAAGGCTACGGAAAGCGCTACGCGAGCGCGTACGCGGAGTTCGTCACCCGTCGCGTGGTCGCGAAGGTCGTCATGCCGATCGCGTTCAGGCAGGACCCTCGGTATTTCTACCGGGGAGAAGGAACAACGCGGTCGAGATTTGCTTACGCCGTCAGCCGATCGGTGATCTGCCGCGGCGACGACAAGACGCCTCAGGTGTGTTATTCGAGTCTTCTCGGCCGGCTCGCAGCCGGCACGCTCACCAATCTGTACCTGCCAGCGCCGGACCGCAACAGCCCCGGCATCGTGCTCGAGAACGCCGCCCTCGGGATCGGCGGCAACGCGTTCGGCAACCTCCTCCAGGAGTTCGTCGTCCGCAAGCTGAGTCGTCGGCGTTAGCGTACTACTCCGCCCGTAGCGCTTCGACGACGTTGATGCGTGCCGCGCGGGCGGCGGGCATCAACGACGCGAGAATCGCCGCGGCGACGAGAATCGTCGCGGCGCCAATCGTCGGCAGCGCTTCGGGCAATCGGAGATCCGTGATGTAGCTGCCAATGATCCGCGCGAGCGCGATCCCGCCGATTGCTCCCGCCGCGATGCCGGCGCCCGCAATCACCGCGCCTTCACTCAGGACACGCGTCAGCAGATGTCGCGGCGCCGAGCCAATCGCGAGCCTGACGCCGAATTCGCGCGTCCGCGCGCTCACCGAGAACGCGAGCACGCCTGCGACGCCGACGACGGCGATCATGAGCGCCACGCCGGCGAATCCGCCGAACACCAGCGCGTTCAGACGATTCGGCGCGAGCACTTCCGCGCGCACATCGTCGAGCGTCGCCGCTCGCTCGACCGGTTGATCGGCCGCGAGCTCGCGAACGATTCTCGTGATGGGCGACACCAGCGCGTATGGATCCGTGCGCGCGTGGACGAACATCCGGCTGGCGAACACTTCCTGCTCGAACGGATGGTAGACCGTCATCGCCGGGCCTGGCACCACGTTCTCGTCGTCGATGTCGGCGGCGACGCCGACGATCCGGCGCGGTGTGACGCTCACGCCGACGAACTTCATCACGGGATCGGTCCACAACAGGTGGCGATTCACCGCGTCCTGGTTCGGGAACATCCGCTGGGCGACGCTCTGGCTGATGATGACCACGTGCTCGGTCTCGCGGCGGTCGGCCTCGGTAAAATCGCGGCCCGCGATGAGCGGAACGCCGAGCGACGAGAAGAAGCCGGGCGAGACGCTCCGGAAGCGCGCGCGCGGATCCTCTTCGCCGTTCGCTTTCGTGTAGCCTTCGACCGTGAACTGGGCGGAAAACGCAACCGCCGTGGCATCCCGCCACGGGACGACCGTGCCCAGGGCCACCTGTTCCACTCCCGGCAGCGCCTTGATGCGGCGGATCGCTTCGCGATAGAAGCCGGAAATCTCTTCCGGCTTCCGCGCGTAGGACACGATCGGCACGTTCAGCGCGAGCACCTTGTGCGTCGTGAAACCTGCCTGCGTTTTCTGCAGCGCAAACAGTGTCGTCAGCAGCGTGCCGGCGCCCGCGAGGAGGATGAACGACGCGGCGATTTGGGTGACGGCGAACGCACGCAGCCGGCGATTGGTGCCAGTTGTGATCCGTACGCTGCCGTTCGACAGCCCGAATCCATTGGCCGCCTCGGACGAAGGCAGCCGCGGAACGAACGCCAGCAGAATCGCGGCCGCCACGGCCAGCGTCACGCCGACCCAGAGAAGTGTCGAGTCGACCGTCACGTCCAGAGCGCGGACGGAAAAGCGCGCGGCATACCGCGCGAGGACGGCGACCATCGGCTGCGCGATGAGGACGGCGAGCGACGCGCCCGCGCCGCAGAGGAGCAGGCTCTCAGCGAGCAGCGTCCGGCGCAGCGCGACGCGGCTGGCTCCGAGCGCCGCGCGAATCGCCAGCTCGCCTTCGCGGCGGACCGAGCGCGCGAGGATCAGATTCGCCACGTTCGAGCACGCGATGACGAAGATCAGCGACGACGCGGCGAGCAGGACGAGCAGGACCGTTCGCGCCGGCGACACGATCTGATCGCGCAGGCGCACAGCGTCGATCCGAAAGTCGGCCTGCTTCGAATACGACTCGGGATGGGCGCTCACGATCGAGCGATGCACGGCGCGCAGCTCGGCGCGCGCGGTGTCGAGATCGACGCCGGGCACCAGCCGGCCGAAGAGATCCGTCATCCGATGCACGCGGCCGTCCACCATCGTCGCGTCCATGTGGTGCGGGCTCGTGACCACGTTGGCGATGATTTCAGTCTCGGTCGGATAGGGGACCGACGGCTCGACGACGCCCACGATCGTCGCTGGGCGATCGCTGAGCCTGATGGTCTTGCCGATGATCGACGGGTCGCGCTGAAACGATGTGTTCCAGAAGCGGTAGGTCAGCACGGCGACGCCCGCCGCCTTCGGCCCGTCGTCTGCCGGACCGATGAGGCGGCCGACCACGGGGCGCAGGCCCATCACGTCGAAATACGAGCCGCCGACGACGCCGGCGCGAACCACGCGCGGATCCCCGGCACCGATCATCGTGAACTCAATCGTGGAGAAATCGCCGAACGCGGTCAGCGTCTTCACTCGTCCCTTCAGGTCGCGCAGCTCCGGTATCGAGAACTTGGCGCTCTCGACGTGAATCCCCGGCGCGCTCTGCTGGAGGTAAACCAGGCTGTCCTGGTCGCGGTTGACGAGCGGGCGCAACAGGACGCCTCGAACGACGCTGAAAATGGCGGCATTGGCGCCAATGCCCAGAGCGAGCGTCACGACGACGGTGACGGCCAGCCCCTTCACGCGGGCGAGCGATCGAAAAGCAAACCGGAAATCGGTGAGGAGGCTCATCTCATACAGGTCGAACGGGAATGGCGCGGATCGACATCGGGATCGAATAGATGTCTCATTTTCATCGAGTCATCCACGACCAGCACACGACGAGGCCGGAAGGAGCCCGGTAATGATGGCGCGGACGTGCCGCACGTTCAACGGCATTGCTATTCCAGCCGGAGCGCGCGCATCGGCGGAATGGATGCGGCCCGCGTGCCGGGAATCAGCGCGGCGACCAGCGCGCACAGCGTCAGCGATCCGGTCGCCACAGCCAGGGCGACCGGATCCCAGAACTTCACGCCATACAATTGCGCGGCAAGCAATTTGCCCGCCCCGATGGCCAGCGGCACGCCGAGTCCCAATCCTGTCGCCACGCGCGCGAACGCGCTGCGCAGGACGAGATGCAACACCGCGCCCTTGTTGGCGCCGAGCGCCATCCGGATCCCGATCTCGTTGGTCCTCTGCGCGACCGAGTAGGCCGTGACGCCGTACAGGCCGATCGCCGCGAGCAGGAGCGACACGCCGCCGAAGAGTCCCGCGAGGCTCGCAACCGCGCGCTCCTGATCGAACGTCAACGCGATCTGGTCCTCGAGTGTCCGGGCGTTCATGAACGTCAGGCTCGGATCGACGTCCGCCATCGCCTTCGTCACCAGCGGCTCGAGCGCGCCAGGCCCGAGCGTGGTGACCAGCATCAGGCCGCTGATGAAGTGCGACTGGTACTCGACCCGCGTCATCACGCTGTTCACGTAAGTCACATTCTGCGCAAGCGATGCCCAGAACATCGGCCGCGGCGGCACGCGGAACTGGAAGCTCTGCCACCGGGGGTCGCGAACGACGCCCACGATGGTGAACGTGCTGACGTTCTGCGGCTCGTCGAGGCCGAAGTGCTGGCCGATCGGATCCTCGTCGCTCTTGAAGAAGCGCTTGACGAACGCCTCGTTGACGATCGCGACCGGCGCGGTCGTTTCGTTGTCGGCCTCCGTGAACGCGCGCCCGCGCGCCATCGTCGTGCCGAGGTTCTGCAGGTAGTGTGCGCTCACGCGATCCCACGACGCACCCGCGTTCTCGCCGGGCTTCGGCGGCGGATGGCCGGAGACGAGAATCATCTCGCCCCAGTTGTCCGTCAGCGGGTTGTAGAGCGCGAGGTTCGCCGACTGCACGCCGGGAATGCGGTTCAGCCGGTCTTCGAGTGTGCGGTACATCGCCGTCAACTGCGGCACGGTGTAGTCCGCGGACGGCCGGTTGATCGTCACGAGGACGCGATCGGGCACGGCGAACCCGAAGTCCTGATGCTGGACGTTGTTCAAGCTGCGGCCGAGCATCGTCGCGCCGGCAACCAGGACGATGGACAGCGTGGCCTGGAGGACGAGCAGCGCCGTGCGCGTAAACGAAGAATGATCACCCGTCGATCGACCCGATCCGCGCAGCGCATCGATCGGATCCGTCCGCGTCGCCAGCCAGGCGGGCACGGCACCGAAGAGCACGCCGGTGATCACCGCGACGCCGAACGCGAACGCCAGCACCAGCGGCGACGGGCGTGTGCTGATGGGAAGGAATGTCGAGACGGAGAACGCGAGCGAGAGCAGCAGCCGCGCCGCGCCCATCGCGATGACGAGTCCCGCGATGCCGCCGCCGATGGCGAGCAGGATGCTCTCGACGAGCGCCTGCGTGACGATCTGCGATCGCGAGGCGCCGATGGCCATGCGTACGGCCGTCTGCGTGCGTCTCGCGACCGAGCGCGCGAGCAGCAGGTTTGCCACGTTCGCGCAAGCGATCAGCAGCACGAGTCCGCAAACGGCCATCAACAACTGCAGGCTGCTGGCGTACTGCTCTTTCATCACACCGACGCCGGCGCCGGCCGGGACAAGCGCGATCGTCTGCTTCGGTAGCGCGTGATCGGCGTCGGACAGCCAGTTCGCCGGCCAGCCCGAGTCACGCGGGATCCACTGGCGCAGGACGTTCGTGAGCCGCGGCGCGATCCCGTCGGTGGTCGCGCCGGGTTTGAGGCGACCGATGACACGCAGCCAGGCGGAGACCGGCTGGCGCAGCAGCGAGTTGGCGCCGGTGACCATCGGTTCGTGCTGGAGCGGGATCCAGAGGTCGGGCGGATTGTTGCGGAGCGTGTCGCCGAAGAAGCCCGGTGGCGCCACGCCGGCGACCGTGAACGGGTGGCCTTCGATGACGAGCGTCTGTCCGACGAGCGACCGATCGCCGCCGTAGATCGCCTCCCACGAGTGATGGCTGATCACGACGACGGGCGGCGACGCCGGCGTGTCATCGTCTGCGGTGAAGACGCGTCCGCCGAAGGCACCGATGCCGAAGGTCGTGAAATAGTTGCCGGTGACGTACTCCGTCCGGAGCGAGCGCGCGGCGACGTCTACGCCGGGCCGGCGGACGCTGACGCGGAAGCCACCGGCCTGGAAGGCGGTCAGTTGTTCGAACTCGGGCGCTTCGGCTTTGAGGCGTTCGAAGAGCGGGTACGAGAACATGCCCCAGCGATCCTGCAGTCCGCCCTGGACACAGCAGTTGTCGCCGTCGCCGACGCGATAGAGGCGGTCCGGGTCTGCGACCGGGAGCGAACGCAGCATCACCTCGTGGATCAGCGTGAAGATCGCGGTCGTGCCGCCGATACCGAGCGAAAGCGTGAGAACGGCCGAAGCCGTGAAGACGGGCGAGAGGCGGAATTGACGGATCGCATAGCGGATGGCGCCAATCGGGTTGTCCATGCGGATCGGTTAGACGGTCTAGACGCGCCATCCGTTGGCACCCTGCCGAATGTTCGCCGTCCCCTCCGCTACATCGTCACGCGCTCCCAAGTCCACTCCTGGACGTCGGCCGGTGTCGTGGTGTCGGGCGCAGCACGTGACTCCAGGCATCAGGCACGTCACCGAGACACCGAGGGGAGTCTGGATGCTCACCTGAACCATTAGTGAATGCCAGACGCTCGTACCATATCCAGGCGACCGAGTGTCATCTGCCCGACAGTTTCCGGCGATGCGCTTCAGTAAGCTAGCGGCTTCGCACCAATCGAAGGTGCTCCTCGAAGCGCGCCCCATGGGACACACGATCCTTTCCACGAACCGATCAACAAACACCCTGCGTGTGACATCTGCCTGTCACACAGTTCTCGTCGTGGACCCGGACCCCGACACGCGTGATC
>DATATJ010000315.1:0-3626 GCA_036268855.1 Vicinamibacterales bacterium
GTCTCTTCGGGCGCGGAGCCGATGCACAGGCCTGGCCGGTCCAGCAGGGCGGCGGCGGCTGCCAGGCTGTCGCGCCAGTCGTCGGCTGCGCGGCCCGCAATCGGCATCAACGTCCCGCCGTCGTCGTCGCCGATGTGGGCGACGCGTCCGCCGTCGTCGGCGAGTAGCCGGGCCGCGCCTGCCAACTGGCCGACCGCGCGTTCGAAGGCCGGGCCGACCGGGTCGTGCGTGATCCGCGCGACCGCGAGCGCCAGGAGATAGAAATCGAGCGCGTACCGGTGATAGTGCGTCGACCGCTCGCTGTGTCCGCCGTCCCCGGTGATCTGTCGATCCATTTCGGCGACGAGCACCTGTCGGCCGATCCGCTCCCACCGCCCGCTCCGCGCGAGCTCGGGCAACGCACGGCCGCCGACGTAGAGCGCCAGTGCCTCGCCGAGCAGATGCGTGTTCGGGCTGAAGTAGTACGAGAGATTGTGTTCGACGTGCTCCAGCTGGCGGTCGATGCCGAGCAGGAGATCGACCGTCCAGGGCGCCGCATCGAGCTGTCCGGGCTGTGTGCCGGGCCGATCGTCGACGAAGAAATGGAGCGCCCAGATCCAGGAGAGCGACCTGAAGGCGAGCTCCAGCATGCTGGCCCAGTTGACGCCGATGAGGGGCGGATTCGCGTCGAGCCAGCTGGCGAGCTCCGCGAGGCACCGATCGCGGTATCGCCGATCGCCGGTGAGCCAATAGGCGCGGCCGAGCGGCAGCCAGTGCTGATGACGATTGAGCTCCCAGATGATCTTGTGGTCGCCGCACGCGGGGTCGAGATATGGGACGTCGGCCCAGAAGGTCTGCGGCGCCTGGCGGTCGTGAACCGGATCGCGGCGCCAGGATGCACCCGTCAGCAGGGCACCTTGGCCGAATCGGAGTCCGCGATACGCCAGCAGGTCGAAATCGCCCTGGAGCAGACGGTCGGCGCGCGCGACGGCGCCGCGCGCGCTGTCGGGGAACGTGCTCCGAACGCGATGGCGGACGCTCGAGATCAACGATGGCGCGATGACGAATCGCGCGGGCCGCGCGGCGAAGTGGGCGGAGAGCGCCGTGTGCGCGGCGTCCCAATGGCGGGAGCGAAGCGACGCTCGCACGCCGTCGAGCGCAGGCGTCCGCGCGAGACGCGCCAACAGATCCCGGCGATCCCAACGCGGGCGCGTCACGGCGGTGCGCAGCCGATCGCCGCCAATCCGAGCGGCGGCCTGGGTCCGCCACGCGACCTCGCGGCGATCCATGCGCGCGAGGCGAGCCAGCAGATGCCGCGTCATCGTGACGGGCGCTCCGCCGCCGAACGCTCCAACATGGCCATCCGCTCCTGCGGCACCACGCTCCGATACGCGCGCAGCCATTGTCCGCGAACGGCGTTCCACGTGCAGGACTGGCAGGCCTCGAACGCTGCCCGAGTCAGTCGCTCGGCCAGCCCCGGTTCGTCGAGCAGGCGTACCACCTGCGCTCCGAGAGCCTCGTGATCGTTGACCGGAGCCAGGAGGCCGTGCACGCCATGCGTGAGGATCGCCGGAACGCCGCCGGCGTCGGTGGACACGACGGGCAGCCCGCTGGCGTACGCCTCGATGACCGACGTCGGCATGTTGTCGAGGTTCGGGCTTTGGATATAGATGTCGTGATCCGCGTAGACGCGGGCAATCTCGTCCGGCTTCACGCGTCCGGCGAACGTAACATGCCGCAAGCCGAGCTCGGCCACGAGCGCGCGCAGCGGCGCATCGTCCACGCCACCGCCGACGAGGGTGAGTGTGGCCTCAGGCCAGCGGCCCTGCACCAGGCGAAATGCGCGAATCGTGCAGCCGACGTTGTAGAGCGGATCGAGATTGCGCGTCGATACGAGGCGCGGCCGCAGCGAGGCGCGCGGCTGAAAGCGGAATCGGTCGAGATCGACCAGGTTGGGGATGATCTCGGCGCCGATACCGAACGTCTTGAACACATCCACCAGAAAGCTCGACGGCACGACGTTCTTGTCCACATGTGCGATGCTGGCGCGCGCGATCGCCGATCGTCGCAAATGGTCGGGTGCTTCGCCGCTGCGGTAGTTCAGTACGATCGGCCGCCCGAGCAGCCGGGCTGCCATCATGGCGGGCAGCGGCGCCAGCAGAAACGACGTGTACGACGCCGAGAAGACGTGCACCACGTCGGCGCGCCGCAGCTCGCGCAGCAGGAGCGGGAAGTAAGTGAGCTCGGTGGCGATCGTGCGCGCGTATTTGACGCGGGTAGCCGCACGCAGCGGTCCGGGCGGCAGCGGATTCACGGGCACGAGCCACGCGTCGATCTCGGGATCGTCGCGCCACGCGGTGAGTAGCCGGTCGGCCTGCACCGCCTGGCCGCCCAGAATGCCGAGCGATGGCGCCACCATCGCAACCTTGAGCCGCACTGGTTCCTGCGAAAGCAAAGCGCACGCCGAGAGCTCGAGCGTGTCGCGAATGCGTACAAACTCCAAGCGATTTCCAGCTAACAGATGAGCTAATTTTCAGTCACGGTTTGAAACATGACTGAGCATTACTCCGTTACCGCGTACGAATTCGCGAAATCGGGCGGATTTCATACGGCATCAGATGCCACTGTGTAAAAGAGGCGAAACAGACGAGTTGTATTCAACGGCGTCACGGACGGCGTTCGGCTTCTGCACGAATCCAAAACGCTTCTTCGTTCGAGATTTCAGCCATTTCAAACATTGGACGAATCTTTGCCTCGTGTGAATCCGACGTCTGGCTGCCCAGCCGGCCGCCAACCCTTTTTCGATCTCAGGACGATCCGATCGGAATTCAGCGACTTCGACACTGCGAAGTGTTGTGGAGAGATCTGTGTCGGTCACACCTGTCGGCATTCGTATGACGCGGTTGGCAGATCGTCGGCGCTCGGTCTGCGCCGACGGTCGAGTAGTTGGGCGCGCCTCGCGGCACTCGGTGCGCGGCAGCGCACGCTCGCTCACGCATGGCGGGATTACAAAAGCGTGGGAGGCGTTCAGTTCTGTCACCAATGCGGTTCGACTGCAAGTGCGTCTGCTTTGAATATCGACAAATTTGATGTGGCTTGCTCTTTGCCCTGAAGCGCGGCAGTCCACCGTTCGTTCAAAGAGACACACGCATAACTTTCCGGAACTCGCGACGCGGTCCGCCTCGCGGAACGGCGCAGTGTGTTTACCGGTTTCTTGAGGAGGAGACATGCGACAGCTTCGCTCGTCAATCAGTCGTGGGGTGATGACGGTTCTGGCACTTGGGGCGCTTGGAGCAACGGCGTCGGCGCAGACCACGGTCACGATCAGTGCACCCAAGACGCAGGTCGTGTACGCGACACTGCGGGGCGGGACGTACGCGAACACGAACATCGACAACCTGCTCGAAACGCGGGCCGCATCGGACCTGAGCTACGAACGCCGGGCGATGCTGAAATTCGACACGGAAAATCTGATTCCCTCCGGCAGCAACGTCACGTCGGCGGTCATGACGCTCACCGTGAAGGATGCCGACGCCGGCCCGACGCGCCACGTCGCCGCCTATCAAGTGACCAACTCGTGGACCGAGACCGAGACGACCTGGAAGCTGCGGCGCAGCGGACAGTCGTGGTCGACCGCCGGCGGCGAT
>DATATJ010000316.1:0-3072 GCA_036268855.1 Vicinamibacterales bacterium
CGATCGGCACATCGAGGATCCGTGCCGAGCGCCTGACGATTTCGGCGAGGTCCGCGGCGGTGTAGAACTCCAGCCGGTGCGTGATGCCGAAGCGCGATCGCAGCGGCGACGTCAGCAGCCCGGTCCGCGTCGTCGCGCCGATGAGCGTGAAGCGCTCCAGCCGCATCTTCACCGTGCGCGCGCTCGGCCCCTGGCCGATCACGATGTCCACCTGGTAGTCCTCCAGCGCGGGATAGAGGATTTCTTCGACGGCGGGCGACATGCGGTGGATTTCGTCGATGAAGAGCACTTCGCCGGCCGCCAGGTTGGTGACGATGCCGACGAGGTCGCCCGGTTTTTCGATGGCCGGCCCCGAGGTCGCGCGGACGGGCACGCCCATCTCGTTCCCGATCACGTAGGCCAGCGTCGTCTTGCCGAGCCCCGGGGGCCCGTGCAGGAGGACGTGATCGAGCGGCTCGCTGCGCTGCCGGGCGGCGGCGATCGCGACCACCAGATTTTCGCGGACGCGATCCTGCCCGATGTACTCGTCGAGCATGCGCGGACGAAGCCCCGCTTCGTCCTGCGCGTCCTCGTCGGCGCGCGCCGGAGAAATGAGGCGATCGTCAGTCACCAGACACCAAGCGGCTGCCGTCGCCGGTTCGCCGTCGCCGCTGAAGACTCCTGACTGCCGGCTGAAGACTTCTGACTGCCGGCTGAAGCCTCCTGACTGCCGGCTGAAGACTCCTGACTGCCGACTGAAGACTCCTGGCTGCCGACTGAAGACTTGAGACTGACGACTGACGACCGGCGACTGAAGACTGTTTCACCTTGCCAGCTCCTTCAGCGCCTGCTTCAGCGTGTCCTCGAAGGTGCCGTCGGGCTGGGCCTTGACGACGGCGGTGACGGCCTTTTCGGCGAGAGGCCGATGATACCCCAGGTTCATCAGCGCCGAGAGGAGATCCTCGCGCAGATCGTCGGGGCGATCGTCGCCGCCGGCGTCGGTGGCCACGTGCGTCCGCGGCATCCGATCTTTCAATTCGAGCACCATGCGCTCGGACGTTTTCTTGCCGACGCCCGGAATCGCCGTGAGCCGCGCCACGTCGCCGCGCTCGACCGCGCGCACGAGCTCCTTCGGCTCGATGCCGGACAGCACGGCGAGCGCGACCTTCGGCCCGATGCCGCTGATGCCGATCAGCCGCTCGAAGAGATCCTGCTCCAGCACGGTCGCAAATCCATACAGCAGGAGCGCGTCTTCGCGGACGTGCGTGTGAATCCGCAGCGCGATCTCGGCGCCCGGCTCGCCCAGCCCGTAGAACGTGGACAGCGGCACGGCCACGTCGTACCCGACGCCGTTGACGTCGACGATGAGGCGGTTGGGGTACTTGGCGAAAATCCGTCCGCGGAGATGCGCGATCACGGTCGTGCGGGCCGGTAGTGCCGCCAGCTCGTCGCCGCCTTCGTCCGCGGTGGCGCGAGCGCGCCGGCGCCCGGCGCATGCGCGTGCACGTGGCAGATCGCCACCGCGAGCGCATCGGCGGCGTCGTGAGGCGACGGGATCGCGTCGAGGCCGAGCAGCAGCTTCACCATCTGCTGGACCTGCGGCTTCTCGGCGCGTCCGTAGCCGACGATCGCGCGCTTGATCTCGGCCGGCGTGTACTCGAACACCGGCAGGCCGGCTTCCACGGCCGCCAGCATCGCGACCCCGCGCGCGTGGCCCAGCTTGAGCGCGCTGCGGACGTTCGTCGCAAAAAACAGATTCTCGATCGCGGCGCATTCGGGGCGGCAGCTGTCCATGATCGCGGTCAGCCGGCTGTGAATCAGCAGCAGCTTTTCGGGAAAGGTCGCAGACGCGGGCGTCGCGATCGCCCCGGACACGACCAGGCGGTGGCGGGTGCCGTCGGTCTCTACACAGCCGTATCCGGTACGCTCGGAGCCGGGGTCGATGCCGAACACCTTCACGCGAGCGAGGCCTCGATCTCCTTCTCCTCGATGTCGAAGTTCGACCAGACGTGGCGGATGTCGTCCAGGTCGTCGAGCGCTTCCATCAGCTTCAGCATCGACTGGGCGGTCTTGCCCTCGAGCTTGATGTAGTTCTGCGGCAGCATCGCCACTTCGGCCGACGCCGTCTCGATGCCCAGCTTCTTCACCGCTTCGTGCACGGCGAGAAACGTCTCGGGCGACGTCAGCACTTCCCAGTTGTCCTCATCGTCGCGCAGATCGTCGGCGCCCGCGTCGAGGACGGCCGCCATCAGCGTCTCCTCGTCGGCCTTGCTCTTTTCGATGACGATGTAGCCGCGCTTGGCGAACATCCAGGCGACCGCGTTGGTTTCGGCCAGCGTTCCGCCGTGCTTGGTGAGCGTGTGCCGCAGTTCGCCGACCGTGCGGTTCTTGTTGTCGGTGAGGACGTCCATGATGACGGCGGCGCCACCAGGCCCGTACGCTTCGTACTGCGCTTCCTCGTACGAGACGCCAGGCTCCTCGCCTGTGCCGCGGCGGATCGCGCGCTTGATGTTGTCCGCCGGCATGTTCTCGGCCTTCGCGTCGGCGATGATCGTGCGCAGCCGCGGGTTCATGTCGGGATCCCCGCCGCCGGCGCGCGCCGCGACGGTCAACTCCTTGATGAGGCGCGTGAAGATCTTGCCGCGCTTGGCGTCGGCGGCGCCCTTCTTGTGCTTGATTGAGTGCCACTTGGAATGGCCTGACATGTCAGAACTCCAGAAGAATCAACGAATTGAGGACTGAAGATGTTACATCTTTTTCGCGAGAATGATCCAGACGTCCGCCCCGTCGTCCCAGGGGTGTCCCTGGTAGTCGCCGAGCACGGTTTCGATGCGAAAACCGGCGTGCGCCAGCCGCTGGGTCATCTGGCGGACCGTCAGCGTCCGGAACGTCAGCGTGAACGGGTGCTCCGTCGTCCGGCCGCCGCGGCGGACGAGATAGCGCTGCGCGAAGGTCGTGAGGCGCCGGGCGCGGTCCTGTCGGACAGACTCGATCAGCGTGAGGTGCGTGCCTCCGGCGGCGCGGCCGCGATGCTGGACGCGGTCGGTATATTCGCGCCAGTTCGGCACGTCGGGGACGAGATCGATGCCGAAC
>DATATJ010000317.1:0-26843 GCA_036268855.1 Vicinamibacterales bacterium
GGCTCCTCGAGGAGTACTACAAGATTCTGCGGGCGGGCGCATCAGAGCAGGCGTTCCGCAGCCTCGCCGAGCTCGGACTGCTGGAACCGATCTCGGCGGAGCTGCATCGCGGCGCCGCCGATCCGCTGTGGCGCTCGCTCGCCGCGCTCGACGCGTACCGACACCGCTTCGAGTCGATGCCCGACACGCTGACGAATCCGATTCTGCTCGGCAGCCTGCTCGTGCCGCTGGGTATCTCGCTGCACCCGCCGCGCCGCCAGGCCGCGGAAACCGACAGCAAGACCGCGCAGCGGCATCCGCCGATTCCGCGGCTCGGGGATCTGCCGCTCGCCCGCCGCGACGTCGAACGCCTGCGGCAGGTGATGAGCCTCCAGCGCCGGCTCCGCGACCTCGACGCGAGCCCGCGCGCCCAGCGCGCGCTCGTGCACCGCGGCATGTTCCGCGACGCGCTCACCTGGCTCGAGATCCACGGCGCCGCGCCGCAGATCGTCGCGCACTGGAATCGGCTGCTCGCCGATCAGGCCAACGGCGAGCCGATGGCCGCGGGTGACGAGGGGTCCGAAGGCGAGACGGGAGAAGCATCGCCGCCGCGGCGCAGACGCCGGCGCAGGCGCCGGCGCTTCCGGCCGGCTCCGACGGAATGACAGGGATCGGGGATCGGGGATCAGGGATCAGGGATCAGGGATCGGGGATCGGGACGCCGTTTCATCACGGAGTCACGAAGAACACGAAGATCACGAAGCGATCCCGTACTTGGGAGATCTCGGGGCGAAGCGGAACGCCGGGTCTGAAAATGACCCGGCCTACAGTGTCCTTGGCGACGTGCGCTGAGGTGGGTCTACGCCGCGATCTCGTCGATCGTCTTCGACGGCTTGGCGAGATTCAGCGCGATCAGCAGCTTGATGAAGGGCCACGCCGGATCGATCTCGCTCCACTTGAAGCTGAACTTCGGACTGCGCGGATAGCCGTGATGGTTGTTGTGCAGCCCTTCGCCGCCGGTGAGCAGCGCCAGGAAGCGGATGTTGGTGGCGGTGTTGTCGAAGTTCTTGTAGCCGACGTGATGGCAGAGGCCGTTGATCGACGACGAGAGCACGAACACGTACATCACGGCGTGCACGCCGGCGGCAAACAGCCCCCAGCCGATGCCGAGACCGAACCCGAGGGTCAGCGTCGTGCAGAGAATCACCGTACCGATCGCCAGGCCGACGAGGCCGCGGCGGAAAATCTGCGTGTCCCACCAGCCTTCGTGAATGTCGCGGGCGTAGCGGGCGACGACGTCGGTCTTCTTGACCTCGCGCATGTAGTAATAGACGTTTCCGAGCTGGACGTTCCAGAAGCCCTCGAGCATCGGGCTGTGCGGATCGCCTTCCTTGTCGGTGAATGCGTGATGCTTCCGGTGAACGGCCACCCACTCCTTCGTCGACAGCCCCGTCGTCAGCCACAACGAGAACTTGAACATCCATTCGACCGCCGGATTCATCGTGAGCGCCATGTGCGTCGCGGTCCGGTGGAGATAGATGGTCGTCCCCAACACCGCGATCTGCGTGACCACAGCCGAGGCGACGAGAGCTATCAGGAGAGAAGAAAGCACGGTACTACCTCCGCAAAAACATCGCTAATTGCTGACCCGTGAGACCTTTGGGGGGGCGAGTGGCGAAGCCGAAATGGTATCACGGAACTCGGCCTCCGGCCAAACGCGAATGGGTTAAGTCCTTTGTCAGCCGTTGGTTCGCTCGAACTCCTTCATGAAGCCGACGAGCGCGTCCACGCCCGCTTCCGGGAAGGCGTTGTAGATGGACGCCCGCATCCCGCCCACCGCGCGATGGCCCTTCAGGCCGTCGAGGCCGGCGGCAGCCGACTCTTTGATGAACCGGGCTTCGAGATCCTCCGTCGCGAGGCGGAAGGTGACGTTCATCAGCGACCGGCTCTCCTTCTGCGCGGTTCCCCGATAGAAGCCGGTCCGGTCGATTTCGGCGTAGAGCGTGCGCGCCTTGCGCTCGTTCACCGCGGCGATCGCGGGCAGGCCGCCCTGCTCCAACAGCCAGTGCATGACGAGGCCGAGCGAGTACACGGCGAAGGCGGGCGGCGTGTTGTAGAGCGACTTGTTTTCCGCGTGCACCGCGTAGTTCAGCATCGTCGGAAGCGTCTTCTGCGAGCGGGCGAGCATGTCGTCGCGGACGATCACGACGGTGACGCCGGCCGGCCCCATGTTCTTCTGCGCACCCGCGTAGATGAGGGCGTGGCGGGAGACGTCGATCGGGCGGCTGAACATATCGGACGAGGTGTCGTTGACGAGCGGCGCATCGCCGACGTCGGGCAGCTGCTTGAACTCAGTCCCCTCGATGGTGTTGTTCGAGGTCATGTGCACGTACGCCGCGCCCTCGGTGAGCGTCAGTTCGGACGGCGCGGGAATGCGCGCGTACTTGTCCGCTTTGGTGGAGCCGGCGACGTTGACCGCGCCAACCTTCTTCGCTTCCTTGATCGCCTTCTCCGCCCACGACCCGGTGTCAAGGTAATCGGCGGTCGCGCCGGCGGTCAGCAGGTTCATCGGCACCATCGAGAACTGCGTGCTGGCCCCGCCCTGCAGGAAGAGCACGTGATAGTTCGACGGGATGCCCGCGAGCGTGCGGATGTCGGCTTCGGCCTTTTCGATGATGGCTTCGAACGGCTTCGAGCGATGGCTGATCTCGAGAATCGACATGCCGATGCCCGGCAGCGCGATCAGGTCGCGTTGGATCTGCTCGAGGACGGGAAGCGGCAGCACCGCCGGGCCGGCGGCGAAATTGTGGATGCGATGCACAGGTGTCATGTCATGTTCCTGCGCCTGTCAACCACGGTTTTTGTTCCGTCGTGTTCTTCGAGACTTCGTGGTTCAAGGCGCTGCTGGCCAGCACGAATGCCGGACGGTCTAGATCGTCACGAGCTGCAGATCGAGGATATCGCCGTTGCCGTCCTGGATCTTCTTCAGCAGATCCGCCGGCGGCGCGGCGTCGAGGTTGATTCGCGCGACGGCCGCCTCGGCGCCTTCGAAAATCACGTTTTCGGTCTCCTGGACGTTCATGGCGCCCGCGCGCAGGTGCTGGAACACGTGCGCCAGCACCCCCGGGCGATCGTGATGCCGAACAACCAGCATGTGCGTCGCCGGCGTCTTCTTGCAGAGGTTGACGACGTTGGGCACCTTACCGGTGTCCTTGTACGACGCCACGATCCGGACCGTTTCGGCGGCGATCGCGTCCTGCGCCTGCGCCGTGGACGCGCCGATGTGATGCGTGCCGTAGACCCCCGGCAGGCCGACGATCGGGTCGTGCATCTCGCCGGTCGCGTCTTTCGGCTCCGCCGCAAACACGTCGAGGCCGGCGCGGATGTGGCGCTCGCGGATGGCGCGCGCCAGCGCTTCGTAGTCCACGACTTCCGCGCGCGCGGTGTTGATGAAATACGAGCCCGGCTTGAGCTTGTCGATGATCGCGCCGTTCACGAGGCCGCGTGTGTCCTTGGTGAGCGCGAGGTGCACGCTCAGCACATCGCACCGCTCGGCTACCTCCTCCGGCGTCCTGGCGATCTCGATCGGGACGTCCTCGTCCGCCGCGCCCGCGTGCCCGGCGACGAACCGGCGGCTCCAGACGATGACGGGCATGCCGAAGGCGTGCGCGCGGCGCGCCATCTCCTGGCCGATGTTTCCGTAGCCGAGCAGCCCCAGCGTGCGCCCGTACACCCCGCGCGCCTTCGCGAACTCTTTCTTGTTCCAGGTGCCCGCGCGCAGTTGCGCCACGTTGTCGGGGATGCGCCGGTCGAGCGCCAGCAACAGCGCGAACGCCAGCTCGGCGACGGCCACGGCGTTCTTGCCCGGGCAATTCGACACGTAGATGCCGCGCCGCGACGCCGTGGCGACGTCGATCGTGTTGTACCCGGCGCCGGCGCGGACGACAAGCGACAACGACCCGGCCTCGAGCATCGGACCGGTGACGCTCGTGCTGCGAACGATGAGGACATCGGCCGCCGACGCGCTCACCGCATCGGTCAGCGCATCGTCCTTCAGGTCGGGTTGATAGAGCACGTCGCAGCCGGCGGCCTTCAGGCCGTCGATGCCGGTCTGCTCGAAGGGGTCGGCGATCAGTACTTTCATAAAGAGAGCCCAATCACCACAGAGGACACTGAGGACACAAAGGTTGGAGCGTACGTTGTTCGAGAGCTGTCAAGTCCGATCCTTCGTGTGCTTCGTGCACTTCGTGGTTCATATGACATGAATCAGTAAACCATCCCTGAGCTTCGGCTCGAACCACGTGCTCTTCGGCGGCATGATCGAACCGGCGTCGGACACGCTCATCAGATCGGCCACGCTCACCGGATACAACGAGAACGCGACCGCCGCCCGGCCTGAATCCACGAGCGCCTCGAGCTCGCCGGTGCCGCGGGCGCCGCCCACGAAATCGATCCGCTTGTCCGTCCGGATGTCGGCGATCCCGAGCACCGGCTCGAGCAGGCGATCCTGCAGGACGCTGACGTCCAGCGATCCGATGGCGTCGGCGGCGTTCACTTCCGCGCGCGGCCTGATCGTATGCCACGCGTGCTGCAGATACATGGAGATGTCGCCCCGCGCCGCTGGCGCCGCCGGGCCGCTCTCGACCTCGAACCGATCGCGCACGGCGGACATGAACGCGGCGGGATCGAGGCCCGCCAGCTCCTTCACGATCCGGTTGTAGGCGAGAATCTGCACCTGATCGTGCGGGAAGGCGACCGCCAGAAACGTGGTGTAGTCCGCATCGTCGCCGAGCGAGGCGCGGGTGATCGCGCGATCGCGGATGTCCGAGCGGGCCCGTGCGGCGCTGGCCGCGCGATGATGTCCGTCGGCGATGTACAGCGCCGGCACGCGGCCGAAGGCGAGGATCAGCGTGTCGCGTTCCGCGCCGCCGATGGACCACAGCGTGTGGCGAACGCCGTCGGGTGCCTCGAAGTCGTACAGCGGAGCGCCAGCCGTCACGCGATCGGCGATCGCATCGATCTCCGCGGACGCCCGGTACGTGAGAAACACCGGGCCGGTCTGCGCGCCGAGCGTGAGCATGTGCCGGGTGCGATCGTCTTCCTTGTCGCGCCGGGTGCGCTCGTGACGCTTGATGATGTCGCGATCGTACTCGTCGAGCGAATAGCAGGCCGCCAGGCCCGTCTGCTCGTGCGCGCCCATCTTGAGCCGGTAGAAATACACGCGCGGCTCCTGCTCGAGGACCAGCGCGCTCTTCTTGAGCGCCTCGAAGTTGCCGGCGGCCCGCTCGTATACGGCATCGGCGTAGGGATCGGCGCCGGGCGGCAGCTCCAATTCGGCCCGCGAAACGCGCAGGAAACTGAGCGGGTTGCCGTCGGCGAGCGCCCGCGCTTCCTCAGCATTGACGACGTCGTAAGGGACCGCCGCGACGCGAGAAGCGTCGGCCGGAGTGGGACGGAGGGCACGGAACGGATAGAGCGTCGCCATGGGGCTGAAATTATATGTCACGCCTCGAGCCGTGGTCGCCGTCCCCGTGGATGCGAGGCGAGGTTACGGCCGATTGGGCGATGGGGAGTCGGCGCGTGCTGCCGCCGACTGCTGCACGGGGGCTGCCGCCAGACGGGCCAGCATGCGATCGCGCACGGCGATGAACTGCGGCATCTGCGCGGGAGCAATCGGATCCGCGGGAGGCATGTCGCGCTGGGCCGATAGCGGGTTGACGAACGCGCCATCGCGCTTCACGCGATAGTCGAGGTGGGGGCCGGTCGCGAGCCCGCTCGACCCGACGCGGCCGATCAGGTCGCCCTGGCGCACATGCTGACCCGCGTGCACGGCGATCGCCGACAGGTGCATGTACTCGGACTCGAGATGGTTGGCGTGTCGCAGGTGCACGAGGCGCCCCGCGCCGCCGCTCATGCCGGCTTGCAGGACCACGCCGTCGGCAACCGCCACGACGGGCGCGCCGGCCGGCGCGCGATAATCGACGCCCAGGTGGGGACGATACTCGCGGAGGATCGGATGCAGGCGGCTGCGTGAAAACGGCGAGGTGACCACCGGCTCGAACTTCAGAGGCGAGCGAAGGAAAAACCGGCGCATCGATACGCCCCGCTCGTCGTAGTAGCCTGGCGTCCCGCCCGGCGGCGTGAAGCGCACCGCGCGCACGCGACGGCCGTCGTTGTCGAACTCGGCTGCCAGAATCGGCCCGTAACCGGCAAACGCCGCGGCGTCGTCCGCGCGGTATTGCTTTTCGACGAGCAGCGCGAACTGATCGCCTGGCTGCAGGTCGCTGTTGAAATCGATCTCGCCGCTGAAGATGCCTGCCAGCGCCAGCGATAAATCGATCGACTCGCCCGACTCGTCCATGGCCGCGAACAGCGAGGGGGAGTCGCGGTCGATGCGACCGTGGACCACGTCCTCGTGCCGCGTCTTCGCGATCGGCACGACCGACGCCACCAGCGCCGCGTCTTCGCGCTGCACCTTCAGGACGCGATCGCCGTCGATCTCGTACTCGAACCGGCGCAGCGTCCCGTCGCTTCGCGTCTCCACGCGGTAGGGCTGATCCGATCGCAGCTTCCGCGGGTCGAACAGCATCCGCGCCTGCTCCACCGCGTCGACGACATCGCGATCGGCGACGTGACAGCTCCGCAGCACCGACGCCAGCGTGGCGCCGGCGACGACGCGCGCCGACACGATCCGCGATTCCGCCGCGAGCGCGATGTCCCTGGCCTTGGACGCCACGCGGCCGACGCCGGAGCGCGCGCCCTGCGGCCCGCAGCTGCCGACGGCCACCGCGGCCACGATCACGATCGGAGCGAGCGTTCGCACGCGCTAGGGCTTCGGCGCCTGCGGCCGCGCGGCGGAGCGGGTGAAGACAAATGTGCGAACCATCGAGCTCTCCTTATCGGTCACCGATCGAGCAGGGATTAAGACGGCGATGGAGGGGACGCGGACGGATCGTATCAGATCCGGACGTTGACCGGAATTCTCCCAGCCGGTAGAGTCCATGCCCGGGAGGCTGTTCGTTCCATGAAGATTCACCGCACGCTCGCGCTCAGCGCCATGTTCGCCGCTCTCGTCGTGCTGCCGCTCGCGGCCGATTGGCCCGCCGCCGAAAAGCTCGACCTCGACGCGATCTACCGGATCAAAGACGAGGGTCTTCAGCATTCGAAGGTGATGGAGATCGAGAGCTACCTGACGGACGTGTACGGGCCGCGCCTCACGGGATCGCCCAACATCAAAGAGGCGGCTGACTGGGCGCAGAAAACGATGACGAGCTGGGGCCTGACCAAGGTCCATCTGGAGACGTGGCCGTTCGGCCGCGGCTGGCAGAACCAGCGGTTCGTCGCGAGCGCGGTCACGCCGCGCGCCTATCCGCTGACCGCGTTCCCGAAAGCGTGGACGACCGGGACGCACGGACCGGTGACCGCTGACGCCGTGCAGGTCGTGATCACGAACGACAGGGATTTCGACCTGTACCGCGGCAAGCTCCGCGGTAAGTTCGTGCTCTCCGGCGACATGCGCGAGGTCGACGCGCACTTCGATTCGCTGGGCCATCGCTACACGGATGCCGAGCTCGCCGATCTGGCCAAGCAGCCGCCATCCGGCGGCCGCGGACGCGGCAATTTCGCCGCGCAGCAGGCTTTCAACCGCAAACGCACGCAGTTCTTCGTCGACGAAGGCGTCGCCGCCGTGATCGAGCCGAGCCCGCGCGGCGACGGCGGGACGATCTTCGTGCAGGCCGGCGGCTCACGCGATCCGAAGGATCCGGTGCACCCGCCGGAAGTGGTCCTCGCCATCGAACAGTACGGCCGCATCGTCCGCACGCTGGAGAAGAAGATTCCGGTGACGCTGCAGATGGACATCGCGAATACGTTCTACGACGCGGATCAGAATGCGTTCAACGTCCTGGCGGAGATTCCCGGAACGGACAAAGCCGACGAAGTCGTGATGATCGGCGCGCATTTCGATTCCTGGCATTCCGGCACGGGCGCCACCGACAACGCCGCCGGATCGGCCGTGATGATGGAAGCGATGCGCATCCTGAAGACGAGCGGCGTCACGCTGCGGCGCACGGTGCGCATCGGTCTGTGGGGCGGCGAAGAGGAAGGGCTCCTCGGATCGAAGGCATACGTGAAGGCGCACTTCGGCGATCCGGAGACGATGCAGCTGAAGCCGGAGCACGCGACGCTGGCCGGCTACTTCAACGTGGACAACGGCACCGGCACGATTCGCGGCGTGTACCTGCAGGGCAACGAAGCGGTGGCGCCGATCTTCTCGGCCTGGATGGAGCCGTTCAATAACCTCGGTATGACGACCCTGACGATCCGGAACACGGGCGGGACGGACCATCTGTCGTACGACGCCGTGGGCCTGCCGGGATTTCAGTTCATCCAGGACGAAGTGGAATACAACACTCGGACTCACCATTCCAACGAGGACGTGTACGAGCGCGTGCAGGCGCAGGACATGATGCACAACGCCGTGATCGTGGCGGCCTTCGCGTACAACACCGCGAACCGCGACGAGAAGCTGCCGCGGAAGCCGCTGCCGAAAGCGGCCGGCGGCCGCGGCTCGTCGCAGCCCTAGCGCGATTTCGATTTCGCCGGAGCGCGAACAGTCACAGCCGGTTGTGCGCGACAGCCCATCGATGCAGGGTGTCCCGCCGCTCGCGCGCGGCGGGCACTTCGTCGAGCCGATCGCACGGCCAGGGCAGCTTGAACGTCCAGTTGCCGTCGGTCACCGTGGCGGGCTGATTGATCCGATCCCTCCAGCCGAACACGTCTCCCACGGGCAGCAGCGCCAGGTCGGACCCCGAGGCGAACAGCGCCTCCAGGATCGCGTCGCGCACGATCGGATCGTACGGCGCGTTCTCGATCGAGGCACCGCGGGCAACGCGCAGCAGCGTTTGCATACGCGCCGCCTTGGCCCGTTCGTCGGCCGGCGCGTTCTCCCACCAGACGATCAGCGGCTCGGTATCGTGCGTGCCGGAGGTCGCGACCGACACCGGCGGATAGAGGACCGGATCGCGGAACGGCTCACCCTTCGTGTGCCAGTGGCGTTCCCAGCGGAACACCCGGTAGCCGGGGATGCGCAGCCGCGCGAGCGACGCGCGCACGAAGTCGGGAACCGTTCCCAGATCTTCCGCGATGATGTCCGGGTCGGCTTCCCGGAACAGGCCGAGCAGGCGCTCGCCGAGCGCGAGCTGATCGGATTCCTTGGCCGGCGTGAAAAAGGGGTCGCCGCCGTCGCGCGGACGGGCGTAGGTCCGATAGAAGCCGACCAGATGATCGATGCGATAGCCGTCGTAGAGCGCCGCGCTGCGCCGGGCGCGTGCGCGGAGCCAGCCGAAGCCATCGCGCGCCATGACGTCCCATCGGTACACCGGCATGCCCCAGTCCTGCCCCGTCGCGCTGAATGCGTCCGGCGGCGCGCCGACCGACGCGTCGAGGTGAAACTGATCCTGTCGCACCCACACGTCGGCGCTGTCGCCATCCACCATGAACGGCAGATCGCCGAAGATCGCCAGGCCGGGCGCCGCCGCGCGCGCCGCGCGCCACTGCGTGCCGGCCAGCCACTGAAGGTACTGCCAGTAGAGAATGTCCCTGGCCCGATCGCGGCGGGCACGGTCGATCGCAGCCAGCTGACGCTGTTGGAGGTCGGGCGGCCAATCGGTCCAGGGACGCTCCCCTGCGTGCGCGTGCAGCGCCCGGAACAGACCGTAGTCCTCGACCCACCAGGCCTGTTCGGCGATGAAGGTCTTGAGCTGGGCCGCGCGTGGCGTCTCGTGCGCCCACTCGACCTGGACGAACCGATCAAAGGCGCGCTGGAGCGCCGCCTCTTTCAAGGCGCGCACAGCCGCGTGATCGATGTGACGAGACTGTCGCACCGACTGCAGGCGCTGCCGCTCGCTCGCGTCGAGCGTCTCTTCGCCGCCGGCCGCCGTGAATTCAGGCACTTCGCGCAGGCTGATGAAGATCGGATCGATCGCCATCGCGCTGATCGCCGAATAGGGCGAGCATTGCCCCGGCGCCATCTCGTTGAGCGGCAGCAGCTGCAGCACACGAAGGCCGGCGTCCGCCAGCCAGGCCGCCACCATCGGGATGTCCGCGATCTCGCCGATGCCCCAGCTCGCGGTGGACGCGCAGGAGAAGAGCGGGATGAGCAGACCCGCGCGGCGGCGGCCGGACAGATCACTCATGATTCGTGCCGCTGCAATCGAAGTGCCGCAGTACGCGGCCGATACCTTCGTCGAAGATCGCCGGCGGCGGCAGCAGGCTGACGATCAAATACGACTCGCGCGGAAAGTCGAAAAAATAGCCGGGGTGCACGAGCACGCCGTCGCGCGCCAGCAGCATCAGCACGAGGTCTTCTTCGGGCTGCAGCGACGGTACTTGGATGACGCCACTCCAGCCGCCCTCAGGGCGCAGAACGCTGCACGACGGCGTCCCCGCGACGCGATCGACGAGCACGCGAAAATTCGCGCGGACGCGTTCGGCAATTGCCGCCCGCACCGCCGCGCCAGCCACCAGCAGCTCCGCGGCCGACGCCTGCACGGGCGTGGACACAGACAAGTACGTGTCGCACACCAGCTCGAGACGCTCGAGCGCCGACGCCACCAGCGGCGCAGGGCCCGCCACCCCAATCCACCCAAGCTTCACCTGCGGCAGGCCCACCGACTTCGACAACCCGCCGAGTGAGAACGCCAGCACGTCCCGCCGATCGAGCACGCGTCCGGCGGCCGCGGTCGCGCCCGCTTCGAGCTCGTAGTCCGCGAACACTTCATCGGCAATCACCGCGATGTCGCGCCGTTCGCACAACCCGGCCAGGCGATCGAGCTCCGGCTGCTTCACGAAGGAACCGGTCGGGTTGTTCGGGCTGACCAGCAGCACCGCGCGCGTCCGGGGCGACAGCGCGGCTTCCAGGCTGGCGAAATCGATCGACCACGTGCCGTGATATTCCAGCTCGTACGGACGCGCGACGACCCCATCGAGCCGCGTGAGGTGCTCGAAGAGCGGATAGCTCGGCCGCGGCACCAGCACCTCGCTCCCCGGGTCTGCGAGAAGCTTGAACAGCCAGCCGTACGCGTCGCTCGTGCTGGGCGTCAATACCACCCGATCGGCGCCAAGCGACACGCCGCGGCGCGCGTAGTCGTCCGACACGGCCTGCCGCGCCGCCTGCAGGCCGAAGGGCTGCGGCTCGTACCGCAGGCCGCGCGGATCGCCCATCGGCGCCAGCAGTGCCGGCGGATACGCCACGCCCGCGCGAGTCGGATTCGAGTCGGTGAGGTCGAGAAGCTCGTGGCCGGCGGCACGCCGCGCCGCCACGGCGGACGCGAGCCGATTTGCGCGCAGCTGACCGGGCACCCGCTCGGAGAACATGGCGTTACGGGATGATGTCGATCCGCTCGATGACATCGCCCTCGAGGATGCGATCGACGATCTCGATGCCGTTGAGCACCTGGGCGAACACCGTGTAGTCGTGATCCAGCCGCGGATTGTCCACCGTGTCGATGAAGATCTGCGCGTCGCCCGTATCGCGCCCGCGGGTCGAGATGCCCACCGCCCCACGCACGTGCGGCCAGAGCCCGAGCTCGTCGCGCATGAACCACGAGTCGCCGATGTACTCGCTGGCCCCGGGGCTGCCGCCCTGAATCACGAAGTTCGGGACGATGCGGTGGAAGGTGAGGCCGTTGTAATAGCCCGTCTCCGCCAGGTGCACGAACCGCAGCACGGTGGCGGGCGCCTCGTTGGTGAAGAGGGCGAGGTCGAACACGCCGACGCCGCGGATCGTCACGCGTGCACGCGGCGATGCCAATCGCCGCAGATCGTCGCCGTTCAGATCCGCCGAAGGCGGTGGCACATGCCCCTTGCGCGGCGTGACGGGCGCTCCGAGCTTCTCGAGCGTGCCGGCGATGGCCGCCCGGGCATCGTGCGAGTTGTCGAACCCTTCGTCCTCCAGCCGCTGCAGCGCGCTCTTCAACGCAGGCACGGCGGCGTCGGGCGCCGGTGTCCCTGCGAGTGCAAGGGCCGCCGCGCGCTGTGCCTGATGTCCGTGCCGCGTCAGCGCCGCGACATACACCCCATCGTCGCGATGACCGGCGGCTTTCACGAGGCCGTCGATCGCCGCCTCGCACACGTTGTCGTCGTCGTCGGCCGCGAATTTCTCGAGCGCGGCGCGATCGTCGAGGATCGCCGCCGCGCGCGCGGCGTACATGCGCAGTTGCCAGACACGCGACCCGGCGAACTGCGGCAGCGCGGCCTGGGCCTTCGCGCGGCTCGCGGTGGCGAGCGCGACGAGCGCGTGCGCAGCACGGTGCCAGCCGCGGGGTTCTCCGGCCTGTGACAAATCGTCGACGGTCCGTTCGAGCGCGGCCACTGCGTCCGCGGACGAGCCGCATTTGGCCAGCTGGTCGAGAGCCACGAGATCGACTTGTGTGTCGCGATCCTTCGCCGCGGTCACCAGTGCGGCACACGCGTGGTCGCCCATTGTGTTCGGCAGGCCACGGACCGCCTCGAGCCGGACCATGGCGGAGTCGTCCGCAAGGCCGGCCTTCAGCGCCGGCGGCATCTCGGATCCATCGTGGTCGTTCGAGGCACCTTCTGTCGCCGGCGTGCCGGCGGCGCGCATCGCGAGCCGGCGAACCTGCGCGTCCGGATCTTGCACCGCCCGCTGGACAACGGCGGCGTCGGCCGCACCGGCAGTAATGAGCGCCTCGAGCGCGAGCCGCCGCACGCGCGCGCCGCTTGCCGCTTCCGCGGGCCGCAGCGTCGAGAGATCCGTCAGCGCCGTGATGGCGGCCGCACCAGGCGGCTGAAGCTTGCGCTGACGCCGCACCAGCGCCTCGAATCCGGCCGCGACGCCGAGCCGGTCCGTCACGGTAGGATTCCGGCTGGCATCGTCGAGCAGCGTGCGCTCGACCGTGCTGACCTCGGCGCCGGTCGTGTAAGGAAGACGTCCGAGCGTCTGACAGATGGCGGAACGCACGTCGGCTTCGCTCTCGACGTCGAGCCGTGCGGCGAGCGCGTGGACGATTGGGGCCAGGGCGCCTGCGGGCGGGTGCAGCTTCCAGCCGGCCGCGGCCTGGCCCAGCGCGTTGGCGGCCTCAGCCCGAACTTCCAGCGCCGGATGCTTCAGCGACGGCATAATGTCCGCCATGAGCGCGGGGCGCTCGAGGCGGCCGAGCGCGCGGACGGCGGTCGACGCGACGTCCGCATCGCCGCTGTGGACGCCACCGCGAATCACCGCCAGGTCGTGCGGCGTGACGGCGCGGCGATCCTCGGCCTGCAGGATGGCCAGGCGCGCACCCACCGGCGTCTGCGCGGCCGCCGGGCGCCCGAGGAGCAGGAAGGCGACCAGCCAGGGCGCTTGCCGCCGGGACGCACGCATGGTCATGACCAGAGCTTGTTTATCACGAAGAGGCAAAGAAGGCGACGGTCGCCTGCTTTACGGCTCCCGCAGCTGCCTCGTCGCCGCCGCATATTCGAGCATCTGCGCCGAGAGATCCATCGGATACGAAATGGCGACGTCGGTGACCGCGCCCGACGCATCGACGACCGGGGTCAGCTTGGGCATCACGAAGCCGGTATACGACGGCAGATGCAGCCGATCGACCCGCGCGACGACTTCGTCGCGCAGCGCGGGATCGAAGTGCACGCCATAGGTCTCGAAGAGGGCTTTCGCGGCCGGGTAGTCGCCCTGCGCCTTGATGCGCTGCACCTCGGCCAGCAGCGTGCCGACACCCTCGCGAAACGCCTGGGGATCGGTCAGCACGTAGTACGTCTTGCCCTCGCGGACGCGGACCTCGATCCCTCCAGCCTGTGCGATCAGCCAGCGCACGATCATCTGCCGGTTGCGCATGTGATCTTCCTCGATCTGCGTCCCCTCTCGAATGCGGCGCAGCTGCACGAGGGCATTCCGCGCGTACGACTCGTACTCCGTGCGAACGATGGCCTCGTGATCTTCCTCGGGCACCAGGCCGAGCTCGGCCAGCTTGCGCTCGGGCAGGAAGTACAGCGCCACCAAGTCGGCGCGCGACTCCTCGATCGCGGAGAACTGCTCCTTCAGCGCAGCCTGCGGATTGCCGTTGAGGCGGGGCTCGATCCTGCCCGATCCGTGTCCGATCACCTCGTGCATGTTGGTCGTGAGCTCGGACGCCAGCGCGCCCCACCGCTCGGCGCGCGCGGCCTCCTCCGGCGTCCACGAGAACTCGCTGCGGTACTCAGGCAGCGTGGACTTGTCGTACGCTTCGTTCACATTGGTCAGCGACACCGACTTGCTGCCGTACCGCTCGCGGATGCGCTGATCGTTCGGCAGGTTGATGCCGATCGGCGTGATCGGCCCGGAGTCGCCGGTTTCGATCACGACGTCGATCGCATGTGCCGTCACGCCCTGCACGCCGGCCTTCCGATACTGCGGATCCCACGGCATGCGATCTTCGAACCACTGCGCGCTTGCGGCGATCTTGCGGATCCCGGCCGTCTTCTCGTGGTTGACATAGGACACCAGCGATTCCCACGCGCCCTTGACACTGCGCGCGTCGAGGTAGACCTCGACGAACCCGTTGATCGTGTCCACCGGCGATGCCGTGTCCTGCACCCAGGCGATGTCGTACGCCTCGCGGTCCGCGTCTTCGCCTGTCTCGTAGAATCGAATCAAGGCCCGCAGCGCCGCGGCCATCGGCTCGCTCGCGTACGGGATCGCCGCGCGCAGATGCTCCACGATCGCGCCGATCTGCCCGCCATAGCGCCCGCCCACGCGGTACACCTCTTCGACGAGGCCGCGTCCGGCGCGGACGAGCCGCGAATTGAGCGGGTACTTCTCCTCGAATCCGTCCAGGTCGGCCATGGTCACGCCCACGTACAGATTGTTGGCGCTCGAGGTGAGGATGTCGTTGCCGGCGCCCGGTGTCTTGCTCGTCACCGTCGGCTCGAAATCGGCGTCGAAGAACATCGGCGCGAGCCGCCGCAGCAGGTCGTCGAGCGATTCGCCCCGCGCCAGCGGCATGACGCCGCCCGCATCGCACGCCGCGTGTGCCGCCGCCGCGAGCGCGGCGGGCGTGCACCCGAGAACGAACTTGCGGGAGGTGAGATTGTTGTACGGACCGGAATTGATCCAGAACAGCTTCGTGTAGCGCTCGATCTCGGCGCGCGTCGCCGCATCGACGTCCCGGCCAGACGTCAGGATCGCTTCGAGCAGGTCGCGCATCTCGAGGTTGTGCGCGTACCGCTGGTCGTAGAAGATGTCGCGGCCGGCGAGCGCCGCCTGATAGAGATGCCAGACGAGCACCCGCTCGGCGCGCGGCAGATCCGCGAATCCATCGGCGTACAGCTGCACGACAGCGGCCTCGTCAATGCGCTCGAGCAGATAGCGTCGATCGGACGGCGCGGCCGACTGTGGCGGCGCAAAGGCGTCTGGGGCTGGTGTGGTGGCCATGATCTCCGTTTTCGCGCTACGGCAGCGCGACGCGTTCGAGGTATCCGGCGATGTGCACCGGCCACCCGAGTTTTTCGACGATGGTGGAACGAAGCGCTTCGAGCGCCGGCGGCTCGCCGTGGACCAGATAGGTCATCGACGGCGGATGCGCGAAGCCGGACAGCCAGCGCATGATCTCGCCGGCATCGGCGTGCGCCGACATCGAGTCGATCTTCGCGACATGGGCGAGCACCGGTACCACCTGGCCATGGAGCTTGAGCTGCCGGGCGCCGTCGCTCAGCGCGCGACCGCGCGTGCCCGCCGCCTGGTACCCGACGAACAGCACCGTGTTCGCCGGATCCGGCAGGCCCGTTTCCAGATGGTGCAGGACGCGGCCGCCCGTGGCCATGCCGCTGGCGGCGATGACGATCGCCGGGCTGCGCGAGGCAGCAAGTTCCGCCGACTCCTGCGGCGAGGCAATCACGGTCATCCGCTCGGTCGAGAAGGTCGAGACGCGCCGGACCTCCGTCTTCATCTCGGCATCGAGCTCGTTCAGGTGCTGCGAGTAGAACTGCAGCGCGCCGGCGGCCATCGGGCTGTCCACGTACACGGGCAGCACTGGAATCCGCTTCTCGTGCTCGAGCCGGCGCAGCCAGTAGAGCACTTCTTCCACGCGGCCGATTGCGAACGACGGGATGATCAGCTTGCCCCCGCGCTGCGCGGCGTCATTGATCAGCCCCGCGAGCCTCGCGCCGTCATCGTCCGCCTCGTGCAGACGATCGCCGTACGTCGACTCGAGCAGCAGGACGTCAGCGTCGGCGACAGGCGAGGGATCGGGCAACACCGGGCGTCCGTAGCGGCCGAGATCGCCGCCGAACAGATAGGTCTTGCCGTCGACGCGGATGCGTGCGTACGCAGAACCGAGAAGGTGTCCGGCGTTGACGAACTCGACCTCCAGGCCAGGGACTACCGGCACAGGCCGGTCGTAGCCGACCGGCTGGAGCTGCGTGAGCGCGCGGGCCGCATCCAGCTCGGTGTACAGCGGCAGCGCCGGATGGTGCTTGGAGTAGCCGTGCCGGTTGGCCTCGCGCGCGTCCTCTTCCTGGATGTGCGCGGAGTCTGGCAGCACCAGCGAACACAGCTCGCTCGTGCCGGGTGTGCAGAAGACGCGGCCGCGGAATCCGGCGCCGACCAGGCGCGGCAGGTAACCGCAGTGATCGAGATGCGCGTGCGTCAGGATCACCGCGTCGATGTGACGCGGATCGACCGGCAGCGCCGACCAGTTGCGCTGGCGCAGCTCCTTCAGTCCCTGAAACAGCCCGCAGTCGACCAGCACCCGATGCGTGCCGAGATCGAGAAGGTGCTTCGAGCCGGTCACCGTGCCGGCCGCACCCAGAAACGTCAACGACGCCATTGATCGCCCATTCTGAAATCTGAAATCTGAAATCTGAAATGTCCGCCGTCAGGCAAAAAGCCCCACTTGCCCGCCCGTGTGCCAGAAGAGCACGGTCTGTGCGCCAGTGAAGCGCTGCTCGCGGACGTACGCGATCAAACCCGCCATCGCTTTCGCGGTGTACGTCGGGTCGAGAAAAATCGCGTCGCTGCGCGCGCAGAGCGCCAGCGCCTCGCGCGATTGCCTCGTCGGGATGCCGTAGCCGTCACCGACGAACCGGTCGTCCACTTCGATCGCGGGGCCGCGCGCCATGTCATTCGCATCAACCTCCAGCCGCTTGCCGATTCCTGCAATGATGGCGCGGATGGTGTCCTCAAGGGTGCCGGCGGGATCGTCGGCGCTGATGCCGATGATCCGCGTCGGCAGGCCGAGCAGGCGCGCCGCGGCGACGAGCCCCGCCTGCGTCCCGCCCGATGACGTCGCGT
Organism: Vicinamibacterales bacterium; assembly: GCA_036268855.1. Lineage (GTDB taxonomy): Bacteria > Acidobacteriota > Vicinamibacteria > Vicinamibacterales > CAVVIG01 > DATATJ01. Next base: position 17,267 of record DATATJ010000317.1, read on the forward strand.
GCACGATGACGTCGGGTGCAGGCATCTGATCCAGCAGCTCCACCAGGGCCCGCACGTAGCCGAGCGCGCCGAGGGCCGTGGACGCACCGATCGGAATCACATACGGCCGCCGGCCCACGGCGCTCAGGCGGTCCGCGATCTCCCGCATTTTCGGATCGCGATCGCCGCGTGCCGCGACGTACTCAACCTGCGCGCCGAGCAGCGCATCGAGGAGCGCATTGGCGCTCGGGCGCGCGGGCGGCGCGCCATTGGCCACCAGAATCGCCTGCATGCCGAGCGCCGCGGCCACCGACGCGGTGGCGCGCGCGTGGTTGGATTGCACGCCGCCGGCCGTGATGAGCGTGTCGGCGCCGCCGGCGCGAGCGTGCGCGGCGACGAACGCGAGCTTGCGCACTTTGTTTCCGCCGAACCCGAACGGAATCGCATCGTCGCGCTTGATGAGCAGGCGAGGGCCGCCGCCAAGAGCGGCCGACAGGCGCGGGAGCGGATCGACCGGCGTCGGCGCGGAGACGAACGGCAGGGTTGGCACGCGCTCGAGCGCGGCGCGGAGCGCGGCGGCAGTCACGAACGCGCATTGTATAGTAAGGGCCGAGCCCGCTCGGGCTCGAACGCATGGCAGCCATGGATCTTCTCACCGCGCTTCGATCGGGCGGGTCGGTGTTCGGCGCCGAGCTGCGGCCACCGCGCGCGGAGCTCGCGATGGCCGAGGGCATGGACGCGTGGATCGACACGTACCATGCGGTGCGCCGCCTCACGCGGCAAGGCACGTTCGTGTTCCTCACCGATAGCGCGGTCGGATCGTTCGAAGAGGACAACCTGCGCCATCTCGTGACGAACCTCGGCAACGACGTACCGCGCGAGCGAATCGTACCGTTTCTGACGACGAAGCATCCGCTCGAGTACTGTTTGTCGTACGCCGATCGCGCGCACCAGAGCGGCTTTCCGGCGCTCGTGATTCTGGGCGGCGACAAGTCGATTGGCGTGCCGCGCGCCGTCGAGCACGGGTGGCAGCTGCGCGAGCTCCTGCGTCAGCGCGATCACACCATCGCCCTCGGCGGGTGGGCGAATCCCAACGGCGATCCCGAGCGGCAGGTGGACTACCTGACAGCCCCGGACTTCAACGCCGAGTTCTACCTGACGCAGATCGTGAGCCATCACACGCTGGCGCCCGTCGCGCGTTTTCTCGACGCGGCGGCACGGCGAGGACTCGACGCGCCCGGCGTCTTCGGCGTCTTCTACTACCGCAGCGCGAACGCCCGGACGCTCGACGTGCTCAAGGACTTTCTGCCGGTTCCGGCCGAAGGGCTCACGCGCGAGTTCGGCGCGGGCGCGAGCGCGGAGGACGTCTGCGCGCGAACGATACGCGCCGCGATGGACGCCGGCGCGAAGCACTTCTACATCAGCAACCTGCCGCCGGCTCGGGCGCAGGCCGTGCTGGCGTCGATTCTCGAGCGCGTGGGAGTCGCAGCATGAAAACGCTCAGGGTCCTCGTCGCCATCGCCGCCGGATTCGGTGCGGTCGCCGTGATCGGCACGCGGCTCGCTTCGGCGCAGCAGGCGCAGACGCCGCTCCAGCGCCTGCAGGCCTCCATCGAACGGACGACCAGCAGCATCAACGCCGCCTGGGGGATCTACGCGACATCGCTCGAGACGGGCGAGCAGATCACGCTCAACGCCGACAGTGAAATGGAAACCATGAGCACGATCAAGATCCCGCTCATGACGGAGGTGTTCGAGCAGATCAAGGCGGGCAAGTTCGCGCTCACCGACAAGTACACGTACGCCGAGGCCGACACGCGCGGCGGCACCGGCGTGATTCGGAGCCTCTCGCCGGGCGCCGTGCTGACCGTCAAGGATCTGATCACGCTGATGGTCATCGTGTCCGACAACACCGCCACGGATGTGCTGTACCGGATGGTCGGCGGACCCGCGGCGGTGAACGCGCGGATGGAGGCGCTCGGCCTCAAGGTGACGCGCGCGCAAACGCTTGCCGCGCCCTGGTTCGACGCGCTGCGCGCCGCGCCATCACCCGAAGCGTTTTATCGCGAGGGAAAGCATCCCTTTGGTTTGACGACGGCGCGCGAGATGGGGACGCTGCTCGAACGCATGGAGCGCGGCACGCTCGTGGACAAGGCCTCGTCGGAGCTGATGCTCCAGATCATGCGCGGGCAGCTGTACCGCACGCGGATTCCACGCTACCTCACGGGCTATCGCATCCCGCACAAGACGGGCGATTTCCTGCCGTTCGTCGGAGACGACGTGGGGGTGCTCGAGGCGCCGGGCCGCACGATCGTGCTGACGGTCTTCACCGGCCACCATTTCGGATCGGGCGAAATGCTCGAGAACGCGATCGGGCTCGTGGCGAAGGAGATCGGCGACTACTTCGCCTATCGCCAATAACGCGGCGATTTCTGGTACGCTAAACGTCTATGGCCGCTTACCTCGACAGCGTTCCGTGGTCCGGCATCATCCGCATCCGCGATTTGATGTACTCGGTCGACAAACCGTTCCGCCTCGATCAGGGCGACGTCAGCTTCGATGCTCCGGACACCGTCAAGTCCGCCATGTCGCGCGCCATCGCGGAGAACAAGACCCACTACCTGCAGACCAACGGCCTGCCGCGCCTGCGCGAGCTCATCGCCGCCAAGCTGCGCGACAAGAACCACGTCCCCGTGGACGATCCAGAGCACGTGCTCGTCGCCAACGGCGGCATTCACGGCCTCTATATGCTATGCCACGCGCTGCTCGAACCGGGCGACGAGGTGATCATCCCCGACCCCGAGTGGCCGCCGGTGGTGGGCACGATCCTGTCGGCCAAGGGCGTCGCGGTCCCGTGCCCGCTGCACGAGGACCTCGGCTGGCGCTACGACCTGGACGAGCTCGAATCCAAGATCACCGCGAAGACACGCGTGCTGTACCTCAATTCGCCGAACAATCCATCGGGCGGCGTGCTCACGCGGGCGGATCTCGAGCGGCTCGCCGCGATCGCCAGCGCGCACGACCTGTGGGTGATTTCCGACGAGGCGTACGAAGATGTGGTTTTCGAAGGGGAGCACATCAGCATCGCGTCGCTGCCGGGGATGTACGACCGCGCGATTCCGCTCTACACGTTCAGCAAGTCGTACGCGATGACCGGCCTGCGGCTCGGCTACGTGTCGATCAAGGACGCGCAGGTCCGCGATCGCGCGAAGAAGGTGCTGTACTACACGGCGAGCAACATCGCGTCGATCGTCCAGCACGGCGGCATCGGCGCGCTCGAGGGATCGCAGCAGTGCATCGAGGACTTCCGCACGGAGCTGCGGGCGCGCCGCGACTTGTTCTACCGCGGCCTGAGAGGAATCGAAGGCGGCGTATTCTCCGGTGAGCCGCCGGCCGGCGCCTTTTATGCGTTTCTGAAAATCGATCCGGCCTGGCGCCCGCAGGGCTCCGATGGCTCGCTCTCGTGGGCGATGGCCGAGTACCTGATCAAAAACGGCCGCATTGGCTGCGTGCCTGGCGTGGACTTCGGCGCCTCAGGCGAAGGCCACCTGCGCCTCTGCTTCGCGCGCGACCGTGCCGAATTGACCGGCGCCCTCGACTCGATGCGGCAGCTGTTCGGCGTCGCCGTCTAGAACAGCCCGCAGCGCCGCTGGCGCCCCGGCGCAATCCCCGGACGTGTATCAAAACGGCCACTCCCGACACCTGAGATAGGCTGCTGGACGGATATCACCAGACGTGGATCGACGCCGGGGAACAGCCGACGACATTCCGCGGCCGGTCCGGCGCTTTCTGGCCCGCTGCGTGGACACCGTCGAGCAACTCGAAATCATTCTTCTCCTCCAGCGGCATCCCGAGCGATCGTGGAACGCGCTGGAGGTCGGCGAGGCGCTGGGCCTCGACCATCGCGCGGTGGCGCGCGATCTGGAACAGCTCGGCACCCGCGACCTGCTCGACGTCCGCCTGGGCGCCGACGTCCGATACCGCTTCAGCCCTGGCGCGCCGGAGGCGGCGGCTGCCGCGCAGCGCGCCGCCGAGGCCTATCGCGTGAGCCGCGGGGCGGTCCTCGCGTTCGTGACTGCGGGGCGCTATCGTTCCCTCCAGGACTTCTCCGACGCGTTCCGGCTGACGGAGGACGACGACGATGATTGCTGAAGGCGTGTACCTGCTCTGCGCGCTGACCAGCGCGGGCTGCGCCCTGGCGCTGCTGCGGATGTACCGGCGCCGGCGGACGGCGATTTTGCTGTGGAGCAGCTTGTGCTTCGTCGGTCTCTCGATGAACAACGCGCTGCTCTACCTCGATCTCGTGATTCTGCCCACGGAAGTGGACCTCGCGCTGGCGCGCGCGATCATCGGCGCGGCGTCCATGCTGACGCTGGTCGGCGGCTTGATCTGGAACGTGGAATAGCCGATGGTCGCCTTCCTGAACGGCGTCTCGGCGGCAACGAGTCTCGTGGCGAGCCTGTTGTTCCTGCGCTTCTGGCGTGACACCCGGGATCGGCTGTTCCTCTGGTTCGCGCTCGCCTTCCTCATGCTCGCCGCGCACTGGTGGGCGATTTCGCTCCTGCAGCCGGGCGTCGAGGCGCGGCACTGGTTCTACGTGCTGCGGCTCGTCGGGTTCATTCTGATCCTCGCGGCGGTCGTCGACAAGAACCGGCCGGCTACGCGCTGACGACGGCAGGCAGACAGATCTTCACGGTCGTGCCGGCGCCCGGCTCGCTGGCGATCCAGACATAGCCGCCGCTCTGCTTCACGATGCCGTAGACCGTGGACAACCCGAGGCCGGTGCCTTTTCCCTCCGGCTTGGTCGTGAAAAACGGTTCGAATACCCGGGCGCGCGTCGCCTCGTCCATCCCCGAGCCGGTGTCCCGCACGGTCAGCGCCACGTAGTGGCCCGGCCGGACGTATGGATGCTGCGCGACGTCCTCGTCGTCCAGCGTCACATTGGCGGTCGTCACCGTCGTCGTTCCGCCCATCGGCATCGCGTCGCTCGCGTTCATCACGAGGTTCATCACCACCTGATCGAGCTGTCCGGGATCCACGCGGACACGGCCGACGCGCGGATCGAGATCGACGATGAGGACGACGTGATCGTGGATCAACCGCCGCAGCATCGAGTGCACGTGACGCAGCGCGGCGTTCAGGTCGACTTCGCGCGGCTGCAGCACCTGCCGGCGGCTGAAGGCGAGCAGCTGTTGCGTCAGTCCGGCGGCGCGTCGCGCGGCCTTCGTCAGCTCGTCGAGCGGATCGGGTTCCCCCGACGGCCGGTACTCCGGATCGCTGCGAATCAGCTCGGCGGAGCCGATGATCACAGTGAGCAGGTTGTTGAAGTCGTGTGCGATGCCGCCGGCGAGCTGGCCGACCGCTTCGAGCCGCTGCGCCTGCCGCAGCTGCGTTTCGAGCTCGCGCGTCGCAGTCCGATCGACGAGGAAGCCGGTGATTTTCGTCAGATCCCCGCGGTCGTTGAACGTGCCGACCGCGTTCGCCGACACCGATACGAGGCGCCCGTCGCGCCGCTTGACGGTGCCCTCGAAGCCAATCAGGCGGCGCCGCGCGCGGAGCTCTGCGATGAACTTCGTCCGGTCGCTCTCGTCGGCGTAGAAGGACGGCGCGTCCACCGCGTGCACGTCGGCCACCGAGTCGTACCCGACGAGGGCCGCGAACGTCTGGTTGCAGGCGAGGATCCGGCCGGCCGGCGTGCTCACGAAGTTCGCGCTGACGGTCTGCTCGAACAGCTCGCGCGCTTCGGCGTACAGGCGCGCGTTCTCCACGGCCAGGCCGATGCGATGTCCGAGATCGCGCGCCCATTCGACGTCGGACTCGTCGTACTGGTCGGGCTCGCGACGCGTGAGCGTGAGGGCGCCGACCGTCTGTGTGCGCGCCTTCAGCGGCACGACGACCGCCGATCCGGCACCGGCCGACGCGAGGATGTTGCGCGTTTCGACGCGCTGCCTCGCGAAGGTGTCGGCGGCCACGCGCCGGATCAACTCGGACTCGCCCGTGCGGATCACGTTTGCAGGCCCGTGCAGTGCGTCGGCGTCGAATGTGAGCTCGGCAAGCGCGGCGCGGAACGAATCGCGGAGAGCGGGATCGGCGTGGACGCCGATGCGGCGCACGTGATCGCCGTCCACCAGATGGACGGCGCACCAATCGCCGAATTGCGGGACGAACAGCTGCAGCACCTGCTCGACGCCGTCGCGGGCGTCGAGCGCTTCTGCGAGGAGCACGCTGGCTCGCGCCGTCGTCGCCCATCGCGCCGCAGCGGCGCTGGTGCGGGCGCGCATCCGCAGGAGCGCCACGATGGCCACCGCCGCGCCCACCGCAATTGCCGCCAGCGCGCCGACCAGCATGGCGGGATTATTTCACGTGACGGCCGCCGTCGACGCGGAGAGTTTCTCCCGTAATGAAATCACTGTCCACCAGCGCCAGCACTGCCTTGGCAATCTCCGCTTCGCCGCCCCATCGCCCGAGGGGCGTCGCATCGGCGACGGCGCGCGCGTCCGCATCGGTGGTGTCCGGGGGCGCCAGAATTGGCCCGGGCGCGATCGCGTTCACCAGGATGTTGTCGCGAGCCAGCTCGAGCGCCAGCGCCTCACTCAGCGCGATCGCTCCCGCTTTGGCAACGTAATACGGCAGAAAGCCTTCGTAGCGGGGACGCCCGCTGCGGGCGACCCAGTCGCTGAAGTTGATGATGCGGCCGCCACCTTGCGCCCGCATGTGCGGCGCGGCCGCGTGTGCGCACAAGAACGCCGCTCGCAAATCGACGTGCATCACGGCATCCCAGTCCGCCACCGACAGCTCCGCAAACGGGCGGCGCGTGTAAATCGACGCCATGTTGATCAGGACGTCGAGGCGGCCGAACGTATCGGCGGTGTGCTGGACCACCGCCGCACATCGATCGGGCTGCGAGAGATCGGCTTGAATCGCCATCGCGCGCCGCCCCACGGCCTGCACGCGCGCGACGGCCTGGTCCGCTTCGGCGCGTGAGCGCGCGTACGTCAGCACGACGTCGGCGCCGCGCGCCGCAAGCGCCTCGGCGACGACGAGCCCGATCCGCTTGCCGCCGGTGATCAGTGCGACCTTGTTGGCGAGATCCATAGCAGCGTTCTCTTTATCACGAAGAGACGAAGAACACGAAGTCCACGAAGGACGTTCGACAAACGAATGTTTTTCATGTGCTTCGCGATCTTCGTGTCTTCGTGAGGAAAACGAAGCTGACTATCGCGGCTGAATCGTTCCGGCGAGGACCAGCCGGAACGTCAGCGTGCCTGCATCCCGGCCGTCGCGCGAGGCGGGAAGAGCAACGATCATCGCGGTCTGACCTCCGTCAACGGGCCGCGTCGAACCGGAGGTGCCGGCCGCAGCCGGCGGATCGATGCTCCACTCCAGCGGATACGCCGCGCCCGGTGTCTGCCTCGCCAGAGCCACCACATCGTCGTGGTCGAGTGGCGAGGTCTTGTCGTCGGCGCCGGCGGGAGAGAGCAGCAGAAAATCCCGCGAACGCGACACGCCTGAACGGTCGGCCGTCTGCGGCTGGGAGCCGTAGCGAAGCGTATAGAGGCCAGCGGGCACCATTCTGCCGCGGGCGTCGGGATAGGGCGCCGACAGCATCACGGATCCGACCAGCGTACCTTCGTCGACCGATCCCCACGACACGTCATGCGTCTCGGACGTGAGCGGGAGCGTCTTCACCCACCAGAATTCGATGGTCGTGTCCGCAACGCTGACGCGCTGGCCGCCCGGCATCATCAACGCTTCGATGGGATCGGCGAGATCGCCCGGCGGAAGATCGCCGTTCGTGGTCACGAGCAAGGCCTGACTCGAGACGATGGAAGCCGCGAGCACGAAGAGGCCGATTGTGAAGGGGACGCGAGAGCGGAGGGGGCGCATGGCTCGAGGTGGAAGAGGCCGCGAGCGGCCTCTTCCGTCGACGCCGCTTAGTACGCGAACGGACCGAAGAACGCCGAGCGCTTGTTCGGGTCGCTCCACTTCGTGCCGAGCGTCGAACCACTGAACGCGTTCTGTTCCGCCACGCCCATCGTCGCCTGCGCTGACGGGACGAATGCGTGGAACCACTGCTGCGCGCCGCAGGTCGGATCGTGGTTCATCGTCTTGTTGACCGCGAGCGCCACCTGACTCGTGGACACGTGAACGACCTGGCCCTGATCGGCGAACTGAATCGGCGCCGGCGTCACCTTGACGATGTTGCCGACCGTGCCCTTGGAGAGCTCGGTGGCCATCGCCACGAGCGCCAGCTGCTGCGGACCCGTGGCCCGCTCGTCGACGAACACCGCCGACCGCACGTTGGCTTTCGCGCCGCCGATTTCCTCGATGCCCAGGTTGCGGTCGCCCGCAACCGCCGCGACGACCGACAGGCCGTCGAGCGACACGCCGTTGAAGGTGCCATGATCGACGCGCCATGCGAGCACGGCCTGCTTGCCGATCGTTTCGGCTTCGCTGCTCATGATGCAGCCGCCAGTGAACACTTCCGCCGTGCGCGCTTCCACGTACTCCCCGGTGACGGTCTTGCCGCCCGCCATCATCGGAGAAACCGTGAGACCGAGGAGCGCCGCGACAACGATGGCTCTATTCATAAGCAACCTCAGGTTACAGGTTAGACTGCGAACTCATAGGCGATTATACGCCTCACGCCGTTCGCGCGCACCCCGAGCGTATCGAGTGGCGGGGAGCGGAGCGGCGCCTTCCAGCGAAAGGAACTCTTGATGGAAACTATTGGATTCATTGGGCTTGGCGTCATGGGCAAGCCCATGGCGACGCACCTGCTCGCGGCGGGCCATCCGCTCGTCGTCCACAACCGGAGCCGCGGCGCGGTCGACGAGCTCGTCGGGACCGGCGCGGTGGCGGCGGCGTCGCCGGCAGAGGTCGCGCGACAGGCGCCGATCGTCATCACGATGCTGCCCGACACGCCCGACGTCGAGCGCGTGCTGACCGGCGACGCGGGCGTCTTCTCGACCCTGCAGACGCGCGGCACCGTCATCGACATGAGCAGCATTTCGCCGGCTGCCACGAAGCGGCTGGCAGCACAGGCAGCGGAGCGTGGCGCGACGATGCTGGATGCGCCGGTGAGCGGCGGCGAAATCGGCGCGGTCAACGCGACCCTGTCGATCATGGTGGGCGGCAACGCGGCGGCGTTCGAACGCGTGCGGCCGATTCTGGCGCGCATGGGAAATCCCGAGCGGATCGTCTACATCGGCGAGTCGGGCGCGGGCCAGGTGTGCAAGGTCTGCAACCAGATGGCGATCGGCGGCGCGCTGACGGGCGTCAGCGAGGCGTTCGCCCTCGCGAGAAAGGCCGGCGTGGATCCGGCTCGGGTGCGGCAGGCGCTGCTCGGCGGATTCGCCGCGAGCCGCGTGCTCGAGGTCCACGGCGAGCGCATGCTGAATGGCAACTACGCGCCCGGATTCCGCGCGCGTCTGTATCAAAAGGATCTGCGAATCGCGAACGACGCGGCTGCGGCAAACGCCGTCGCGATACCTGGCACCGCGCTCGTGACGCAGCTGGTGAACGCCCTGGTTGCGTCTGGCGGGGCGGACTTGGACTACTCAGCGCTGGGAACCGTGCTCTTCGGGATGGCGGGATTG
>DATATJ010000318.1:0-20516 GCA_036268855.1 Vicinamibacterales bacterium
GTTGGCGCGCGGCGACAGAATGAAGTTGCCCGCCTGGCGCGCGTTGACGCGCTCCTGCGTGAGGCGGCCTTCCGCGTCGACCGCGGCGTTGGCCTGCGCGATGATGTACTGGTCCTCTTCCCAGGCCGACAGGTAGAAGGAGTACGGCTCGAACTCGACGCCCTTCTTCTTCGACCGGCCGTCCTCGGACACCAGCTCGTCGGATTCGACGACGTCGCCCGCCTTGTACTTGCTGCCGGCGGCGTTGGTGACCATCACGTAGTCGGTGACGCGTCCGTCCTTCACCTTCCGGTACGGCGATTCGATGAAGCCGAACTCGTTGATCCGCGCGTAGCACGAGAGCGACGAGATCAGGCCGATGTTCGGGCCTTCCGGCGTCTCAATCGGGCAGATGCGGCCGTAGTGCGTCGGGTGGACGTCGCGCACCTCGAAGCCGGCGCGCTCGCGCGACAGGCCGCCTGGTCCGAGCGCGGAGAGCCGCCGCTTGTGCGTGATCTCCGAGAGCGGGTTGGTCTGGTCCATGAACTGCGAGAGCTGCGACGACCCGAAGAACTCGCGAATCGCCGCCATCACCGGCTTGGCGTTGATCAGGTCGTGCGGCATCGCCGTCGCCATTTCCTGGTACACCGACATCTTTTCCTTGATGGCGCGCTCCATCCGGACCAGGCCGATGCGGAACTGGTTCTCGAGCAGCTCGCCGACCGAGCGGACGCGGCGGTTGCCGAGGTGGTCGATGTCGTCCACGTTCGCCGCGTTCCGGCGCAGCTTGAGCAGGTACTTGATCACCTCGTAGAAGTCCTGCGGGTGCAGGATCTTCTCGTCGAGCGGCGTGTTGAGGCCGAGCTTCGTGTTCAGCTTCAGCCGGCCGACGCGCGAGAAGTCGTACTTCTGCGGGTTGAAGAACATGTTCTCGAAGAGCGACCGCGAGCTGTCGAGCGTGGGCGGATCGCCCGGCCGCAGACGGCGGTAGATCTCGATGAGCGCCTCTTCGTGCGTGTGAATCGGATCCTTCTTCAGCGTCTGGCCGATGATCGACCCGACCTCGTCGCGCTCCGGGAAGAACACGTCGATGCGATCGACGTTCTTCTCCTGCGCCATCGAGATCACGCGCGGCTCGAGCGGCTCGTTCGCCTCGAGGATCACTTCACCCGTGGACGGATCGACGACGTCCGACGCCGCAAACGCCCCTTCGAGCTCCGCGTCCGAGATTTCCACGAGCTCGACGTTGGCGCGCTTGAGCGCCTCCACCGCGTTCTTGGTGATCTTCTTCCCCTGCTGCACCGTGAAGTTCTCGCCGGGCACGACGATGTCCTTCGCCGCGCGCAGGCCGACGATGCTGTCGGCCACCGACCAGAACAGCGTCCCGTTCTTGATCTGCAGCTTGTCGACGTTGTAGAAGCTGCGGATGATCTCGTCGGCGCCGCGCAGCCCGAGCGCGCGCAGGAAGACCGACGCGAGGAACTTCCGCTTGCGGTCGATGCGGACGTAGAGCAGGTTCTTCGTGTCGTACTCGAACTCGACCCACGATCCGCGGTACGGGATGATCTGCGCGACGTACAGCGTCTTGTCTTCCGAGTGGAAGAAGGCGCCCGGCGACCGGTGCAGCTGCGAGACGATGACGCGCTCGGTGCCGTTGATGATGAACGTGCCGTTGTCCGTCATCAGCGGGATGTCGCCGAAGTAGACCTCCTGCTCCTTGATGTCGCGGATGGTCTTGACGCCGGTCTCCGGGTCCTTGTTCCAGACTACGAGCCGGATCGTCACCTTCAGCGGCACGGCGTACGTCATGCCGCGCTCCTGGCACTCGTCCACGTCGTACTTCAGCTTGAGGCTGACGGTGTTCCCGCAGATGTCGCACACGTCGCCGCGCGCCTGGTTGCCCTTGCCGCAGCGCGGGCACAACACTTCGCGGTCGCCGTACGGGTCGGCAATCAGGGTCGCGCCGCAGTTGCTGCACGGCTTGCGCAGGTGGTGCAGCCCCTGCAGCTTGCTGCACTTGCACTCCCAGTTGCCGATGGAGTACTCGATGAACTCGAGCGACGAATTCTCCCGGAAATCGCTGATCGGAAAGACCGACTTGAACACCGACTGCAGGCCGGCGTCCTCGCGCTCGCTCGGCAGACGGTTCATCTGCAGGAACCGCTCGTACGACTTGCGCTGGATCTCGATCAGGTTCGGGATCGGAACAGTCGTTTTGATTTTCGAGAAATCCTTGCGCTCGCGGTAGACGTTCTTGGGAAGGCTGTACATCTTTGTTGGACCTCGAGGAGAAACGGAGCGCTCGCCGCCGACGAACCAGGGGTCAGGGATCAGGGATCAGGAACGGACGAAGACACCGGAGGGCGTTATTTCCGCTCCCGATCCCTGGCCCCGATCCCTGAGCCCTGCTCCCGCAGGCCGATCCCTACGAGATCGACACTTTGGCGCCGACGTCCTCGAACTTCTTCTTGATCGCCTCGGCCTCGTCCTTCGGGATCCCCTCTTTGATCGGCTTCGGGGCGCTCTCGACGAGGTCCTTGGCTTCCTTCAGACCCAGGCTGGTCACTTCGCGGACGACCTTGATCACGTTGATCTTGTTGCCGCCGATCTCGGTCAGCGTCGCGGTGAACTCGGTCTTCTCCTCCACCGGCGCCGCGCCGCCCGCAGCGCCGCCGCCCATCGGCATGCCCATCGGCATCGCCGCCGCCGCCGACACGCCGAGCTCCGACTCCAGCGTCTTCACGAGCTGCGAGAGCTCGAGCACGCTGATCCCCTTGATATATTCGACCACCTGCTGCTGCGTCACTTCGGGCATTGCCTCACTCCTGAAATTTAGAATTGGGAAATGAGAATTAGGAATTAATTCTCAATTCTTAATTCCTAATTCTGAATTACGCTTCCTGTCTCTTCTTTTCCGCCGCCGCCAGCACGTTCATCAGATCGCGCGGCGCCGCATTCAGCACGCTGACGATCTGCACCATCGGCGCCTGCAGGACGTACAGCAGCTTCGCGTACAGCTCCGGCTTGCCCGGCAGCGCCGCGAGCTCGGCGACCTCCGCCGGCTTCACCGCGCGTCCCTGCACCACGGCCGCCTTGATCTGCAGCGTCGGCGTCGTCTTGGCGAACGTCGTGAGCGTCTTGGCGAGCGCCACCGGATCGGTCGACGTGAACGCCACCGCGGTCGGCCCCGCGAAATGCTTCTCGAGCGCCTCGAACGAGGTGCCCTTCAGCGCGCGCCGCGCGATCGTGTTCTTGACGACCTTGTAGCCGGCCTTCGCCGACCGGAGCTGGCGCCGAAGCTCGGTGACCTGCGGGACGTTCATCCCCTTGTAGTCCACCAGGATCGCGCTCTCCGACCCCTTGAAGGCCCGCTCCATCTGATCGAGCTCGGCCTGCTTGTCTGCTCTCGTGACGGCCATCAGTGTTTCACCGTTTCGACGATGTGCGTCGTGTCGATCCGGATCCCCGGACCCATCGTGGACGACAGCGTGACGCTCTTCAGATACTTGCCCTTGGCCGCCGACGGCTTTGCCTTGACGATGCTGTCGACCAGCGCGTGGGTATTGGCGACCAGCGAATCGGGCGCAAACGAAATCTTGCCGACCGGCGCGTGCACGATGCCGGTCTTGTCCACCCGGAACTCCACTTTGCCGGCTTTGATCTCGCGGACCGCTTTCGAGATGTCGGCGGTGACGGTGCCGGTCTTCGGGTTCGGCATCAGGCCGCGCGGGCCGAGCACCTTGCCCAGCTTGCCGACCGATCGCATCATGTCGGGCGTCGCGACGACGGCGTCGAAGTCCATGAAGCCGCCCTGGATCTTGTCCACCATCTCGTCGCCGCCGACGATGTCGGCGCCGGCGTCCTGGGCTTCCTTCTGCTTCTCGCCGCCGGCGATGACGAGCACGCGCTTGGTCTTGCCCAGCCCGTGCGGGAGCACGACGGTGCCGCGCACCATCTGGTCGGCGTGCTTCGGATCCACGCCGAGACGCAGCGACAGCTCGACGGTCTCGTCGAACTTCGCGAACTTCACTTTCTGCACGAGCGGGATCGCTTCTTCGATCGTGTACGTCCGATCGACGGCGACCTGCGCGCGGGCGGCTGTGAACTGCTTGCCGTGTTTGCGCATCATTCCTCCTGTGGTGCCAGCGGGCCCGGACGGCCCTCCCACTCTTCGAATTTGAGAATTTGAGGATTTGAGGATTTAAGGATCTGAGGATTTGAAATCCTCACATCCCCAAATTCTCAAATCCTCAAATTTCTGTTACCCGATGACATCGAGCCCCATCGATCGCGCGGTGCCGGCCACGGTCTTGATCGCCGCTTCGATCGTGTCGCAGTTGAGGTCGGGCATCTTCAGCTTCGCGATTTCCTCGACCTGCTTGCCCGTGACCGTCCCGACCTTCGTCTTGTTCGGCTCCGCCGATCCCTTGGCGATGTTGGCCGCCCGCTTCAACAGCACCGGCGCCGGCGGCGTCTTCGTGATGAAGGTGTAGGACCGGTCCGCATACACCGTGACGACGACGGGAATGATCAGCCCTTCGTCTTTCGCCGTCTTCGCGTTGAAGTTCTTGCAGAAGTCCATGATATTGACGCCCTGCGGACCGAGCGCGGTCCCCACCGGCGGCGCGGGGGTCGCTTTCCCCGCGGCAATCTGGAGCTTCACCATCGCCTGAACTTTTTTCGCCATGATCCTTGTCTCTCAACCACGATGCTCACGAAGGCACGAAGATCTGAACAACCTAATGGTCCTTCGTGTCTTCGTCGCCTTCGTGGTTCAAATCTTTTCCACCTGCAGGAAATCCAATTCGACCGGCGTCGATCTGCCGAAGATCGTGACCATCACCTTCAGCGTGTTCTTGTCGAGATTCACTTCGTCGACGACGCCGTTGAAGCTGGTGAAGGGGCCCTCGTTGATCCGCACTTGCTCGCCCTTTTCGAACATGTACTTCGGCTTCGGTTTCTCGGCCGCCGTCTTCACCTGCGTGAGGATCTGCTCGACCTCGTCCTTGCTGAGCGGCGTCGGCTTCGCGCCGGCGCCGACAAAGCCGGTGACCTTCGGCGTGTTCTTCACCACGTGCCACGCATGGTCGGACATGTTCATCTCGACCAGGATGTAGCCCGGGAAAAACCGCTTCGAGGTGACGACCTTCTTGCCGGCACGCATCTCGACCACGTCTTCGGTCGGAATCAGGACCTCGCCGATGTCACTCTGCAGCCCGTACGCTTTCACGCGCTCGGTCAGCGACTCGGCCACCTTCTTCTCGAACCCCGAATACGTGTGGACGATGTACCAGTTCTTGCGGTTGTCCATGCCCTCGATCGCGACGTCCGTCATGAGGCTCCAAAGCGCCGGAAGATCCACTGGGCCGCCGCGTCCATGCCGACATCCAGCGCCCACAGGTAGACGCCGAAGAACACCGACACGAGAATCACGAGGACCGTCGTCGCGTAGACTTCTTTCGAGTTGGGCCAGGTGACGCGCTTCAGCTCGTTGCGGACTTCGCTCAGAAAGAGGCGCGCGCGCTCGATCCGGCCGCCCGCCGCGTCCTTGACGGTGTCGAGAGTCGGACTCGTCGTCGTCGTGGTGTTTACCGCCATAGGTCCCAAATTTCTTGATACGTCCCGAAGCCGTCGTCCCGGAGTCTGGCAGGCCAGGAGGGAATCGAACCCCCAACCCCCGGTTTTGGAGACCGGTGCTCTGCCAATTGAGCTACTGGCCTACTCAATTGCAAATTGCAAATCGCTTATTGCTGAATGCTTTGTCGAAGCCAACGGCACTGCGCAATTAGCAATTTGCAATCAGCAATTTGCAATTACTTGCCTTCCTTATGTGCCGTATGCTTCCGGCAGAAGCGGCAGAACTTGCTCATCTCCAGCCGCTCGGTGGTCTTCTTCTTGTTCTTGGTCGTGCTGTAATTGCGCCGCTTGCACTCGGTGCAGGCGAGCGCGATGATGTCTCTCATGACTTCGTCTCTAAGATTTGAGGATTTGAGAATGTAAGGATTTGAGGATTCGAGAATTGCAAATCCTCAGATCCCCAAATCCTCACACCCTCACGTTCCACGCTATTCAACGATCTCCGTTACCGTGCCGGCGCCGACCGTGCGGCCGCCTTCGCGGATGGCGAAGCGGGCGCCCTTTTCGAGGGCGACCGGCGCCATCAGCTCGCCGGTGATCGACGTGTTGTCGCCCGGCATCACCATCTCGACGCCTTCCGGCAGATTGAGCGTTCCGGTGACGTCGGTCGTGCGGATGTAGAACTGGGGCCGATAGCCGTTGAAGAACGGCGTGTGACGGCCGCCCTCTTCCTTCGACAGGATGTAGACCTCGCCTTTGAACTTCGTGTGCGGCTTGATCGTGCCCGGCTTGGCCAGCACCTGGCCGCGCTCGACGTCGTCTTTTTCGACGCCGCGCAGGAGCACGCCGATGTTGTCGCCCGCTTCGCCGGCGTCCAGCAGCTTGCGGAACATCTCGACGCCGGTGACGACCTTCTTCTCGGTCGGCTTGAACCCGACGATCTCGATCTCCTCCCCGACCTTCACCTTGCCGCGCTCGACGCGGCCCGTGACGACGGTGCCGCGGCCCGAGATCGAGAAGACGTCTTCGATCGGCATCATGAACGGCTTGTCGATGTCGCGCTGCGGGAGCGGGATGTAGCTGTCGAGCGCCTCCATCAGCTTCTGGACGCTGGCGACGCCCTCGGGGTCGCCCTGAATCGCCTTGAGGGCCGACAGGCGGACCACCGGAATGTCGTTGCCGGGGAAGCCGTACGAGGTGAGGAGCTCGCGCACTTCCAGTTCGACGAGATCGAGCAGCTCAGGATCGTCGATCGCGTCGACCTTGTTGAGCGCGACCACGAGGAACGGGACGTTCACCTGGCGGGCCAGGAGCACGTGCTCGCGCGTCTGGGGCATCGGGCCGTCGACCGCCGAGACGACGAGGATGCCGCCGTCCATCTGCGCCGCGCCCGTGATCATGTTCTTGATGTAGTCGGCGTGGCCCGGGCAATCGACGTGGGCATAGTGCCGATTCGCCGTCGAGTACTCGACGTGGCTCGTGGCGATAGTCATCACCTTGGAATCGTCGCGCCGGCCCTGCGACTCGGAGGCCTTGGCGACCTCGTCGTACGAGATGAACTTCGCCCAGCCCTTGTCGGCGGACACTTTGGTGAGCGCCGCCGTGAGCGTGGTCTTCCCGTGGTCGATGTGCCCGATCGTGCCGACGTTCACGTGCGGTTTGCTTCGGTCGAATTTCTCTTTGGCCATGTCAACGATCCTCGTCTCGCGTGTGTCGTACGCTCTGTCGTGGTTATGTCTGGAGCCGATGTCCAGGATCGAACTGGAGACCTCGTCCTTACCAAGGACGCGCTCTGCCAACTGAGCTACATCGGCCTTCGCGCTCCGCGCTTCGGCCGACAACTCGGCCATTCCTGCCTTCAGCCGACACGTCGGCCATCAATTCGCGATAGCGGGCGTTGGTCTGCCACCCGAAGCTCGCGAAGCGAGCGAAGGTTGGAGCGGGAGACGGGGATCGAACCCGCGACCAACAGCTTGGAAGGCTGTGACTCTACCACTGAGTTACTCCCGCCCACGCGTCTCGCGCTCGTCTTCGTCCGCCGTTTCAGCGGCCAACCCCGCCGCCTTCTCGTTCCCGAAAACCGTCGTGCCGTTCACCGGCATCGCTGTCGCGGGTCGGGCCACTCGTACCCGCCTTCGCGCCTGCACTGCGGACCACCTCCGCCGACATTGGCCCGCCAGCCGCCGCCCTCTCGCGTGTCTCGAGAGCGGAGATTGGTGGCGAGGGAAGGACTCGAACCTTCGAAGCCACTAGGGCGACAGATTTACAGTCTGCTGCGTTTGACCGCTTCGCTACCTCGCCAGCTGTCTGTGTTGGAATGCGTGCGTCCGGTCTTACCGTGCGGGCTTTGCTGCTTCCAGGATTTCGATCCCGAATCGCGTCGCGATGGAGCTGGCGAAGGGATTTGAACCCCCGACCGGCTGATTACAAATCAGCTGCTCTACCGGACTGAGCTACGCCAGCCAGACAAAAGAGGAACTTTAGCACGTCCCGTGCCACGCGCGCAACCCCTTGTGAGTGCGCACCATGGCTCCAACGACAGTGGCCTTGCAACCCCCCATTGTACTCAGACTCGGGCAAGGTACCTAACGCCCGCTCCGGCGCTGCCGCCGGGCCTCGAACAGCGCGACCCCGGCCGCCACGGAGACGTTCAAACTCTGAACGTGCCCGTGCATCGGGATCGACACCAGCCGGTCGCACCGCTCCCGGACGAGCCGCCGGAGGCCCGTCCCCTCCGCCCCCACGACCAGCGCCGTCGGCAGCGTGTAATCGACGGCGTCGTACGCCTGGGGGGCGTCGCCGGCGAGGCCAACCGTCCACACCCCCGCGGCCTTCAGATGCTCGAGCGCCCGCGCGATGTTGACGACCTCGGCCACCTTCACGTGCGCCACCGCCCCGGCCGAGGCCTTCGCGGTCGCGCCGCCAAGCGGCGCCGCGTGACGCGATTGCCGGACGACCCCGTGCGCACCAGCCGCATCCGCCGTGCGGAGAATCGCGCCGAGGTTGTGCGGATCCTCGATACCGTCGAGCACGACGAGCAGCGCCGGCCCCGCCGCACCGACGACGAGATCCTCGACGCTCAGGCTCGCCGCGTCGCGCAGGTCGGCGGCGACACCCTGATGGATGCCGCCGCGCGCCGCGCGATCGAGCTCCGCCGGTGCCACGCGACGCGTCGCCACGCCTGTGCGGTCCGCCAGCGCGATCACTTCGTCCACGCGTCCGCCGCCACGTCCCGACACGCGCAGCGCGGTGACGCGCCCCGCGCGCAGCGCTTCGAGAACGGGATTGATGCCGTAAATCAACACGTCAGGATCTCAACCACGAAGACACGAAGCACACGAAGTCAACCGACGCAGCTCTATCGTTCATTCTTACGTCAGTACGTTCGTACCTTCGTCACTTTTATGATCTTCGTGGTTCAAACCAACACGCGCAGAAACGCGGCCGCGCGCTCGCGGCACCCCAGGATCGCCGGCACGCCGGCGCTGCGCGGCAGATCCGCACCGCGATCGACGGCGGGAATCGCCAGATCGAGCTCGGGCCCTTCCGCGCGTCCCGTCAACGCGACGCGGATCGGATGGAAGAGCGTTCTGCCCTTTTCTCCCGTCTCCGTCTTCACCTGCGCGGCCATCGCGCGGAACCGCTCGCGATCGAGCCGCGGCGCCTGTGCGAGCGCCCCCGCCAGCGCCACGACGACGGCGCGCGCACGCGGCGCCTGCATCTCCTCGCGCACGCTCGCATCGGCAAGCGCGCGCTCCGCGGCATAGTCGAACAGAACCGATAACCGCGCGGGCACCTGGTCGAGACGATCGACCGAGGAGGTCGCCATCACCATCGCCGACGCGAGGAACTCGAGGCCTCGATGGTCGGGCGACATTTTCACGCCCGCCTGAATGAAGTACGGCACCGACAACTCGGCGATGCGGAGTGGATCGGCCATCTTCAGATAATGCCGATTCACCCATGCGAGCTTCTCCTCGTCGAACACGCCGGCGCTCAGGCCGACGGCATCGAGCGAGAACCGGCGCGCCAGCTCGTCGACCGGGAGCAGCTCCACGCCGCCGCCCGGCGACCAGCCGATCAGCGCCAGGTAGTTCACGAGCGCTTCGGGCAGGTAACCCTTCGATCGGAACTCGGCGACCGACGTCGCGCCGTGGCGCTTCGACAACGGCGCATGGTCCGGTCCCATCACCAATGCGAGGTGGGCGAAGATCGGCGGCGTGAACCCGAGCGCCTCGGACAGCAGGATCTGTCGCGGCGTGTTCGAGATGTGGTCCTCACCGCGCACCACATGCGTCACCTCCATGAGGGCATCGTCGACCACCACGGCGAAGTTGTACGCGGGGCTGCCGTCGGCGCGCACGATCACCGGATCGCCGATGACGTCGGTGTGGAACCGGACTTCGCCGCGGACGACGTCTTCGAAGACGACGTCGCGTCCCTCAGGCACACGAAAGCGAATCGCCGGACGATCGCCCGCCTCGATGCGCGCATGCGCCTGTTCCACCGAAAGCCGGCGGCAGGTGCCGGCGTAGCGCGCGGGGCGCCCTTCGGCGAGCGCCGCCTGTCGATCGGCGTCGAGCTGGGCGATTGAACAGAAGCAGTGGTACGCGTCGCCGGCCGCCAGCAGCTCTTTCGCGTACGACTCGTACAGGTGCAGCCGCTCGGACTGCCGATACGGTCCACGCGGACCGCCGATGTCCGGCCCTTCGTCCCAGTCGAGGCCGAGCCAGCGCAGGTCGCGGAGAATCGCCGATTCCGACTCGCGGGTCGAACGCTCGACGTCCGTGTCTTCGATGCGAAGAATGAAGCCGCCCTCCGAGCCGCGCGCGAGCAGCCAGTTGAACAACGCGGTGCGCGCGTTGCCGACGTGCAGTTGGCCGGTCGGGCTGGGGGCGAAGCGGACTCGCATTTAATGGCTCAGGCTGAGGGCTCAGGGTCACCGCTCAGGGTTGGGGCTCGACGCAACGAGCGACGCCGACCTGAGCAGCGCCACCGCATGGGCGGCAATCGCTTCGCCGCGGCCAATCGCATCGACGCCTTCGTTCGTTTTTCCTTTGATGCTCACCCGCGAGATGTCGAGCCGGACCGCGCGCGCAACGGCGGCGCGCATCGCCTCCACGTAGGCTGCGATTTTCGGCTGCTCGAGAACCACCGTCACGTCGACGTTCCCCACTTCGTAGCCCTCCGACGCCGCCAGCGCGACGGCGCGCTCCAGCAGATCGAGGCTCGAGGCGTCCTTCCAGCGCGGATCCGAGTCCGGAAAATGGCGGCCGATGTCGGCGAGGCACGCGGCGCCGAGAATCGCGTCGGTCAGCGCGTGACAGACCACGTCGGCATCGGAGTGCCCGAGCGCCCCGCGGTCCGATGGAACCGTCACGCCGCCAAGAATCAGCGGCCGGCCGGCGACGAGCCGGTGCAGATCGTACCCGGTGCCGGCGCGGCCGGTGCGCGCAGGCTTGCCACCGCGGGCAATCACGTCGGCGATCGGCAGATCGTCGGTTGTGGTGATCTTGATGTTCGACGCTTCTCCATCGACGAGACGGACGGCACGCCCGGCGCGTTCGACCAGCGACGCTTCGTCCGTGGCATCGACACCTGCCCGCGCGCCGATCGCGATCGCCGCCCGAAGCACATCGCAGCGAAACGCCTGCGGCGTCTGCGCCAGATAAATCGCTTCCCGCGCGATCGTTTCCTCGACGAAGCGGGTGGCGCCGCTCGGACCGGCGCGCTTCACCGTATCGCGCGACTGCACGGCCGCCACCGCCGCACCGCTCTCCGCCGCCGCCGCAATCGTGCGGCTGATGAGGTCGGCGCTCGCGAATGGCCGCGCCGCATCGTGAATCACCACGACGTCGGCACGATCGCTGATCACCTGAAACGCATTGGCGACCGAATCCTGCCGCCGCTCGCCGCCAGCCACGACGCGAAGCGGCTTCCGATCGCCGACGGCGGTGCGCAGGCAGGCGGGCGGATCGGCTGCAAGATCGGCGGGCAGCACGACGATCAGCTCGTCGACGGACGGGTGCGCAGCAAACGCCGCCACGCTGCGCTCGAGCACGCCGCGGCCGTCAATCGTCAGAAGCTGCTTCGGCCGTGTGCCGCCGAACCGCTGGCCGCGTCCGCCGGCCGCGATGATCGCCGAGACATACATGGAGGTGGACAAACCGGAATTATACCCTTCGGACGTCAGGCGCGGTGCTGGGGTGCTGGATGCTGGAGTGCTGGGTGCTGCCTGCTGGTGTGCTACCCGCCGCGCGCTTTGAACCGCGGCGTGCAGCGGACCCCGAGGAACTGGCCGAGCGCGTCGGCCTCGGCGGCGATCGCATCACGCAGTGCCGGCGTCGCCCGGCCGAAGATCTCGACGTCGAGAAACGTCGCCCTGCCCGCCGCCTTCTGGAACCAGACGCCGACGATCCGTCCGCCCTGCAGCACGGTCGGCGAAATCCATCCCTGAGGGCGATAAACCCGCTTATAGGAGCGCGGCTCGACCAGGTGCTCCTTCGTCGCGTGCGCCAGCAGCAGCGAGTCGAACGCTGGAAGCAGCCGCACCGTCTCGGCGTCGAAGCGGCTGGCGGCAAGCGCCGCGCGATCGCTGCGGAGCATCCATCCCCGCTCGTCGCCCACGGCGACTTCGATCACGTCGCCGGCAAGTTCCGCGAGGATGGCCCTGGCCTCGCTCGCCTTCAGCCCGGACCATTTCGCGAAGTCCTGCGGTGTCGCGGGGCCGAACGCCGAGAGGAACCGCCGGAACAGCTGGCGGCGCGCGTCCTCGACGGTCAGCCGCGGCTGGGCGCCGAGCCATGCGTCAGTGCGCACGAACGTCGCTTCCGCACCGCGCGGCGGGCCGTAAAGGATCGCGCCCTCGATGACCGCCGGCCTCACCGCGCTCCACGCATGGTCCAGCCACGCGCGCACGCCGCGGCCCGCGCGCTTCTTGGCGCGCGCGATGAGCGCCCGCTGCGTCTCCGGTTCATCGTCGCGCAAGCTCTCGACGATCGTGGCGACCATCGCCTCGACCTGGCCGGGGCTGGCGCCCGAGCGGGCGTGCCAGCGCTGGAGCGTGGCGGCCGCCATCGGCTTCAGCGCGGCGATGTACACAGCGAGATCGCGCGAGGGCACGACGTGCAGCGTCAGCCGCATCGCCGACGTCCGGACGAGATCGCGCGTCTGCCACAGCGCCGCCTGAATCTCGTCGCGCGTGGTGGACCGACGCCGCGTCCAGATCGACATCTCGGCAGCGGACATCACCTGCGCCTGCATGCCGGCGACGTCGCGAACCACGCCGGCCAGCGCCTCGCCCGCCGTCCTGGCTCCGTGGCGGCTCGCCGTCGGCGGAGGCGGCGCGGGCACTGTCGCTGCGCGCCCCGCGCGATCGGCGGCCAGGTGTTGCCGGGCGAGACGGAACGCCGCCACCTGCGCGGCCGTGAACGTCGGCGTCACCCCGCCGCCTGAAAACGCTCGACGGCGCCGGCGACGATGTCGTGCGCGCGATCGGCGAGGGCCTTCGCGTCCTGCACGGTCGGCGCGTCGAGCGCCGGCGGCTGGATGGGATCGTGAATGATCAGGCGGACGTTCGCCGGCTCCGTGCGGAGCCGCCCCTTCGGCATGACCGCGCGCGTGCCAATGACCGCGACCGGCACGATCGGCAGGCCCGCTTCGATCGCGAGCAGAAAGCTGCCGGCCTTGAACCGCGCAACGTGTCCGTCCGGGCTGCGTGTCCCTTCGGCGAAGATGATGAGCGACAGCCCGTCCGACACGAGCGCCCGCCAGCGCCGCAGGATCCCCGCGCGATCGGGATGCCGGCGATCCACGAACAGGTGCTGCCCCCGCCGCAGGTGCCAGCCGAGCACCGGGAATCTGGCCAGCGACGCCTTCGCGATGATGCGCAGCTGAAATGGCAGCGACGCAAACAGCACGGGCGTGTCGTAGATGCTCTGGTGATTGGACACGAAGATGTAGGTGGTGCCTGGAGTGACGCGATCGAGGCCGTCAATCGCCACGCGCACGCCGGTCGTCTTCAGGATCAGCCACGACCACGCGCGTGCGCATCGATGCGCGACGTGGCCGCGGCGCTCGAAGAGGCTCGACGCCAACGACACGGCGCCCAGCACGATGGTGTATACGGTGATGGCGGGAATCAGATAGAAGACCGTCCGCCACCAGTGATAGGGAGGGATGCGCACCGGCACCACATGGTGCCTTCCAAATCGTAAATTGTAAATCCCTCAGGACTGCGCCGCAGGCGCCGCCGGCGCGGCCGCCCGGACGGCCACCGGCTGCGGTCCGGCGTGCGGCGCGCCGCTCGCGTCGATGTAGCGGCCGAAGATCATCTTCCCTGCCGTGGTCTGCAGCACGCTCGTGACGACGATGTCGATCGTCTTGCTGATCATCTTGCGCGCGTTGTCCACCACCACCATCGTGCCATCGTCGAGATAAGCGACGCCCTGGTTGTACTCCTTGCCTTCCTTCAGGATGAACACCTTCATGATCTCGCCCGGCAGCACCACCGGCTTGAGCGAGTTGGCGAGCTCGTTGACGTTCAGCACTTCGACGCCGCGCAGCTGCGCCACCTTGTTCAAATTGAAGTCGTTCGTGACGATTTTTCCGGGTAGCGTGCGCGCGAGATCGATCAGCTTCAGGTCGACCTCACGGACCTCGGGGAAGTCGATGTCGGAGATGATCACCTCGACGCCGGCCATCTTCTGGATCTTCTGGAGGATGTCCAGACCGCGCCGGCCGCGATTGCGCTTGAGCGAATCGGAGGAATCGGCGACGAGCTGCAGTTCCTTCAACACGAACTGGGGGATGACCAGCGCGCCGTCGATGAAGCCGGTCTCGCACACGTCGGCGATCCGTCCGTCGATGATCACGCTGGTATCGAGAATCTTGTAGCGCCGCTCGGGACCGGCGGCACGGAACAGGCTCACGAGCCGCGCGGGCTCCAGCCACTCGCCATGGGTGCCTCCAAGCACCAGCCCGAGATACGGGAGTCCAATGAGCACGAAGCTGTGAAGGAACTCTACGCGGCGGTCGCCGAGGTCGGCCCAGAAGAGGCCGGCGCCGATCGTGCGCGCAATCCCGAGGCCGATCGCGCAGCCGATGAGCGCACCCAGGACCCGCGTCACCGCCGTCTGGGCCAGGCGGCTCTCGAACAGCACGACGAGTCCGGACAAAACGAGCGCGAACGCCAGATTGAGCGCCAGGCCAAACGGCAGGGGCTGAAGAACGGCCGCAGAATAGGCGACTACCGCAACGAAAACGACACGGGCGAGCGCAAACCAGGCCATCGTGTGACCCCCGTTATGAACCGCGCAGACCGCCTCGATATGAATGAAGCCCGGGCGGATCGGGCTCAGTCAGGAACAATATCACGGGTTGTAACGGAGCCGGCCCATCGAGAGCGTATGGCTCTGGTCTGAGGGCTCAGGCTTCACGAGCTCAGCGATCAGGCTCAGCGCGCGGGCTGGCCGAACGGCGTCAGCCGAGCACTTCGTCCAGCGCTTCGCCGAGCGTGCGAACGCCGACGAGCTCGAAGTCGGCGCTCGACGACCGATCCGACGGATCGATGTTCGCCTCCGGCAGCACGCAACGTTTGAATCCCATCTGCGCGGCTTCGCGAATCCGCAGCCCGGCCTGGGAGATGCCGCGTACCTCGCCGGCCAGTCCGACTTCGCCGAACATCGCGGTGGTCGAAGGAATCGCTTTATTGCGGACGCTCGAGGCGATGGCCGCCAACACGCCGAGGTCGGTCGCCGGCTCGTCTACCGTCATCCCGCCCGCGATGTTCACGAACACATCGTCTCCGACGAGGTTGAGGCCGGCGCGTTTCTCGAGCACCGCGAGCAGAAGCGAGAGGCGTTGCTGATCGATGCCGTTTGCCATGCGGCGAGCCATGCCGTAGCTGCTCGTGCTGACGAGCGCCTGCACCTCGACCAGAATCGGCCGCGACCCTTCGACCGAGCAGAGCACGGCCGACCCCGGGGCGCCGGTCGGCCGCTCGGCGAGAAACATCTTCGACGGATTGGGCACCGGCCTCAAGCCCGTCGACGTCATCTCGAAGACTCCCAGCTCGCTCGCGGCACCGAACCGGTTCTTCACCGCGCGGACGACGCGGTGCGAGTGATGACGCTCGCCTTCGAAATAGAGGACGGTGTCCACGACGTGCTCGAGCGCCTTGGGACCGGCGAGGCTGCCGTCCTTGGTGATGTGGCCGACCAGGAACGTCGGGATGTTCTGCCCCTTCGCCATGAACAGCAGTTGCGTGGCCGCCTCGCGCACCTGCCCGATGCTGCCCGGCGCGGACTGAAACTTCAGGGAGAACACGGTCTGCACCGAATCGACGATGACGAGCGCCGGCTTGATGCGGGCGATCTCCTCGAGAATCCGTTCGAGACACGTTTCGGCGAGGAGGAACAGCGGCGCGTGACCGACGGCCAGCCGCTCGCCGCGCGACTTGATCTGATGCTCCGACTCCTCGCCGGAGCTGTAGAGCACGGGGCCGATCGTCCGGGCCATGTTCGCCGCCGCTTGCAGCAGCAGCGTGGACTTGCCGATGCCGGGCTCGCCGCCGAGCAGCACGAGCGAGCCTGGTACCACGCCGCCGCCCAGCACGCGATCGAATTCGTCGATGCCGGTCGAAATCCGTGCATGATGTTCGAGCGCGACGTCGGCGTAGAGCTGCGCCGCCGCGGCAGCCCCGGCGAGCGCGTAGCGGTGTCCGGCCGGCGGCGCGCCACCGCTCTCGACGGGGCGCTCTTCGACGAGCGAGTTCCAGGCGCCGCAGTCCGCGCATCGTCCGAGCCACTTTGGCGATTGGGCGCCGCACTCCTGGCAGACGAAGACAGTCTTGATGGGCTTAGCCATGATGATCTCGAATTGGGAATCAGCGACAGGGAATTTGGTGAATGGGTAATTTGCCAAGTTACCAAATTACCCAATTCCCATCGAGTAGACTCGCTCGATGCGGCTGCCGATTCTGCACAGGATCTCGTAGGGGATTGTCCCGATCTGTGCCGCCATCTCGCGGACGTCGATGCGATCGCTGCCCTGCGCGCCGATGATCACGACTTCGTCGCCGGGCGCGACGTCCACGCCGGTGACGTCGGCCATCAGCATGTCCATGCAGACGGAACCGACGATCGGCGCGCGGCGGCCGCGAATCAGCACGGCGCCGCGTCCCGCCAGGCGCAGGTCGAGGCCGTCGGCGTATCCGGCGGGCACAATGGCGAGAGCCGTCGGCCGCTCGGCGTGGAACCTGGCGCCGTAGCCGACGGTCTCGTCATCCCGCACGCCCTTCACCGCGACCACGCGGCTGGTGAGCGAGAGCGCCGGGACGAGCGGCAGCGTGGAGGCAAGCGGCGGCGGCACGATGCCGTACAACAGGAGTCCCGGGCGGACCCGATCGTACCAGACGCGCGCATCGCGCAGCAGCGCCGCGCTGTTGGCGGCGTGCACGTGGTAGCTGCGGCGATCGGCGGCGGCACCTGCTCGCGGCGCAGACGCGCCGCCTCCGGCGTTTCCGCGAGCCCGCTGCATGACGTCGATCTCCGAGAGCGCGCGATCGAAGCGCAGGCGCTGTTCGCCGAAGAGCGGGCTCTCCGGGTCGTCTGCGGTGGCGAAGTGCGTATACACGGCCGCGAGATCGAGGTTGGGTCCGGCCAGCAGCTCGGGCAGCGTTCGACGGAGGTTGTCGAAGCGAAAGCCGAGGCGGTTCATGCCGGTGTCGATCTTCAGGTGATAGCGCAGGCGCTGCCGGTACTTCGCCGCCGCGTCCTGCACCGCGCGCGCCGCGCCGGGCGTCGAGATCGTCGGCGTGAGGCGGCAGTCGAACAGCCCATCGAGATCGCTCACGCTGAGCGCGCCGAACACGAGAATCTCCGCCTCGACGCCGGCCGCACGCAGCGCGGCTCCTTCCTCGATGTCCGCGCACGCCAGCAGGTCGGCGCCAACCTCCTCGAGCGCGCGCGCCACCTGACGCGATCCGTGGCCGTACGCGTTCGCCTTGACGACGGCGATCACGCCCGCCTGCCGCCCGCGCGCGTCCGCGAGATGTCCAACGATGGCGCGGTAGTTGGCTTTGAGGATGTTCAGGTCGATGCGCGCGACGGTCGGGCGAACCATTACAACGATTACGAATTCCCGGCCGCGAGATTTTCAAAACGCGTGAACTCGCGGATGAACGCGAGCCTGACGACCCCGACGGGGCCGTTGCGCTGCTTGGCGATGATCAGCTCCGCCACGCCCTGTGCGTCGGTCGGCGGCTGCCCCTTGTCGAGATACATGTCCTCGCGATAGATGAACGCGACCACGTCGGCGTCCTGCTCGAGGGCGCCCGACTCGCGCAGGTCCGACAGCTGCGGCCGGTGATCGGATCGCGACTCCGGCGCGCGGCTCAACTGGGACAGCAGCACGATGGGCACGCGCAGCTCCTTCGCGAGCCCTTTCAGCGACCGCGAGATCGACGCGAGCTCGAGCGTCCGGTTCTCGAAGCGTCCGCGCCCCTGCATCAGCTGCACGTAATCGACGACGACCATGTGCAGACCGTGCTCGGCCGCCAGGCGGCGGCATTTCGCGCGCATCTCGAGCACGCCGATCGACGCCGTGTCGTCGATGAAGATCTTCGCTTCGCTCAGCGTGCCGATCGCCTGCGAGAGCTTGCCCCAGTCGCGCTCGCCGAGAAAGCCCCCGCGGAGGCGGTGCGCGTCGATCCGCGCCTCGCCCGTGAGCATGCGGAGGAACAGCTGCTCCTTCGACATCTCGAGGCTGAAGATCCCGACCGTCATGTCGGTGCGGGTGCCGACGTGCTGCGCCATGTTCAGCACGAGGCTCGTCTTGCCCATCGACGGCCGTGCCGCGATGATCACGAGGTCGCCCGGCTGGAAGCCCGACGTCATCTCGTCGAGGTCGGTGAAGCCGGTGGGCACGCCCGTCACCAGCTCCTTGCGGGCGTGCAGCTTCTCGATCGTGTCGAGGCTGCCCTGGGCGAGATCCTTGAGCGACACGAAACCGTCGCGCACCTTGTCGTCGGCGATCGCGAAGATGGCGTGCTCGGCCTGGTCGAGAATGACGTCGGCCTCTTCCTCGCCGTTGTAGGCGGTCGCCAGGATCTTGTTCGCCGAGAAGATCAGATTGCGGAGCGTCGCCTTCTCTTTGATGATGCGCGCGTAGTGCTCGATGTTCGTCGAGCGCGGCACCCCGTCCACCAGCGCCGTGATGTAGGCCGGTCCACCGACCTCATCCAGCTCGCCCGATCGGCCGAGCTCCTCCTTGAGGGTCACGAGGTCGATGGCGTCGTTGCGCTCGGAGAGCCGGATCATCTTCTCGAAGATGCGGCGGTGCGCATCGCGGAAGAAATCCGCCGAGTCGATCACTTCGGCCGCGAGATTGAACGCGTCGTTGTGCAGCAGGATCGCGCCGAGGACGGATCGTTCGGCTTCGAGATTGTGGGGAAGCGTGCGTTCGGCGATGGCGGTCTCGGGCATAAGGAGCGGGGGAAAAAGAGAGTCTACCCGAAAAGAAAAGGCCGGAGAAAAAATCTCCGGCCCCGCGACTGACGACTGGTGACTGACGACTGACGACTGACGACTGACGACTGTTTATTCCGCCACCACCTTGACCTTCACCTGCGCGACGACCTCGCGGTGGAGTTTGACCGGCACCTGGACCTCGCCGAGATGCTTGATCGGTTCAGCGAGCTGCAGCTTGCGCCGATCGACGTCGAAGCCCTTCGCCGCCAGCGCTTCGGCGACGTCCGAGCTCGTGACCGATCCGTACAGCGCCTGCGTCTCGCCGACCTTCCGCGCGATCTCGACCTCGACCGACGCCAGGCGCTCCGCCATCGCCTCGGCGACCTTTTTCTCTTCGGCCTCCTTGGCGTCGAACTTCACCTTCTCGCGCTCGATCTGCTTCTTGTTGCCGTCGGTGACGAGCAGCGCCAGCTTGCGCGGCAGCAGGTAATTGCGCGCGTACCCGTCGGCGACCTTGACGACTTCGCCGCGGTTGCCGAGATGCTCGACGTGTTCTCGAAGAATCACTTCCATTGCGGTCCTCTCAATCCGTCACATACGGGATGAGCGCGATCTGGCGCGCGCGCTTGATCGCCGTCTGCAGCTTCCGCTGGTGCATCGCGCAGGTGCCCGAGATGCGCCGCGGCAGAATCTTGCCCCGCTCCGGCACAAACGGTCCGATCAGCTTGACGTCCTTGTAGTTGATGTCGTCGATCTTGTCCGCGCAGAACTTGCAGACCTTCCGGCGCCGGAACAGCGTACGCCGCTGCCCCTTTTCCTTGTCGCCCGGCTTCTTGTCGCGGCTGCCGCTCCGGCTTCCGCTCGATCGTCCTTGTCCGAATGGCATTTAAACCTCCGCTCCGTCAAACCGGTCATCATCGCCGTCTTCCGCATCGCCCGCCGGACGCCCTTCGCCCGGC
Organism: Vicinamibacterales bacterium; assembly: GCA_036268855.1. Classification (GTDB taxonomy): domain Bacteria; phylum Acidobacteriota; class Vicinamibacteria; order Vicinamibacterales; family CAVVIG01; genus DATATJ01. The sequence goes on from DATATJ010000318.1 coordinate 19,985, forward strand.
TGCCGCTGCGGGGGCAGCCCGCGCTTGACCCGCCGGCGCTCCGACTCGGTCGTCCGCTTCGTGCGCGTGCGATCGACGACCTTCTTCTCTTCGTCCACCCGCACGACGCTGTGGCGAATCACCAGGTCCATCACCTTCAGCCGGCGATCCAGCTCCTTCATCAGCTCGCCCGATCCGCTGATCACTTCGAGCACGTAGACGCCTTCCTTGTGCCGTGCAATCTCGTAGGCGAGCCGTTTACGTCCCCAATTCTCGGTCTTCTCGATCGCCCCGTGCATGCGCAACACGACCGCCTCGATCTGCTGGTGCAGCTCGGCGACCTGCTGTTCGGTGGTGTCTGGGGGGACGATGTAGACGAGCTCGTACTGTCGATCTGCCATTGCTGCTCCTTCAGGACGCTCCGCTTCGCAATTGGTGACTTGGCGATTTGGCGATTTGGTGAATGCAACGCAATCACCAATTCATCAACTCTCCGATTCACGAACTGCGGGCCGCGAAGCGGCCACCATGTGGTGGCAAGGAATGCCCTGCG
>DATATJ010000319.1:0-7531 GCA_036268855.1 Vicinamibacterales bacterium
GGCGTCGAGATCGCCGATGAGCGGCAGGGTGATCTTGCCGTCCGGCCGGATCTGCACCGACTGCGACAACTGCGGATCCTTGTAGACCTCGATGCGCAGCTTGTCGCCGGGGCCGAGGCGATACTCCTCGCTGACGGCCGGAGCCTGCGGTGCGGCCTTCTTGTCCGGGCTGTCGCCCGCGCCATCGGCGGGGCGCTGCTGGGCGAACACGCCGATCGTGCCGGCCAGGATGAACGCGACGAGGGTGGCGGTGTGCTTCATGGCAATCATCCTCAGTTCTGATCGGCCGACGATCGAATGCCGCCGCGCCAGTTCACGATCGGCCGCGACAGGGCCTGGCGCCGCAGCGAGTCGGCATCGACGGCATGCGTGGGGTAGCAGGCGGCCCCGACCGCAATCCGCAGGACGGTGGGGAATTCATAGTTCTCGATGCGCGAGACGAGCCGATCGATGACGCGCGTGGAGTGCTCGAAATCGGCGTCCAGCAGCACGATGGCCAGCGTGCCCTTTTCCGTGTGGCCCAGCAGGTCCGTGTCGCGCACTTCCTTGGCGATGATCTGCGCCACCTGCTGCAGCGTGCCATCGTCGGCCGTCACGGTCATGCCTTCCCATTCGCGGCTCGCTTCGATCGTCACGAGCGTCAGGAAGTTCTGCGAGCGCACCGCTCGCTTGAGCTCGCTGTCGAGCACGAACTCGAAGGCGCCGGGCGTGAGGAGCTTGCTGCCCTCTTCGTAAAACGAGCTGCTCGTCATGACGTTTATGAGGCCTTGTCCAGACCGTTCTCTTTGATTTTGTAAAGCAGCGCCTTGTAGCTGATGCCGAGGATCTCGGCCGTCTCCTTCCGGTTCCAGCGTGTCTGCTGCAGCATCTTGAAGATGAGCTCGCGCTCGGCTTCCCGCGCCGCGGTGCGCGAGATGTCCTTGAGCGAGTAGTTGCCCGCCTCGGCGGCAGCGGCCGCGATCGAAACCGGGCTCGCGGCGGTCATCGACGGCGTCCTGGCGTCGCCGGTCGGCGCAGAACCGCTGCCCGCAGGCTGACCACTGCCGTTCGCCGCCGGCAGACCGGCATTCGACTGCAACCGGTGCGCCGACATCGCGATGCCGTGCGCGATTTCTTTGCGGATCGGCACCTCGGTGCCGAGAATCACGGCGCGCTTGATCAGGTTCTCGAGCTCGCGGATATTGCCGGGCCAGTCATGGTCCATGAACAGCTGCATCGTGTCGTGCGACAGGCCCGTGCAGGGCTTGTTGTATTGAACCGAGTACTTCTTGAGAAAGTGATCACACAGGACGGGAATTTCCTCGCGCCGCTCGCGCAGCGGCGGCATATTGATGCTGACGACGTTGAGCCGGAAAAAGAGGTCTTCGCGGAACTGCCCTTCCGCGGCGGCATGCTCGAGATTGCGGTTGGTCGCGGCGATGATGCGGACGTCCACCCGGACGTCGTGCTTGCCCCCCAGCCGCGAGAATTCGCCGTCCTGCAACACCTGCAGCAGCTTGGCCTGAAGCGGCGGGCTCATCTCGCCGATCTCGTCGAGGAACATCGTGCCGTGGTTGGCGAATTCGAACTTGCCCGGCTTGTGCTGGATGGCACCCGTGAACGCGCCGCGCTCGAAGCCGAACAGCTCCGATTCGAGCAGCTCGGTCGGCAGCGCTGCGCAGTTCACCTTGACGAAGGGTTTGTCGCGCCGAAGCGACGACGCATATAGGGCTCGAGCCACCAGCTCCTTGCCGGTGCCGCTTTCGCCGCGGATGAGCACTGTGACGTCGGTGTCGGCCACGCGCTCGATGAGGTCCTGTACTTCGGCCATGCGCGCGCTGTGGCCGAACAACATCGTGTATTTCGACTTGGATTGGAGCTCCTCGCGCAGCAGCGACACTTCCTTGTTCAGTTGATGCTGCCGCAGCGCGTTGGTGAGCGGGATTTCGAGCTCGGCTTCGTCGAACGGCTTGCTGACGAAGTCCGAGGCGCCGAGCTTCATCGCCTGCACGACCGTGGCGGTGCGTCCTTGTCCCGAGAGCACGATTACCGGCACATCCCGATCGATCTTCTTGAACGCGGCCAGCGCGTCGAGTCCATCCATGTGACCCGGCATGACGACGTCGAGAATCACGGCGGCGGGGCGCTCGACCTGGAATTGCGCGACGGCGTCTTCGGCGTTCGCCATCGTCGCCGCCTTATAGCCGCGCTCGGAGAGAAAGGCTTGGAGAAACGCGCACATGGCGGCGTCGTCGTCGACCACCATGACTTGGGGCTTGCTCTGTACGCTGGCGCGCTCGCGCGTCTCTTCCGTGGGGTGTGTCGAGATCGTCACGTGTCACCTGTTGAGCAATGCAGGTGCCAGCGCGGAAGAAATCTCGCGCGATTGGAGAAATTGGGGACTTTTGGGAAGAGCCGCGTCTTCAGCTTGGAGAAAAGCTGAAGACGCGAGGAACAGCGTTACCTATTCTTGTGTAAATTCAGCGCTTATCGCCGCCGAGCTACTTTCTGCTGATGCCGCACTCTTTGATTTTGTTGAGCAGCGTCTTGTAGCTGACGCCTAACTGTTCAGCCGCGCGGCGCCGGTTCCAGTGCACCTGGCCGAGCGTGTCTTCGATGATCGCGCGCTCGGCTTTGAGCGCTGCGGTTTTCGCAACGTCAGCCAGGCGCGAGCCGACTGCTGCGCGTACTGGTTCTTCGACCGGCACCTCATCGTCCGCCACGTCCACATCGTCGGGCTCATCGGCGGTCGCGACCGTGGAAACGGGCGCTGAGGCACCGACGCCCGCGGTGGCGTAAGCGCGTGCCGGCCGCAGCGCGCGCGTCATCTCGCGCACGACGAGCGACTCGTCCTGGAGAATGACGATGCGCTTGATCATGTTCTCGAGCTCGCGGATATTGCCGGGCCACTCGTAGCCCTGAAACAGCTGGGTCAGCTCGTCGGAGAGCTGGCGGACCGGCCGGTTGTATCGGCGCGCGTACCGGTCGATGAAGAAATCCGTGAGATGAGAAATCTCGTTGCGCCGCTCACGCAGCGGGGGCACCGTCACCTCGATCACCTTCAGCCGGTAGTAGAGATCCTCGCGGAACTCGTTGCGCATCATCATCGCTTCGAGGTCGCGGTTGGTGGCGGCAACGACGCGGACGTCGACGTTGATCTGCTTGTTGCTCCCCAGCTTCGTGAACTGCGCGTCCTGCAGGACGTGGAGCATCTTGGCCTGCAGCGCAGCCTTCATCTCGCCGATTTCGTCGAGGAAGATCGTGCCGGTGTCGGCCTGCTCGAACTTGCCGATGCGCGTGGTGGCGGCGCCGGTGAACGCCCCTTTTTCGTGGCCGAAGAGCTCGCTTTCGAGGAGCTCGCCCGGCAACGCGGCGCAATTGACCTTGACGAACGGCCGATCCTTCCGCGACGAGCGTGTGTGGATTGCGCGCGCCACGAGCTCCTTGCCGACGCCGCTCTCGCCCCGAATCAGCACGGTGACGTCGCTGTCGGAGACCTGCTCGATCACCGACGCGATCGTCTGCATGTCGGGGCTGTCGCCCCAGAACAGGAACGCGCGGTCCTGATCGTCGCTCAGCTGCCGCCGCAGCTCGGTGATTTCCGACACCAGCCGCGTCTTCTCGATCGCGTTCTTGATCGCGGCGTCGAGCGCGATCTCCCCGAGACCCTCAGGGTCGTCGGGCTTCACGACGTAGTCGGCGGCGCCGAGTCGAACCGCCTCGACGATCGTGGACGCATGCTCGCGGCCCGAGAGCATGATGGCCTGCAGATCGGGCTTCGCCGCCTTGAGCGCACGCAGCGTCTCGAGGCCGTTCATGCCGGGCATCATCACGTCGAGCAGGACGATATCGGGCGGGTCGCCTTGTTTCACGGCCGCCAGCATCTCGTCGCCGCGCGAGTACGACCGGGTCTCGTAGCCGCGCAGGGAGAGGAAGGTCCGCAGGTAATTCGCGAATCCGGAATCATCGTCGACGATCGCGACAAAAGGTTTTCTCAAGCATCAGCTCCGGAGCGGAAAGGTAATGACCGCCGCGCCTCGACCGGCGGCGGTATCGGCGTTCTCGGGCTCAACAGGTGACGTGATGCGGCCGCCGTTCGCTTCGATGACTCGCCGTGCGATCGGCAGCAACAGCCCTAGTCCGCCCCGCTTGTCGTCGAAGTCGCTCGCGGGCGCGCTGTATGCCGCCTGTACATATTCAGACCGCGCCACGACGATCACCGCTCGTCCAGCGGTGCCGTCGAGTTCCCGCCGACAGTCCGCGACGACGACGCCAGCTGCCGGCTGTTCGCGCAAAATGGCTCTGAATATCGAATGAAACGCGGTCCGAAGGCGGCCAGCATCGCCAGTGATTGGCGCTCCGGCCGAGGCACCTCGAACCTCGAGTCGGACCTCTCGATCCTCGGCCTCATGCACACCACCGGCCACTTCTTCCGCCAGAGCAAAGGCGTCCAATGGCTGCCGAGCGAGCGCGATCAGACCGGCGTCGAGCTTCGACACATCGCTGAGCTCAGCCACGAGCTGAACCAGACGCGCGCATGATTTCTCCGCTTCGGAGATCATTTTCCGCTGGCGCTCGTTGAGCGGCGAGTCGTCATCGCGCTGCAGCATCCGGAGATAGCCGCCCACGACGCTCGCCGGCGTCCGGAGCTCGTGTACCGCCAGCGACAGCAGCTTCGGGTAGGAGTCGTTCGAGGCCATCGGCATCAGCTTGAACAGAGTAGGTTCACGGTTCAGACCCGGCCACGCAAGTGATGCCGGCGACGCAATTGAGCGTAACACAAGGCATCGGGGCGACCTTCCGTCTCAACTTGTGAAAACTCGTTCCGCTCAACAGCGATGGCCGCCACGATCTTGCCCGGCGTGAAGGGATTCGCGCCGCAAATGTTCAGTGGCACATCCCTTGAAGCTCCACGCTCCGAGTACTGCGGTCGACCTGACGAGGCTCACACCTGCGACAGCAGGACGAAACGGTTCCAGGTCCGGTTGAGAGAGTGGTTGCATGCGGCTCATTCGTAAACGGTTTCGAGTTCTCCTTCTGGCGGCGGTTGTCGCTGCGTTCATCGTCCCAGTGGGCTTCGCCCTCTCGCTCGATCCCGCGCCTCGTGCGCACGCGGGCACTTCCGCCACTACGACCCCCGGCGTCGTCCCCGTAATGCTCATGGCAGGCAGTTCGTCGCTGGCCCTCTTCGAACCGCTGCCGGACGCGGCCAAGCTGTTGCTCGTCGGCACGACGCTGTTCGGGCTCGCGGCGGCCGTGCGAAAGACAAGCTAAGACAACAGAACACCGGCTTTTCGATGCGATCACCGGTCATGGTCGGCGGCGTATGTCCGCGGCCGTGGCCGGTTGCCCGAGCCTACGCGCCTTTCCCCACCTGACGCACGCACCCGCATCCGTCTGCGACCGCGGCGCGTAGTTACATATAATGAGAACACGCCAGCCGTAACCGGCGGCCGCCGCATGGCGTCCAAACGAACAGAATTATGCTGATCAAGCGTCCGTCGGACATTCCTAGCTCTTCGATCACCAGCAAGTCCACCTATTTGAACCGCCGCGAGTTCATGCGCGCGGCCGGCGCGGCGACCGCGGCCGCAGCCGTCGCGGCGGGCGGACTGCTGGAAAGCGAAGCCGTGCTGCGGGCGCAGGAAGCGCCCCACAAGCGGAAGTTGGATGGCGTGAAGAGCAGCCCGTTCAGCACCGACGCCAAGCCGAACAGCTGGCGGGACATCACGACCTACAACAACTATTACGAGTTCGGCACGAACAAGGAAGACCCGGCGGCCAACGCGGGACACCTCAAGACCGAACCGTGGACCGTCGCCGTGGACGGGGAGTGCAACAAGAAGGCGGTCTGGCACCTCGAGGACATCCTGAAAGGGCAGACGCCGGAGGATCGCATTTACCGGCATCGCTGTGTCGAGGCGTGGTCGATGGTGATTCCCTGGGTCGGCTTTCCGCTGGCCGACTTCATCAAGAAGTGTGAGCCGACGTCGAAGGCGAAATTCGTCGAGTTCACGACGCTGTACGATCCGAAGCAGATGCCGGGCACCCGCTCGAACGTCCTGACGTGGCCGTACGTCGAAGGCTTGCGCATGGACGAGGCGATGCACCCGCTCACCATCCTGGTCGTCGGCCTCTACGGCGAAGTACTGCCGAACCAGGACGGCGCGCCGATTCGCCTGGTCGTGCCGTGGAAGTACGGCTTCAAGCACGCGAAGTCGCTCGTGAAGATCCGCTTCGTCGAGAAGCAGCCGATGAACACCTGGCAGCTCCAGGCGTCGAACGAGTACGGGTTCTACGCCAACGTGAACCCGTCAGTGGATCACCCGCGCTGGAGCCAGGCGACCGAGCGCGTGATTGGCGGCGGCTTCTTCCGGAAGAAGACGCTGATGTTCAACGGCTACGGCGATCAGGTCGCGAGCCTCTACAACGGCATGGACCTCCGGAAGAACTACTAACCGCGGCCCCGACCGATCATCAGATGAGAGGCAAGAGCCCCGCTTGAGAGTCTCCGATCGTGCCGTTCGTTTCGGGCTCAAGCCGCTCGCCTTTCTCGCTGCGCTCGGTCCGGCCGCGTGGCTGGTGTGGGCGGCGCTCACCGATCACCTCAGCGCGAATCCGCTCAGCGACATCACCAACGAGACCGGCATCTGGACGCTCCGGTTCCTGTGCATCACGCTGGCGATCACGCCGCTGCGCCGGATCACCGGCTGGAACGCGGCGATCAAGTTCCGTCGCATGGCGGGGCTGTTCGCATTTTTCTACGGCACGCTGCACTTCCTCACGTACGTCATCGTCGACCGCTTCGCGGGGCTCGATTTCCCAAACGGCATCGTCTCGCTGACGATCGTGCGCAATCTGGCCGCGTCGATCGGCGCCGACATCTACAAGCGGCCCTTCATCACGATCGGCTTTGCCGCGCTCACGCTGATGGTGCCGCTCGCGGCGACCTCTACAGCTGGGATGATCAGAAGGCTGGGGCGGAAGTGGCAGACGCTGCACCGCCTCGTGTACGCGTCCGCCTCCCTCGGCGTGATTCACTACTGGTGGCTGGTGAAAGCCGACATTCGCAGCCCGCTGATGTATGCCTCCATCGTGGGGCTGCTGCTGCTGTTTCGCGTGTGGCGCCGAAAACGGGCGATGCGAGTCCCTGCGGCGCATCGCGTTCCAGCAATCTGACGAGCGAACGCGTCGCGCTCGGAACCCCACCGCACACGCTGCCTCAACGCGCGGAGAGCCACACGGCCATCTGCGACAGATCGACGTTGCCGCCGCTGAGGATGACGCCGACGCGCGCTCCCGGCGGCGCGATGCCGCCTTCGAGGACGGCCGCCGCGGCGAGGGCGCCCGTGGGCTCGACGACAAGCTTCAAACGTTCCCAGAGATAGAACATCGCGCGCAGCAGCAGATCATCGCTCACGGTCGTCATGTCGCTGACGTGCTGCAGGACGAGCGGGAAGGTGAGCGTGCCGAGCGACGGCGTTCGGGCCCCGTCGGCGACCGACTGTGGATTCGCCACCGTCTGCAGCTGCTTCGTCAAAAACGATCGCGT